>JAFDDG010000150.1 GCA_019310965.1 Deltaproteobacteria bacterium
AATCTCGCGTTTGCGCAACACGCACGACCCCCTGCCGTATACTTCCTCTGTAAGAGGAGCCCGCGGCTGTGGCCGCGGGGCCGGGCTGACCATGCGAGACCACGCGCGCGCCCTACAACTGGTCGAGCAGATCTATCGGGCGACCGTCGAGCCGGCCGCCTGGGACAGCGTGTTGCGCGCCCTGTCCGAGGAGCTCGGCGGCGCCGCCATCCAGATCTCCCTGCGCCTGCCGGACGAGGAGCCGTCACCCGACGACTTCCATTCGTTCGGCATAGACGAGTCCTATCACCCCGTGTTTCTCAAGCTGACCCTCGAGGGGTTGCCCTGGGGCTCCTTGGACCACTCTGTCTTCCGCGGACGCTTCGGCTCCGCGAGCGAACTGCTGCTCGACCAGGACATCGACGACTCCGCGCTCTACCTCGACTTCATGCGGCCCCAGGGCCTCGCACCCGAGTGGCCGCTCTGTCACTTGATCGCGCTGCAAGACGGCCGCCCGATGTCGGGCATCGTCATCTACCCGCGCGAAGGCGGGCGCCGGATCGACAGCGACGACCTGGCGCTGCTCGACTCATTGGTGCCCCACCTGGCGCGCGCATACTCCATCCACCGCGAGTTGCGCCAGGCACGCCATGAGACCGACGTCCTGAAGATGGCGATCAATCGGCTCCCCACGGGCGTGCTGCTGCTCGACGCCGAAGGCCGCGTGGTGCTCACGAATACGAGCGCGAACGACATTCTCGCCCAGGACGACGGCTTCAGCCTGCGCCGCGGCCAGCCGTGGCTCAGCGACGAACGCCGCAACCGCGCGCTGCACGAGGCGCTCGAGGCGTGTCTCGAGCAGGTGCCCAGCCGGGGCCGTCCGGTCGGTGAGGTGGTGGCGGTGCCAAGACCTTCTGGGCGCCGCGGCTTTTCGATCATGCTGATCCCGCTGCTGGCCGGTGCACCCGGCTCGCGGGAAGATGAGATGAAGGCAATCCTCTTCGTCGCGGACCCCGAGATCGGCCAGGTCGGCACCACCGAGGTTCTCGAGTCGCTCTACGACCTCACCCACGCAGAAGCCGACCTGGTGCGCTTGATCGCCGAGGGCCACTCACTGGATCAGGTCGCCGGCGAGCGCGGCGTCACGATGAACACCGTGCGCAGCCAGCTCAAGCAGGTGTTCTCCAAGACAGACACCTGCCGCCAGGGCGAACTCGTGCACCTGGTGCTGGCCGGCGTCGCACGCATCCGGGGTGAGCGGCGGAGCGACTGAGCGCCACTCCCGTCCCCCCGGTGAGATCAGCCGCTCCGCAGCGCTTCGATCCGCTCCTGCAGCGGCGGATGCGTCGCAAACAGGCGCCCGAGCCGCGTCCGGCCGCCGGAGATGCCGAAGGCAGCCATCGCCTCCGGCAGCTCGGCCGGCTGGGTCTGGGCCTGCAGGCGCTCGAGCGCGGAGACCATCTTCTCGCGGCCCGCCAGGCGGGCACCGCCCGCATCGGCGCTGAATTCGCGGCGTCGTGAGAACCAGAAGACGATGGTGCTGGCCAGGAAGCCCAGCACGATCTGCGCCACGAACGACGCCAGGAAGAAGCCCATGCCCGGGCCGCCGCGATCGTTGTTGCCACGCATGAACTGATCGACGGCATAGCCGACGATACGCGACAGGAAGATCACGAACGTATTCACCACGCCCTGGATCAGGGTCAGCGTCACCATGTCGCCGCTGGCCACATGGCTCACTTCGTGGGCCAGCACCGCCTCGACCTCATCGCGATTCATGTTGCGCAACAGGCCGCTGCTGACGGCGACGAGCGCGGAGTCACGGCGCGCGCCGGTGGCAAAGGCATTGGGCGCGTCGGACGGGAAGATCGCAACCTCCGGCATGCCGATTCCGGCCGCCTGCGCCTGATGCCCGATCGTCTGCACGAGCCACGCCTCCGCGTCGTTGCTCGGCTGCTCGATGACCACGGCACCGGTGCTGCGCTTGGCCATCCACTTCGAGATCGCCAGCGAGATGAAGCTGCCCCCCATGCCGAAGACGGCGGAGAAGACGAGCAGGTTCCGGTAGTTGAGCCCCCCACCGCGTTCTTCGAGAATGCTGTCCACGCCGAGCAATCGCAGCACGATGCTCAACACGATGAGCACCGCGATGTTGGTCATCACGAAAAGGAAGACACGCTTCATCGATCTCTCCAGGCTGATTCGACGCCGAAGAACAAGGGTAGGTTCCGACGCGGGCCGGTCAAGCAAGCGCACTCGCACCCGTCTCGGCCGGGAGCACTCACGCCCTGCCGCCACGCGAGATTTCGGGGCTCAGTAGGTGGGAGCAGGGGCAGCCGGCAAGGGCACGCCCTGGGTGGCCGCTTCGAGCTGAATGAGGCGGCGCTCGACGGCGGCGACGCGAGTGTCGCTGGCGGCCGAGCCGCTCTGGCCCTCGCGCATCTCGAGCGCGTAGAGGCGATCGAGGATCGCGCTCACGTCCCAGGCCGCCGCCTCCGGCGGCGGGCCGGCTTCGGCGCTGGCCGATGCCGTCGCGCCCCGAGCGAGGCCGGCCTCGAGCGCATTGATGCGACGCTCGAGGGCGGCGCTGATGCGCGACTCGATCATGCGCACGTTGGCTTTGGCGTCCTCGACACGCCGTTCGAGCTCATCGCCGCCCGAGTGAGACGCCGAAGCCCCCGCCATCTCGCTGCGCAGCGAAACCAGCTCGGCGCGCAGCTTCTGGTTCTCGTTGCGCACCTGGGCCAACGCTGCGGCGGTGCGGGCCTCCAGATCCGACGCGTCGCCGCCGCCCCTCCACCCGACACCAAGTGCTCCGACGGCCAGCAACATCAGCGTCCAAGGCACGAGCTGGCGGCGCACGAAGCCGCGGAGAAAGCGCTTCTCCTCGGGCGAGACCTCGATCCCAGCCCCCTGCGGATCGATCGAATCAGACATCGCTGGGCTCTTCGGCCGGACGGCCCGAGCGCTGTACACCGCGCTGGGCGGCGCCGGGATGAATCCCCGGCGGCGAGCTCGGCAGCAAAGTGCCACGCTCTACGATCGAGGAGACCGACGTGGCCCAAGACCCGCTCTTCCGGCTTCCCGAACGGGAGGTCACGGACCCGCGCCTCTTTCTCCGCCGTCGCGAGTTCATCGGCGGCGCGCTGGCGCTGGGCGCCGCCGCCAGCCTGCCCAGCCTGGCCCGCGCCGAGGCCGAGCCCACACGCACGCCGCTGAACGCACGCGCGGGAGCATTCTCGACCGACGAGCCCTCGACCGACTACGCGGACGCCACCACGTACAACAACTTTTACGAGCTCGGCACCGGAAAGGGCGACCCGGTGCGCAACGCGGCGGCGCTGCGCACCAAACCGTGGACACTGACCATCGAAGGCGAGGTCGCAAGGCGGGGGCGCTTCGACCTCGACGACATCCTGAAGCCACACCCACTGGAAGAACGCATCTACCGCCTACGCTGCGTCGAGGCCTGGTCGATGGTGATCCCCTGGGTCGGCTTCCCGCTCGGCGATCTGCTGAGGCGCTTCGAACCCACGTCGAAGGCGCGTTACGTCGCGTTCGAAACGCTGCTCGATCCCGAGCACCTGCCCGGCCAACGCCGCTCGCTCCTCGACTGGCCCTACCGCGAGGGGCTGCGCATCGACGAGGCCATGCACCCACTCACGATCCTCGCCGTCGGCATGTACGCAAGCACGCTGCCGAACCAGAATGGCGCGCCGCTGCGGCTGGTGGTGCCGTGGAAGTACGGCTTCAAGAGCATCAAATCGATCGTCAGGATCCGCCTGACCGAGCAGCGACCAGCCACCAGCTGGAACCTTTCGGCACCGCGGGAGTACGGCTTCTACGCAAACGTCAATCCGGCGGTCGATCACCCGCGCTGGAGCCAGAAGCGCGAGCGGCGCATCGGCGAGTTTCGCAAGCGCCAGACGTTGCCCTTCAACGGCTACGCCGACGCGGTGGCCGGGCTCTACGCGGGATTGGATCTGCGCGAGAACCACTGAGCTTTGGCGCTTCGCCGCAAGACGCTTCACGGGATCGCCATTGGTGCCGCCGCCCTTCCGGCG
>JAFDDG010000052.1 GCA_019310965.1 Deltaproteobacteria bacterium
CGACCCGCAAGAAGGCCGCGCGGAAGAAGACCACGCGAAAGAAAGCGACCCGCAAGAAGGCCACACGGAAGAAGACCACGAGGAAGAAGCCGGCCCGCAAGAAGGCCGCGCGGAAGAAGACCACGCGAAAGAAAGCGACCCGCAAGAAGGCCACACGGAAGAAGACCACGAGGAAGAAGCCGGCCCGACGCAAGCCCGCGCGCAAGAGAACGACCCGGCGCAAGGCGGCCCAGAAGGCCACCCGCAAGAAGAAGCCCGTTCGGCGCAAGCCGGCGGTGCGCAAGACCACGACGACCGCTCGCCGCGAGGCACCTGCGGGCCGCACCACGACGGTCGCTGCTGCACCGCCCCTGCTGCCGGCACCGCCCCGCGTGCCGGCCGCTCCGGCGATTCCCCCCGTGCCGGCCGCTCCGGTCATGCCCCGCGTGACCGCAGCTCCGGTCACACCGCCGCCGCCGCCGCAACCGCCGGTGGCCCCGGTCGCCGCAGCCAGCGGCGAGCGGATCGGCAGCGTGGCCCACTACTGGGATCACGTGAACGCCGCAGCAGTGCGCATCGAAAGCGGCGAGCTACGCGTGGGAGACACCGTCCACGTGCGGGGCCACACGACCGACTACTACCAGAAGATCGACCGCATGGAGGTCAATCACGAGCCGATCGCAGTCGCGCGTGCCGGCCAGCAGATCGGCGTCCACCTGTCGCAACGCGTGCGCGAAGGCGACGACGTCTACAAGGTCAGCTGAGCCCCAGAGCGAAGAGAGGAGCGGGGCCGCTCCGTTGCCGAGTGGGTCAGCTCTCTTTCGCGTGGTCGCCCTTCGCGTCGTCGTTCTTCGAGCTGCCGCCTCCGATGGCTTTGAGGTTCGAGCCGCTCTTGGCGTTCGAGGCACAGTCCATCTTGACCTGGCCGTTCACCCAGGCGCCCTCTTCCATCACGAGAGAGGGCGTCTGGATGTTGCCGTTCACCCGACCGGTCTTGTGCAACATCACCTTGGTCGTGGCGATGACGTCGCCGTCCACGGTGCCGCTGATCACGATGGTCTGCGAACGGATGCAAGCTTCGATCACCCCGCTCTCGCCCACGATCAGCGTGTTCTCGCTCGCGATCTCGCCGCGGAAGCTGCCGTCGATGCGGACGGTGTCCTTGAACGAGAGCTTGCCCTCGAACTCCGAGCCCTGATCGATGAATGCGGTGAGCCCGCCGGAGGCCGATCCGCTGCTCGTGGGCGGGCTGGAAGCCCTGGGAGCGCTGCCGTCTTCACTGCCGCCGCGACCGAACGATTTGAGTGCCATCGAGAGATTCCTTCCGTGGAATGGGTGAGATGAGCCTGTGATCGGCGAGGAACCCGGAGGACTTGAGAACGAAGTGATCCAGGACGCTTGCGGCCGGCCGCTGCACCTCACCTGCGGGGGCCTGAGGCCCCCTCAGGGCCCGACACCCTGCATCGGCGCGGGCCGCCCCGGCCAGCGGGATCGACGTCACAGAAGCGGTGGCTTCCGCTAGTTTCTGCCCTCTGTGGCCCCGCCCAATTCCGCACATCCGCCGCTTCTCGAGCGCTGCCTGACCAGCGGGCGGCTGCACTCCGCTTACCTGCTCGCGGGCCCCGGAACGGCCCCCCGCGAAGCCGCTCTGGCCTTCGTCCGGGCCTGCGTCTGCACCGGGCCCGCGCCCGGACCGTGCGAGGCCTGCCGCGAGTGCCGGCGGTCCGGCGCACGCGACGAGATCCCCCTCGATGGCAGCGGCAAGAGCGGGCCGCTGCTGCGCCACATCGGCGACCACCCGGATCTCCTGTGGATAGAGCGCGGCGCCACCGACACGCGTGTGCGCATCGCCCAGATCCGCCAGCTGCAGCAGAGTCTGCGCCTGCGCGGCGAGGGCGAAGGGCGCCGTGCGGCCGTGGTGGCGGACGCCGAGTGGTTGAACCCCGAGGCCCAGAACGCCCTGCTGCGCGTTCTCGAAGAGCCGCCGCCCCGCACCACCCTGGTGCTGGTGGCGACCAGTTCGGCGAGCCTTCTCGCCACCGTGCGCTCGCGGTGCCAACGCGTGGTCTTCCCACCGGAGCCCGACACCACCCTCACCGATCCCGAGAACGCGGAGATCGTGAGTCGCTTCGACGATCTGCGGGGCGCCCCACTGCCTCGGCTCTTGAGCTGGGCACAGGAATATCGAGGAGCGCGCGCGCCGGCCGCGGCGGCGGTGCACACCCTTCTCGACACCGGTGCCGCCTGGCTGCGCGCGCGGGTCGCTGCGGAGGCGCGCGCGCAGCGCGACGTGCGGCGTGCCCTCGATGCCGACCGAGAGCTCTCGGCCTGCCGCAAGGTGCTCGACCGGCGCAACGCCAACCCGCAGATGGTCGCAGAGCGCGCGCTTCTCGCCCTGCACGGAGCTGCCCAGTGAGCCGCGCTTTCTACGTCACGACCCCGATCTACTACGTGAATGCCGATCCGCATCTGGGTCACGCCTACGGCACCAGCCTGGCCGACACGCTTGCGCGTTATCACCGACTCGCCGGAGAGGAAACCTACTTTCTGACCGGGAGCGATGAACACGGCGAGAAGATCGCCGAAGTGGCGGCTAGCGAGGGCACCACGCCCCAGTCCGTGGCCGATCGCTACTCGAATGCGTTCCGCGAGACATGGGAAACCATCGGCTTTTCCTTCGATCAGTTCATTCGCACGACCGACCCGCATCACTGCGACGTGGTGCAGACAATCCTCCAGCGCATCTACGACGCCGGTCAGATCGAATTCCGCGAGTACGAGGGCCTCTACTGCGTCGGCTGCGAACGATTCCTGACGGAGCGCGACATGGAGGGCGGCAAGTGCCGCGACCACGAGCGCGAGCCGGAGAGACAGAAGGAATCGAACTACTTCTTCAAGATGAGCGAGCACTTCGAATGGCTGGCGGAGACACTCGAGGCACGGCCCGATCTGATCCGCCCCGAGCGCTACAGGAACGAAGTGCTGGGCATGCTCCGGGACGAGAGTGGACTCGGCGACCTCTGCATCTCGCGGCCGAAGACGCGCCTCGACTGGGGCATCGAGCTGCCCTTCGACTCGAACTACGTCTGCTACGTCTGGTTCGACGCGTTGATCAACTACCTCACCGGCATCGGCTACCCGGACGGGCCGAACTTCGAGAAGTACTGGGCCAGCGCCGAGCATGTGATCGGGAAGGACATCCTGAAGCCGCACGCGGTCTTCTGGCCGTGCATGCTGCGCGCCATCGGCCTGCCACCGTATCGCCATCTCGACGTGACCGGCTTCTGGAACGTCGAGGGCCGCAAGCTCTCGAAGAGTCTCGGCAACGCCGTGTCACCGCTGGCGCTGAAGGAGCGCTTCGGCTTCGATGCGCTGCGCTACTTCCTGCTGCGCGATCTCGCCTTTGGATCGGACTCCGACTTCACCGAGGCCGCGCTGGTGAGGCGCATCAACGCCGACCTGGCGAACAACCTGGGCAACCTGGTCAGCCGCACGCTCAACATGACGGCGCGCTACGCGGGCGGCACCGTACCCGAGCCCGGGCCCACGGGCCCGGACGAGCAGGCCATCGCCCAGCTCGCCGCAACCACGGCGGCCCAGGTCGACGAATCCGTGCGCCGCTGCGAACCCCACCACGCACTCGAATGCATCTTCGCATTGTCCGACGCGGTGAACCGTTACTTGGAAGAGCAGGCGCCGTGGAAGATCGCAAAGGAGCAGGCCGACGGCTGGGAGAAGCGGGTGGCGACGACGCTCTACACCAGCTGCCAGGCGCTGCGCTCGCTGGCCCTGTTGTTGGCACCCTTCCTCCCCGAGACGGCTCCCGTCCTGCTCGAGCGGCTGGGCATTCCGGATGCGCTGGAGAGCGCGCGGCTGCCCGACGACGCCGCGCGCTGGGATGCGCTCGCCCCGGGCACTCCCACTCAGAAGGGCGCCGCCCTCTTCCCGCGCATCGAGATCGAGAAATCGAACTAATGTGGCTCGACAGCCACTGCCACGTCACCGCAGACGATTTCTCCGAAGATCGCACAGCGGCGCTCGACCGCGCCGAGGCCGATGCCGTGGAGGCATTCATCGGCATCGGTTCCGGCTACGGCATCCAGCAAAATCAGCGCGCCGTTGCACTGGCCGAGCAGGACTCGCGGGTCTTCGCGACGGTCGGCGTGCACCCCCATGAGGCGAGCGAGCTGGATGACGCCACGCGAGAGCGGCTGCTCGCGTGGCTCGGGCATCCGCGCGTGGTGGGCATCGGGGAATGCGGCCTCGACTATCACTACATGAATTCATCTCGCGACGTGCAGCGCCGGGTCTTTGCCGAGCAGCTCGGCTGGGCGCGAGCGCACGATCTTCCGGTCTCTCTGCACGTGCGCGGCGACGAGCCCAACGCTTTCGACGAGGTGCTCGACATCTGGAAGAGCGAGGGCGCAGGCCGCCTCAGCGGCGTTCTGCACTGCTACACCGGCAGCAGCGAGTTCGCCCGGCGCGCGCTCGACGCGGGCCTGCTGGTCTCCTTCTCCGGGATCTTGACCTTCAAGAACGCGCACGAGCTGCGAGACACGGCACGCGCGCTCCCCCTCGACCGCTTGCTGGTGGAAACTGACGCGCCGCTGTTGGCGCCCCAGGGCCACCGCGGCAAACGCAACGAGCCGGCCTGGGTGACCCGGGTGGGCGCGGTGCTGGCAGAGACCCAGGGTCGCGACGTCGAGGAAGTAGCCGCAGCCACCACACTCAACGCGCGGCAGCTCTTCCGACTGCCCCTGGAGGATAGATGAGCGACAGCCAAGCGGTGCTCGAGCTGGCGGTGCGACTCGCCCGAGAAGCCGGCGCGATCCAACGCGAGCGCTACGAGACCGACATCGAGATCCGCACCAAGAGCGCCTCCACCGACCTGGTAACCGAGGTCGACAAGGCCTGCGAGGCCCTCATCGTGGACGCTCTCGGGAAGGAGCGCCCCGACGACGCGATCCTCGCCGAGGAAGGCGGCGGCAGTGACCGCGACGGCGCGGAATGGCGCTGGATCGTCGATCCGCTCGACGGCACCACCAATTACGCGCACGGCTATCCGCGTTTCTGCGTCTCCATCGGCGTCGAGCACAACGACGAACGCGAGGTGGGAGTCGTCTACGATCCGCTCCTCGACGAGCTGTACAGCGCGGTGCGCGGCGAGGGAGCATTTCTCAACGGGCGCGCGCTGCGGGTTTCGAACGAGGCGAATTTCGGCGCGGCGCTGCTGGCCACCGGCTTCGCCTACGACATCCGCAAGAGCCTCGAGGACAATCTCAACCACTTCGCCCACGTGATCAAGCAGGCGCGGGCGGTGCGCCGGGACGGATCCGCGGCACTCGACCTCTGCTACGTCGCCGCGGGCCGCTTGGACGGCTTCTGGGAGATGAAGCTCCACCCGTGGGATGTGGCGGCGGGGCTGCTCATCGTCCAAGAGGCCGGCGGCGCCATCAGCAACATGCGGGGCGGCCCGCCGCCGCGCAGCGGCCGCGAGACGGTAGCCTCGAACCGCCACATCCACGCCGCGCTGATCGACCTGCTCGACCTGGCATAACCGCTAGGGCGCCTCGTCCTCGCCAAGAGACAGCCCCTCGAGGGCGTCCAGATCGAATTCGAAGCCGGAGTCCCCCTCGGACGCGTCCACGGCCGGCGGCGCCGGCTCTTCCCGCTGCAGGAAATGATTGCGCAGCGCCTCGAGGTTGAGTGGCAGCTGCTCGGAGAGGTCGAGGGCCAGGCGGAAGACCTGCGGGTTCTCTCCCGTCTGGGCGACGATGCCGTCGCTGCCCTGGAGCGCCCCGAGCCGAACCTGCGCCAACGGTTCCTCACCCTCGGCGGAGCGCACCGTGAAGGCGGCCGCCGGCGGCGAGAGCTCCAGGCCCGCGAGCTCGTCCGGCCCGACGCGTTCGGCGAGAATGCTCTCCGCGGTGAGGCCCGCGAGCTCGCGCACCAATGTTCCGAGCTTCGCGGGGTCCAGCGCCTCGGGCTCGCTGCTCCAAACGCCGTCGCTGTGCGTCGCCACGATCTCGACCGGCTCACCGTCCGGCCCCCGGAAGACGAGCTCGACGCGCTGGGCGTCCTTGCTGTCGAAATCGGCCAGCCGCTTGTAGCGGTACGCAGAGACCTCGCGCGGCAGATCATCGAGTCGCGCCGCCGCAATGCGGTAGAGCGACACCTGGGCGCCGCGTGCATAACGCGAGTCGTCGCTGACCTCGCTGCCCAGCGCCAGCTCGAGCACTCGCGGTGCCTCCGCGGCATCGCCAGCCGCGGCGTCGGCGAGGGTCAGCCTCACCCGATAGGCCGGCGGCGCGAGGCCCGCATCGGCATCCGAGGGCGGCGCATCGTCGAAGCCGTCGGCGCGCAGGAAAGCGAGCTCCGAGAGCAGGTCCGTCACGCGGTCGGCGTCCGCCGGCCCCTCGACGGGCGCGGTCATCCGCCAGCTGTCGCCGTCGCGCTCGAGCGCAACCCGCGCCCCTGGCCACTCGGCCTCGATGGCGGCGACACTGCCCGCATCGAAGTCGAGCACGCGCTTGTCGCGCAGCTCCGTGAACTCCTTGCGCAGCGAGCTGGCACGCCAGCTCGCGATGGTGTGCACCGGCTGCGTGCCCACCACCGCCGCGTAGACGTTGCTGCCGATCGGCGCGGTGCCGCCCAGGCGCAACGCGCGCTCTTCGCCGCCGGCTGCGAAGCGGATCTCGTCCGCGCCATCCGCCAGGCCGTAGACCGCAGGCGGCTGCGGATCTTCGAAGAGGGTCTCGCTGGTGGCGCTGGCCAGCGTCGCCGCGATGGCGTCCCAGGCCGAGGTGTCGCCGGGGAAGAGCAGCGGCCCCACGATCGCCCAGCGGCCCGCGCTGCGTTCCGCCCGCACCCGCATGCCGTCCGATACGTCCAGCTCGACCCACTCGATGGCGTCGGCCTCGAGCTCTGCAAACAACCGCTTGCCCGCGTCCTCGGCCGCTCTGCGATCCGCCTCACCCTCGATCTCGTAGAACCAGACGAAGGCGCCGAGTGCCGCCGCGCACAGCAGCAGGATGCCGGTGACACGGGGGTTCATCGCGCCTCGCTCCGACGAGACCACCACACCCAGATGCCGATGATGGCGAGCAGCTCCGGCAGCACGAAGAGCGACAACGTGCGGATTCGCACGAACTGTTCGGCAGACAGTTGGAAGCGCGAGGCTCGCGAGATCGACGGCCGGATCGAGATGGCTTCGACGTCGCCCATCAGCCAGTTCACCGTGTTCACGAAGAGGTCGCGGTTGCGATAGGCGTCTAGCCGCTCGTTCGCAGCGAAATCGGCATCGCCGAAGACCGCCACGCGCGCTTCGACCTGCGTCGCGACGCCCTCGGTGTCCGAGGCGGCGGCGAACGACAGCGTTCCGGCGACACCCACCGAGACGGGCCCGGCGAGATCGGCGTCATCGAGCTCCGCCTCGCCGTCGCCAAAGAATCGATCGAGGTCGCGCTCCGCCCACGAGTCATCGCCTGTCATCACCAGCTCGGTGAAGTCGGCGCCTTCGCGGCCGCGCACGCTGCGGGCCATGTGGAAGAGCGTCGTCTCGCGCATGTCTTTCGTGATGGCGTGCGACGTGTCGTAGCTCTGGGCGAATGGCGACGTGGCCTGGCCGAAGATCGCCAGCCGGCGATCGACGATGACGTCGTCGCCGATGTCGACGCCCCAGGCGCGCACCCGGTCCACGAGATCCGTCTGCGCGCGCGGATCGATTAGCGTCAGCAACGCGCCGCCGCGCTCGAGATAAGCCTGCAGCGCTGCCTGCTCGGCCTCCAGCAGCGGCCGGGTGGCGCCGGCCACGACGACCACGTCGGCGTCATCCGGCACCGCGCCCGTAGCGGCGAGCAACAGTTTCTCCACCCGGTAATTCTCGTTGACCAACGCCTCGGCGGCCCGGGAGAACCCTTCCTTCGTGGCCGCCGGCTCGCCCTGGACAGGTCGCTCGCCGTGACCCTCGAGGAAATAGACGGTCTTCTCGCCAGTCCGGGAGAGCTTGACCAGCGCGTTGGTCACCCGCTCTTCGGTGACCTCGCGCACCTGCGTCGACTCGCCGCCGAAACTGATGTGGAGAAGACCCTGTCCGAGGTCTTCCTCGGAGACATGGGTCCGCGCCAGCACATCGGGGCGTTCATTCGGATCGGCGTAGGTGACCTTGAAGCGGGGGCTCGCGTAGGCATAGCGGTCGAGCAGATCGCGCACCGGCTGCACACCCAGTGTGGGGAAGAGCGCGATGGCCTCGACGTCCTCTTCCAGTGCCGCCAACACGTTCTCGGTCTGACTCGTGAGCGAGTGCACCTGCTGCTCGCTCAAGTCGAAGCGGTGCTGATAACGCGTCGACAGGAAACCGAGCAGGCCGAGAATGGCGACGACCAGCGCCGTCGAGAGCAGCGCACTCGATCCGTACCGGCCCACGCGCCTGGCCTCGCCCGAGTGCATGCGCTCGCGCAGCGCGTCCAGATTGGTGATGGCTGCCGCGGCGAGCAGGCCGACGCCCACCGCGAGGTTTCCCCAGACCCACCACGGATCGAAGGCCTGGGCGAAGATTCCCACGAAGAGGTTGAGCATGCCGAAGAGAACGGCGACCCCTCCCAGGGCCCAAAGGAGCAGAGAAGAACCCATTCGTGATGTCTCCTAGCGCCAGCGTGCCGATTCGACCGACGCCTTCGTGAGAACCAGGAAGCTGCCGATCATGACCGCGAAGTAGGCGAGATCCGCCGTATCGATGAGCCCGCCGACGAGCTGGGTGAGATGCGTATCCGCGGAGATCCAGGTCAAGAGCTCCGCCGAGCCCGACGCGCCGCCGAGCTGCCCGAGCGCGGGCAGGATCAACATCACGATCAGAAAGACGAAGGTGAGCAGGAATGCGATCACCAGGCTGCGAGTGAGCGACGAGGCGAACAGCCCGATGGACACGTAGGTCCAGCTGATGAGCAGCAGACCGAGCAGCCCCGAGAGTGTCTTCCCGAGTTCGGGATCGCCGTAGACGAAGAGAAGCGCCGGAAACAACCCGATGATCGTCACCAGCGCGGCCGTGAAGAATGCGACGGCCACGAACTTGCCCAGCACGATCTCCCAGATCGTGAGCGGGCTCGTGAGCAGCAGCTCCTCGGTGCCGTTGGTCTTCTCCGACGCCAGCAGACCCATGGTGAGCGCCGGCGTCGCAAGCATCAGGATCACGGACATCGACGAGTAGAACTGACCGATCAGCTGATCGTTGAGATTCCAGCGCGCCAGCTCGTCGAAGGCCTGGTAGCTCGTGAGCCGCATGACCCACTCGCTGAAGAGCGCCGTCGACGCGAAGAAGAAGATGCCGGCGGCCACGGAGAAGAGCGCGAGCACCACGTACGCCACCGGCGATACGAAGAGCCCCCGCAACTCGCGGCCCGCCACGCTTGCCACGTGCTTCATGCCGGCCCCTCCCCGCTGCCCATCACAGCGTCCGGGGCATTGCCAGCCGCCGCGGGCGAGGCCTCGGCGACATCACGAGTCGTCTCCCGCGCGAACACTTCGTCCAGGCTGTGCCCGCCGCGGGTCAGCTCCTCGAGGGGCGCATCGATCGCCTTGCGGCCCTGATGGATCAGGATGACGCGGCGACAGATGGCCTCGACCTCGGGCAGGATGTGGGTGGAGAGGATCACCGTGTGCTGCGCGTCGCCCTGCTCCGGCGACGCCAGCTCGGCGATCAGCCCACGGATTTCACGAATCTGCAGCGGATCGAGACCCACCGTCGGCTCGTCGAGGATCAAGACCGCCGGATCGTGCACGATCGCCTGGGCCAGACCGACGCGCTGACGGAAGCCCTTGGAGAGCGTTCCGATCACGCGACCCCGCACCTCGCCGAGCCCGCAGCGCTCGAGCGCGCGATCCACCGCCGCACGGCGCCGCGCCCGCGGCACGTCCTTGATGCGCGCGACGTAGGCGACATAGGCGCTGACCGTCATCTCTGGGTAGAGCGGCGGCGTCTCGGGCAGATAGCCGACGGAGCGGCGCGCGGCGAGCGGCTCCTCGAAGATGTCGTGACCGGCGATCTTCGCGCTGCCATCGGTCGGCGGCAGGAAGCCGGTCAACATGCGCATGATCGTGGTCTTGCCCGCCCCGTTGGGGCCGAGAAAGCCGACCACCTCACCTCTCCCGACCGCGAACGACACATCGTCCACCGCGACGATGTCCCCGTAGCGCTTCGAGAGCCCTCGTGCCTCGATCACTCCGTTCCCCTTTCGGCTGCCAGACCGTTCAAGAATATCTCGGCGACACTGTGCGCCACCTTCTGGTAGTACGCCTCCTCAGTGCCGGGTTCGATATGCAGTTCTTCGAGCACGCTGGCCGTGATCACGAGATCGAGACCTCCAACGAAGAGATACGCCGCTACGGCGGGATCGATGTCCCCGCGCAGCTCGCCCTGCTCCTGGCCCTCGCGCAGCATGCGCGCCACGATCTGGAAGAAGCGGCCGACGGCTCGCATTTGATCGGGCTCCGCGATGCGCGACGAGCGCTGGATCTCGAGCACCAGCACCTTCACCCACTCGGGGCGCAGACGATATGCGTTCAACACCAGGGCGGCCACCGCTTCGAGCTTGTCACGCGAAAAAGTCTTGGCGTCCGCGATGCTCTCCACCGCCTCGAGGAACCCCGACCAGCGCTCTTCGAAAATGCTGTTCAGAATCTCCTCTTTGTTGGTGAAGTAGTGATAGACGAGGCCGTACGCGATGCCGGCCTCACACGCGATGTCGGACACGCGGGCCGCGTGGTACCCCGTGCGCGCGAACACATGGATCGCTGCATCGAGCATCAGGTTGCGCTTGTCGGGCCGCACAGGACGCTCGCTGTGATCGGCTTGAACGGACGTCACCCCAGGCCGTCCTCCCTCCTCCGATTTTTTCATAAACACTAGATCTTGCACGGGTTTCTCGGGGGCTCAGAGCCTAGGCCAGGGCCGGTCCCGCGCAACGTCGAAGACTCCGGCAGGCGCTGCAGCGTTCCCGGTCCGGTGTATCCTGATGCCATGTCCCGAGGCCCGCTGCTCGCCGTCCTCACCAGCTGCCTGCTGGCCAGCGCCGCACAGGCGGAGCTGCCCGAGCCGCAACGCCACGGCCCGGCCTGCACGCCGGCCGGCTGCAGCGGCCGCGGTGGATCCCCGACAGGTCGGGCGGCCGGCTTCGGCCTGGCCGTCCTGGGCGCATTGGCGCTGGCGCGGCGGGACGGCGCGCGGAGTGACGCGAAGCTGCGTCCCTAGCCCACCAGCTCTACCGTCAACCAGCGATAAGAACTCGACGAACCGGGGATCTGCCCGCCCTTGGCGAGCACGTAGCGGACCCCGGGACCGGCCCCCGAGCTGCCGACGACCTCCTTGAAGGCCTCGATCTTCCTCTCCGGATCTTCCGGGTTGAGGCCGTGGAAGACGATCTCCACCTGCGGCTTGCTCTCGAGCACGTTGAGCACGAGCGTCGCGAGGGTGAAGAGCTTGCCGATGCCCTCGACCGCCTCGACGGAAAAACGCGGGACATCGACAGAGCTGAGATCGAAACCGTATTCGAGACGCATTCAGGGGCCCCTCCAGTGGGCGGCGACGCACCCGGCGCACGAGGTATCGCGCCGGCCGCAGTGGGTGTCAACCGGGTCAGTCGGACTGGCGCATCAGCTGGCGCAGCCGCGTGGCGAACTCTTCGCGAGTGATGACGCCCTTCTCGACGAGCAACTGGGCCAACGCCTGCAGAATGGCCTCCTGCCTCTCCGCTGCCGCAGGCACGCGGGTCTCGGCAGCTGTGCAGACCGGGTCGGTCGGCTCCTCTCGCGCCACCGACTCCGCATCGGCGGCGAAGGGTTCCTTGTCGAAAGCGGCGAACGGATCTTCGCCCGCAAAGGTGTCGTCGGTGAGCCCCGGGTCGTCGGCGGGCTCGCTCCAGGAGGCGTCATCCGACGTGTCCAGCAGGTTCATCGGCGGCAAGAGCGGGCCGGGGGTCTCCTCGCCCTCGGCCCTCGCGGAAAGCGCGGGCAGCATGCCGGGGGCAGCCAGCGGGTCCTCGGGCGCGCCCGGCTCGGCGCTCCGGTAGTAGCGCTCGAGCGCCGCCTCGAGCTCTGTCGGGGCGATCAGCACCGGTCGCAGCCCGCAGCGCACGTGACGCTGCACGTCGTCGACCGCAGCGGCATCCGATGGATCTTCCATGCCGAGCACCAACACCTCGCCGGCATCTTCGTCGCGCAAGAAGAGCGGCAGGCAGCGGTGCTTCTCGGCCACCTCGGGGGGAATGAGCTCGATGATCTCGGCGCACACCGTTCGCTCGCCGATGCGCGCCACTTGCACGCCGAGCTGCTCTGCCAGGACCTGGATGAGCTGCTCCTCCTCGACCGCGCCCATGGCGATCAGCGCACGGCCGAGGCGCCCTCCGCCCTGGTCCTGCTGGGCGGCCAGCGCGACGGCGAGCTCATCCGGATGGATGAGCCCCTGCGCCACCAGCAGCTGTCCGAGCTTCAGAGTCCCCGCCATGCCGGCCTCTGGCATCGGCTCGATGGCGGCCGGACTGAACCGCCGAGGTCTGCCTGCCGCTTGCCGGGGCCTCGGGCGCATGGGCCTAACCCCTCGAAAGAAGTAAACTATTCGAATCGTGAGCCGAACCGTAGTCGTCATCCCGACCTACAATGAGGCAGAGAATCTGCCGCTCATCGTGCCGCAGGTGCTGCAGCAGGATCCAAGCATCGAGGTGCTCGTCGTCGACGACGCCTCGCCAGACGGCACCGGCAAGATCGCCGACGACCTGGTGGCGAAGCACCCGGGGCGCGTAAAAGTCCTGCACCGCCACGGCACTCGGGGGCTCGGCCGCGCCTACCGCGACGGCATCGCACGGGCGCTCGAGTTCGGCGCAGATCAGGTGATCCAGATGGATGCCGACTTCTCGCACCCGCCGGAGACGCTGAAGATCATGCTCGAGAAGATCCGGAATTGCGACGTGGTGCTGGGCTCGCGCTACCTCAAGGGCATCACGGTCGTGAACTGGCCCATCGAACGCATCCTGATCAGCTGGTTCGGCAACCAGTACGCCCGAATCGTCACGGGGCTGCCGATCTCGGACACCACGGGTGGCTTTCGCTGCACACGCCGCGAGCTACTCGAGCGCATCGGATTCCAGAAGATCCGCTCGGACGGCTACGCCTTCCAGATCGAGATGAACTATCGGCTGTACAAATACGGAGCCCGGCTCGAGGAGATCCCGTTCTTCTTTCTCGACCGCGAGCGCGGCGAATCCAAGCTGAGCCTCAGTATCGCGATGGAGGCGCTGTGGATCTGCCCGTGGATGCGCGTGGCCAACTGGATCGGACGCCTCTAGGGACGCCGCTCGCCACACATGCCCGACTCCATGCGCGTCCTGCTGCTGAACGAACGCGACCCACTGCACCCGAGGGCAGGCGGCGCCGAGGTGCACATCGCCGAGATCGCCAAGCGGCTGGCACCCCGGGGCATCGCCATGACCCAGCTCGCGGTGGGCTTCTCGGGCGGCGCTGCGCGCGAACAGCTCGAGGGGCTCGAGGTGCGCCGCCTCGGGCCCGTTCCCTTCTACTACCCGCGCGCCGTCGCCACAACGGCCTGGGAAACCCGCCGCGGACGCTGGGACGTTGTGGTGGAGCACCTGAACAAGGTGCCGTTCTGCGCCCGGGCCTACGCGGCGGGCCCGGTGTTGGCCGTGAACCACCACCTGTTCGGACAGAGCGCCTTCCTGCAGGTGGCCTGGCCGATCGCGGCCACGGTGGTGGCGATCGAGAAGCTGATCCCGCACATCTATCGGAACGTACCGTGCCTGGCCGTATCCGAGAGCTCCCGCGACGACCTCGTCCGACGCGGCCTGCCCCGCGAGCAGATCGGCCTGCTGCACAACGGCATCACCTTCCCCGCGCGGCAGCCCATCGAGGTCTCGGCGCGCCCGTGCCGCGTGGCCTACCTAGGTCGGCTCGAGAGCTACAAGCGCATCGACCGGCTGCTGCGCGCCTGCGCGGGACTCGTCGAACGCTTCCCACAGCTGGAGATCGTGCTGATCGGACGCGGCGCCGAGCGGGGGCGCCTGGAGGCGCTGGCAGCCGAGCTGGGGATCGCCGAGCGCACCCGCTTCACGGGCTTCGTCTCGGACGCGGAGCGCGACGCCCTGCTGGCGGAAGCCCGGGTTGCGGTCTGCGCCTCCGTGAAGGAAGGCTGGGGCCTGACGGTGATCGAGTGCAACGCACTGGGCGTGCCGGTGGTGGCGACGGATGCACCGGGCTTGCGCGACGCCGTGCGCCATGACGAAACGGGGTTGCTGGTGCCGGCCGCTGCAGCCGAGGTGTTCAGCGAGCGTCTGCGGGACGCCATCGGGGGCCTGCTGGCAGATGAGCTTACGCTCGCGCGCCTGGCCACCGAAGCACACCGTTGGGCGCAGCGCTTCGACTGGGACCGCTCCGCCGACGTGATGGCCGAGGCGCTGCGAGAGACGGCAGCGTCGGCTTGACCGGGGGCCCGGGCCGCGGCAGCGTCAGCGGCGCGTGCGTCGCCGATGCACGGAATGGGGGGAAGGGATGATCTTCGAGCGCACTGGGCTCACGGCGCGCGCGAGCCGCTGGGCCGGCCTGGCCTGCCTGGGCCTGGCTCTGGCCTGTGGCGGGCCGCAGGACGACGACTCGAGCGACACCACAGCCGCCGCACCGCAGGCCAGCGCGAAGAGCGAAACCAGCGGCACGACGGACCCGCCCCAGCGCGGCGGCTGGCTGGTGCTGGAGTTGCTTTCGGATCCCGAGAACCTGAACCCCTACACGGCGAACGATCAGCCCTCGAACCGCGTCCTGGGCTGGATCTTCGACAGCCTGCTCACGATCGATCCCGAGACCTTCGGTCATAGGCCGCTGGTAGCCCGCGAGCTGCCGGAGATCTCCGACGACCAGCTCACCTACACCTTCCGGCTGCGCGAGAACGTCACCTTCTCGGACGGCAAGCCTCTGACCGCGCAGGACGTGATCTTCAGCCTGAAGACGATTCGTCACCCGAAGGTCGCCGCGCCGCAGCTTCGCAACTACTACGACTCGCTGGAGAGTGCGACGGCCGTGGATTCCCACACGGTGCGCATCGACCTCGCCGAAGTCTACTTCCGCAATACCTGGATGCTCGGCGGCTTCGAGATCCTGCCGCGCCACTACTACGACCCGGACGATCTCCTCGGCGAATTCAGCGTGGCGCAGCTGAACGACTGGGATGCCCTGGACGCCGAGCAACAGGCCCGCGCGGAGCGCTTCGCGAAACATTTCAACGAAGACTTCGCGCGCCGCCCGCTGGGCTCCGGCGCGTACTTCATCGAGGACCCGAAACGCGACGTGGTAACCGGCGAGCAGGTCGTTCTGCGACACCGGGCGAACTTCTGGGGCATGGACGACACGGACCTGGGGGATGGCTGGGTCGACCGCATCGTGTTCCGCGTGATCAACGACACCGAAGCACAGCTGGTCGCGTTCAAGGCCGGCAAGCTCGACTACATCCTCAGGATCACGCCGATCCAGGCCACGCGACAGACGAACAACGCGCGCTTCCGGCAGCGATCCCGCAAGCACGCCGAGATCCTCAACGGTTACGCCTACATTGGCTGGAACCAGCTGCGTCCGATCTTTGCCGACAAGCGCGTGCGTCGGGCCCTGTCGCATCTGGTAGACAAGAAAAACATCGTCGACAAGGTGATGCTGGGGCTCGCCCAGGCGGTCGAGGGACCCGTTTTTCCGAAACGACCCGAATACAACCGCGACCTGGCACCGTGGACCTACTCGCCGGAGAAGGCCGAAACGCTGTTGGCCGAGGCTGGCTGGAGCGACAGCGACGGCGACGGAATCCTCGACAAGGAGATCGACGGCCAGCGGGTGCCCCTGCGCTTCGAAATCGTGTCCAACGCGGGAAACGACGAGCGCCGCAAGGTGGGACTCGCCGTCATCGACAGCTTCAAGCGCCACGGCATCGACGCCTCGTTCCGGGCTGTCGACTGGTCGATCCTGCTCGAGCGCCTCAACCGCGCCGACGTCGACGCCGTCATCATGGGCTGGGGCGGCGGCGGCGCCATGATCCCGCCGGACCTCTACCAGATCTGGCACTCCTCCCAGGCCATCGAGAATGGCTCGAACCACATTCGCTTCAAACACGCGGAGCTCGACGGGATCCTCGAGCGCTACCGCGTGGAGTTCGATGCGGAGGAGCGCAAGCGGTTGTATCGGCGCGCACAGGAGATCCTCTACGACGAGCAGCCCTACACCTTCCTGTACACCCGCTCGAGCGTGAGCGTCTGGGATCGCCGTTTCTCGAATGCCGACCCGTACCCAGGCGCGGGACTGTCGCTGAACGAGTGGTGGGTCCCCGTCGACCTGCGCCGCTACTGAGTTCGGCGTCCCAGCGTGCTCCAATACATCACCCAACGCCTGCTTCTGCTGATCCCGACCTTCCTCGGGGTAACCTTCCTCGCCTACGCGATCATGCTGGCCGCACCCGGTGATCCGGTGGATCTCTTCTTCGCCGGTGGCGCCGGCGCCGGCAGCGAGGGCGTCGACGCAGACAGCCTGGCAGAGGTGAGCGCCGCCAAGGAAGAGCTGCGCAAGGAGCTGGGCCTCGACCGCGCCATTCCGATGCAGTACGCGCTATGGCTCGGGCGCATGCTGCGTGGCGAGCTGGGCATCTCGTTCAAGGATCGACAACCGGTCTGGGACAAGATCGTGCCACGGCTGCCGGTCACGCTGACGCTGAACGTCGTCTCGATCCTCCTCACCTATCTGATCGCCATTCCGCTCGGCATCTACTCGGCCGTGCGCAACGGCAGCCTTTTCGACAAGATTTCGACCGTCAGCGTCTTCATGCTCTACTCGCTGCCGAGCTTCTGGATCGGCACGCTGATCATCATCTTCTTCTGCGGCGGCGACTTCTACGCCTTCTTCCCGCCGGGCGGCCTGCGCTCGCTCGAGCACGACCCGAGCTGGCCGTGGTGGCAGCGGCTCGCGGACTATTCCTACCACCTGGCGATGCCATTGCTGTGCACGACCTACGCGTCGTTCGCCGCGCTCTCGCGTTTCATGCGCACCTCGATGCTCGAGAACGCACGCATGGACTACATCCGCACCGCGCGAGCCAAGGGCGTGTCGGAGCCGACGGTGATCCTGAAGCACATGCTGCGCAACTCGCTGATCCCCGTGATCACGATCCTGGCGGGGCTGCTGCCTGCCATGATCGGCGGCTCGGTGATCATCGAGACGATCTTCTCGATCCCGGGCCTGGGCCAGCTCGCCTTCCAATCGGTGCTCGCGCGAGACTACCCGGTGGTCATCGCGATCTTCGCGGCCGGCTCGTTCCTCACCATCGTCGGCATCCTGCTCTCGGATCTGGCCCTGGCCTGGGTGGATCCGCGCATCCATTTCGGCAGGGGGTCGGCGTGAGCGCGCGGCCGCAGACCTACTTCGGCAGGGTGTGGGCCGAGCTGCGCACCCAGCAGCGCGCGGTGTGGGGCCTGCGCATCGTGGTGACGCTGGCCGTGGTGGCGCTCTTCGCGGACTTCATCGCCAGCGACAAGCCCCTCTACATGCAGCTCGAGGGCCTCACTTATTTCCCCCTCTTCCGCGAGTACGGCGTGCAGCTCGGTTGGATGCGGTGGCAGCCCGAGCTGCTGAACGCCGACTTCGCCGCCCTGAATCGAGTGGCCGACCGGGCACTCTGGCCGCCGATTCCCTACGCGTCTACGGCCGTCGACCTGACGGGCGAGGTCTTCGCCATACCGTCGGCCCAGCACTGGCTCGGAACCGACGCGCTGGGTCGCGACGTCGCCGCCGGCATGGTGCACGGCACGCGCGTCTCGCTCACCATCGGGCTGGTGGTGGTGGCGATCCAGGCGAGCATCGGCATCCTGCTCGGCGGCGTCGCCGGCTACTACGGCGGCTGGGTCGATGTCGCGCTCTCGCGCATCTTCGAGCTGATGCTCGGCATCCCGACCTTCTTCCTGATCATCACCGTGGCGGCGATCTTTCCACCTTCGATCTACGTCATCATGGCGATTCTCGGCCTCACCGGCTGGGTCGGCATCGCGCGCTTCATTCGCGGCGAGTTCTTGAAGGTGCGCTCGCAGGATTTCGTGACCGCCGCGCGCAGTCTCGGCGTGTCCGACGCACGCGTGATGTTCCGCCACATCCTGCCGAATGCGGTGGCTCCCGTGTTGGTGTCGATGGCCTTCGGCGTGGCCAGCGCAATCCTGCTCGAATCCGGCCTCTCCTTCCTGGGCATCGGCGTGCCCCAGCATCTGGTCACGTGGGGCTCGATCCTCGCGGAATCCCGCGCCAGCACCTTCGCCTGGTGGCTGGCGGTCTTCCCCGGAGCGGCGATCTTCGTGACGGTGACGGCCTACAACCTGCTCGGCGACGGCCTGCGCGATGCGCTCGACCCGAAGCTCGACGTGCACTGAGGAGCCTGGCTTGACGGCAGCACACGAGCAGACCAGCGAGCCGCTCCTCTCCATCCACGACCTCTGCGTGTCGTTCTTCACCCGCATGGGCGAGCTGCCGGCGGTGCGCGGCATCGACCTCGAGATCCACCGCGGTCATACGCTGGCGCTCGTGGGCGAATCGGGATCGGGCAAGTCGGTCACGGCGATGGCCGTGATGGGCCTCGTCGATCCGCCCGGCCGCGTGATTCGCGGACAGGTGCACTTCGACGGCCAGGAGCTCACGCAGCTGCGCAGCGCAGCGCTGCGCGCGATCCGCGGACGACGCATCGGCATGGTGTTCCAGGAGCCGATGACATCGTTGAACCCGGTATTCAGCGTCGGCGAACAGATCGCCGAAGTGCTGCGCATCCACCGGAAAGCCAGCCCCGCCGAGGCGCGCGACCGGGCCATCGAAATGCTGCGCAAGGTCGGCATCCCCGCCGCCGAGAAGCGCGTAGACGCCTACCCCCACGAGCTCTCGGGCGGCATGAAGCAGCGCGTGATGATCGCGATGGCGCTGATCTGCGGCCCGGACCTGCTGATCGCGGACGAGCCGACCACGGCACTCGACGTCACGATCCAGGCGCAGATCCTCGACCTGCTGACGCAGCTGCAGGAAGAGATGGGGATGGCGATCCTCTTGATCACCCACAACCTGGGAGTGGTGGCGCACTTCGCGCGCGAGGTGGCCGTGATGTATGCGGGCAAGATCGTCGAGCACAGCGCGGTGATGGAGCTCTTCGAGCAGCCGCAACACCCCTACACCCGTGCGCTCCTGCGGGCGCTCCCGCGCCCGGGCCGCGAGCGGGCCCGACTCGCGGCCATCGCCGGCAACGTGCCGGCGCCGCTCGACTACCCGGCCGGCTGTGCCTTCAGCGATCGCTGTGCCGAAGTACTCGGACGCTGCCCGGCCGAGCAGCCGCCGCTCGAAGAGGTGATGCCCGGGCACCGCGCCGCCTGCTGGCTGCACGCCGCGGAGACATCTCGGTGACCGCCGCCCCGCTCATCGAAGTACGCGGACTCAAGAAGTACTTCCCGGTGCGCGGAGGGGTGTTCTCGCGCGTCGGCGCCTGGGTGAAGGCCGTCGACGACGTGTCCTTCGACGTCGGACGGCGCGAAGTCTTCGCATTGGTGGGCGAATCGGGCTGCGGCAAGACGACGGCGGGGCGCACCTTGTTGCGCCTGATGGAGCCCACCGCAGGCCAGGTGCGCTTCGACGGCGCCTCGGTCTTCGATCTCGGCAAGCGCGAGCTGCGCCTGCTGCGACGGCGCATGCAGCTGATCTTCCAGGACCCCTACAGCTCGCTCAACCCGCGCATGACCGTCGGCGGCATCATCGGCGAGCCCCTGCGCGTGCACGGGCTCGCGACAAGCAAAGAGCTCGACGCGCGGGTCGGAGCGCTGCTCGAACAGGTGGGCCTGGCCCCGGAGTACCGCACCCGTTACCCGCACGAGTTCTCGGGCGGCCAGCGACAGCGCATCGGCATCGCGCGGGCTCTGGCGCTCGGCCCCGACTTCATCGTCTGCGACGAGGCCGTCTCCGCCCTGGACGTCTCGATCCAGGCGCAGATCCTGAACCTGCTGCAGGATCTCCAGGAGTCCCTCGACCTCTCCTACCTCTTCATCAGCCACGATCTCAACGTCGTGCAACACCTCGCCGATCGCGTGGGCGTCATGTACCTGGGGCGGCTCGTGGAAACCGCGCGCACCGAGGACCTTTTCCGCGAGCCTCTGCACCCCTACACTCAGGCACTCCTCTCGGCGAATCCCGTCCCCGATCCCGGCCTGGATCTCGAGCCCCAGGTACTGCCGGGAGAGGTGCCATCGCCTCTCGCACCGCCGACGGGCTGCCACTTCCATCCGCGCTGCCGGAACGCCACAGAGCGCTGTGCCCGCGAGACTCCCCCGCTGCGCGAGCAGCCCGGCGATACGCTGCGCCAGGTCGCCTGCCACCTCTACGACGAGGAACATTAGGCGTGGTACGCCCGCTCGCCGCTCTAGTGGCGATCGTGGCAGCAACCCTCGCCGTCGCGGGACTCACCTTCTCGACCTCGAGCAGGGACCCCGCCGAGTTCACCTTCGTCAACGCGGCCGAGCCCGAAACCCTCGATCCAGCGCACATGACCGGCCATCCGGAGTTTCGAATCGCCATCGAGATCTTCGAAGGGCTGACTCGCCGAGACGCGCGCACCCTGCGCCCGGTGCCGGGTGTGGCCCACACCTGGGTGAACTCCGACGACGGACTGCGCTGGACCTTTCAGCTGCGCGATGACGCGCGCTGGAGCAACGGCAAGCCGGTCACCGCGCACGACTTCGTCTATTCCTGGCTGCGCCTGCTCGACCCGAAGACCGGTGCGAAGTACGCCTACCTGCTCGGGGGCCTGCGCGGCGCCGCCGACTTCGACGGCGACACATCCGGCGGCTTCGGCATCGATCGTGGGGTCTACGCGCTCGACGATCGAACGCTGGTGGTCGAGCTGGAGGCACCCATCCCCTACTTCCTCGAGCTCACATCGTTTTTCTCGACGTTTCCGGTGCCGCGGGAGAGCGTCGAAGCCCATGGCCGGGGCTGGTTCCTGCCGGAGACGATCGTCGGAAACGGGCCCTTCGTGCTGCAGAGCTGGCGGGTCGGTGACCGCATCCGCCTGAGTCCGAACCCGGAGTACTGGGACCTCGACGCCGTCGCGTTGCGCAGCATCGATGTCCTCGCGATCGAGAACCCCACGACTGCGCTCAACCTCTATCTGACCGGCGCCGTCGATTGGCTCCCCAGTCTCTATCCGGTCGAGCTGGCCGACATTCTGCGCGAGCGGGACGACTTCTACAGCGGCGCGAGCATGATCGTCTACTTCTACCGTCTCAACACGACGCGGCCGCCGCTCGACGATCCGCGCGTGCGCCGGGCGCTCGGCCTCGCCATCGATCGCCGCGAGATCACCGAAGAGGTGATGCGCCTGGGCCAGCTTCCGGCCCACACGCTCGTGCCTCCCGGCATGCCCGGCTACAGCGCCCCGCAGAGCGGTTTCGGCTTCGACGTTCCGAGGGCGCAGGCATTGTTGGCAGAGGCCGGCTTTCCGGGCGGTGCCGGCATGCGCGAGATCGGCATCCTCTACAACACCCACGAGGACCACAAGAAGATCGCGGAAGTCATCGCGGACCAGCTGCGGCGCAACCTCGGGGTGCACGTCGAGGCCTACAACCAGGAATGGCAGAGCTACCTCGCGAGCGTCGATGCACAGGACTACGACATCGCGCGGGCCGGCTGGATCGGCGACTACATGGACCCGAACACCTTCCTCGACATGTTCGTGACCGACGGCGGAAACAATCGCACCGGCTGGAGCGATCCCGCGTTCGACGCCCTGATCGCCGCCGCGGGCAATAGCGCGCGCGCCGGCCGGGCTCCGCAGGCACTGCTCGAGCTGGCCCCGGAGCCGGCGGCCCTGCTCCAAAGACTCGTGAAGCTCGATGCAGCCGGGAATCCGAGCGCACGCCGCGACGCCCTGGCGCACTTTCGCCTGGAGCTTCTCCACCAGGCCGAGAGCCTGCTCGTGAATCGGGGCTATCCGGTGATCCCCATCTACTTCTACGTCTCCAGCGGCCTCGTGAATCCCTCAGTGGAGGGCTTCTACTCCGAGCTCGAGTTCCCGGACGGCAGCTCTGGTGCGAACCTGCAGGACCTGCATCCGTTGCGCGACGTGCGGATGCGGGCGGGAGCTCGCTAGCCGGTGGGTCTCGTTGAGATTCTCGTCCTCGCGACGGCATGCGGCGCGCTGGCGCTGACGGTCTGGCTGCCCCAGCGCGCCGTGCGCGCCGTAGCCGGGCTGTGGCTCGCCGCGGCGCTCTTCGTCGGAATGCGCGCCTGGCTCGGACCGTGGCCAGCCGCGGGACTCGGCGCCACACTCGCCGCGGCGGGAGCCTTGCGCTTGCCCGAACGCCTGCTTCGCCGCATCGCCTTCGCGCTGCCCTCCCTGGTGTTGCTCACGTTCGTGACGACGCTGTTGATGTATCTCGCGCCGGGCAACCCGTTCGCCAACGAGCGCGCCGCGCCGCCGGAAGTCGAACAGGCGTTGCGCGCGCAGTACGGCGTGCCGGAGAGCGCAACCGCCTTCTTCGCCATCTACGTGCAGCGCCTGGCCCTCGAGGGCACGCTCGGGCCCGCCATCAAGGTGCAGGGCCGCGCCGTCGAAGACCTGCTGCTGCCCGCCCTGCCGGTGAGCCTGTCCCTGGGACTGCTGGCGTTGCTGCTGGCCGTTGCCATCGGCGTGGTGCTCGGCGTGCGCGCCGGCCTGCGCCCGGGCTCCGCCGAGGACCTCTCGAACATGGGCCTCGCCCTGCTGGGCATCTCGCTGCCAAACTTCGTGATCGGAGCGCTGCTCATCATCGTCTTCGCACTCCAGCTCGGCTGGCTGCCGGTGGCCGGATGGGGCGGCTATCCGCACCTGGCCATGCCGGTGCTGACATTGGCGCTGCCGTACGCCGCCATCATCGCGCGGCTCGCACGCGGGGGAACCATCGAGGTCATGCAGCAGGACTTCATCCGCACCGCGCGCGCCAAGGGTCTGCCGGAGCGCGTCGTCGTCATGAAGCACGCGCTGCGCGGCGCAATCTTGCCGGTGGTCTCATTCCTCGGGCCGGCAGCAGCGGGCATCATGACCGGCTCCTTCGTCGTCGAAACGCTCTTCGGCATCCCGGGCATGGGCCAATGGTTCGTGAAGGGAGCCATCAACCGCGACTACTCCGTGGTGCTCGGCACCGCACTCGTCTACTTCAGCCTGATCACGCTCTTCAACCTGCTGGTCGACCTGACCCTCGCCTGGATCGACCCGCGCGTGAGAGACGAGCTGTGAGGGCGGCCGGACCCGCCTCCGCCGGCCCCTGGCGCCAGGCCTGGGAGCGCTTGCGGCACAGCAACAGCGCGGCGCTCGGGGCCTGTCTATTGGCGGCAATCGTGGCGGCCTGTGCGCTGCTGCCACCGGCGCTGGGCCTCGACCCGATGATCACCGATCCCGCCGCACGCAACCTGCCGCCCTCCGTGGACTACCCCTTCGGCAGGGACGCACTCGGACGCGACGTCATGGCGCGCGTGCTCGCCGGCGGCCGCACATCGCTGCTGATCGGCCTGGCCGCCACCGCGAGCTCGGTGCTGATCGGAGTGCTGGTCGGTGCGCTGGCGGGGTTCTACGGCGGACGTGTCGACGAGGTGTTGATGCGCTTCGTCGACTTCCTCTACGGCGTGCCCTACATGTTCCTCGTCATTCTGGTGATGCTGCTCTTCTCGGACACGGCCCGGGGCGATCCCCTGCCGGTCTTCCTGGCGCTCGGGTTGGTGCAGTGGCTCACCATGGCGCGCATCGTGCGCGGCCAGGTGCTCGCGTTGCGCGGCGCCGAATACGTGACCGCGGCCCGCGCCCTGGGTGCCAGCGACAGCGCCATCCTGGCGCACCACGTGCTGCCGAACACGCTGGGGCCCATCATCGTCTACGCCACGCTCACCGTGCCGACCGTGATCATCCTCGAATCGTTCCTCTCGTTTCTCGGGCTCGGCGTGAGCCTGTCCTGGGGCGAACTCGTGGCAGAAGGCGTCGCGGTGATAAACCCGCTGCGCAGCACCTGGTGGCTGCTGTTCTGGCCCGCCGGCTTCCTGGCAACCACACTCCTGGCACTCAACTTCCTGGGCGACGGCCTGCGCGACGCCCTCGACCCCCGCGGCCCAACGCCCAACGGCCCGTAGGGACGAGACCACAGCCCGGCGTGCCGGCTGATGACCAGACGCCCTTGCCTCTTGCCCTTTCCAACGCTGCTAGGGGAAATAGCAAGAACATCCCTGAGCGGGCACGACGCTCTCTCCCCCCAGGGAATTCTCGATCGACCACCGATCTATCCCCTCAAGGAGTCATTAGTCGACCTATCGAACGACCCCCACCGGAACTACGAGTTGACATGGCGGCCCCTGCGAACGGATGCTGGGACCGCCCAGTCGGGCGCTGCGTGGGAGGACGAGTGAGTGTGAGGGACCGGCCGTCCGCCGAGGTCGCATTGGTGCTGCTCCTGTGCGCCGTCGCGTTGGTCTTCGCAGCGCCGATCCTGCCCCACCTTCACGACTGGGGCGTCCTCGACTGGGACCAGCACCTCTTCCACCACGCCGTCCCCCGCGCGACGATCCTCGACTACCACGAGCTTCCGCTCTGGAACCCCTACAACTGGTCGGGCGTTCCGCTGCTCGCAAATCCCGAGTCGCGGGTGCTCGCCCCTACCTTTCCCCTGATCCTGCTCTTCGGCGAAGTCGTGGGTCTGAAGCTCGAGCTCCTCGTCCACCTCGTCATCGGCATGCTGGGCGCATTCCATCTGCTGCGCCACCGCGGGGTGGGTCGACCGGGCTCCCTCGCCGCCGCATTCGTCTTCATGCTGAACAGCTGGTACGCGCTGCACATGACCGTCGGGCACACCTGGGCCCTGAACGTCGCCTACCTCCCCTGGGCCTTCCTCTTCTATCTGAAGGCCCTCGAAAACGTCCGCTACGCAAGTGCAGCGAGCATCGTGCTGGCGTTCATTCTCTTCGGCGGCGGCATCTATCTCGTCATCATGGCCGCGATGCTGTTCTGGTTCTACGCCGCGGCGTCGTGCGCCATCTCACCGCGAGAGACGCGCCGGCACGCTCGGGCTCTCGCAGCCATCTCGGTACAGACCGTCCTGCTCACCGCGGTGAAGGTCCTGCCGGCGATCGAACTCATGTTCGAGCATCCGCGCCGCACGGGCGTGCATACCGGATACACCGTCACCGCGCTGCTCAACGCGCTCTTCGCTCGAAGCCAGACACTCTCCTCCGCCTACGCCGAGCGTCCCGAGGAGTTCTACGCATGGCTGCACGAAGGCATGTACGTGGGCCTCATCGCGCTCGTCCCCTTCCTCATCGGAGCCTCCGGAAAGCCCCGGCAGCGCGCGCCACTCCTTGTCGTCCTGCTGCTCTTCTTGTGGATCGCGCTGGGGGACCATGTACCCCTCAGCCTCTGGAGCGGGCTGCATGCACTTCCCGTCTTCGACAACCTGCGCATGACGCAGCGCTTCGGAATCTGCGCCGTGCTGATCTTCGCCATTCTCGTCGGCCACGGGATCGACAGCGTGCAGACGCGCATGCAAAGCTGGACTTCGACAGACACGGGAACGGCCGCGGCCTGGGCCCTGACGCTTCTCGTGCTGGCAGACCTCATGCTCGTCAACTCGCCGATCTTCGGGGAGGCCTTTCCCATCGCGCCGATGGAGGTCCGCAGGAACTCCGATTTCCAGCAGATCCTCCGGTGGCGGGGCTACGATGCCAACGGCTGGAGGACCCGCCACTCGAACCCCCAGTCCGCCACGCTCAGCGGTCTGTATCCGGCGTTCCTGTCGAACCGTGGGTCCACGAGGGGCTACAAGGTGGTTCCCGTTCCGTCGCACGCGGCCACCGTTGGGAGCAAAGGTTACCGGGGCGAGATCTACCTGGACGGCAGCTCGGGGCGGGTTCGCCTCGCAGAATGGTCGCCGAACCGGTTGCTGATCGAGGTGAGCGCGCAGGGAGAGGGGGTCGTGGTCGTCAATCAGAACTACGCTTCGGGGTGGCGCGTCCGCAGGCACGCTGCGGAGGGGCGCCGACGGGGCGAGGTTTCGCAGAAGGACGGGCTGCTGGCCGTCACGGTGGGCCCCTCGGACGACGAGCTGGAGCTCACCTACCTCCCCACGAGCTTCGTTGTCGGAGCTCTTCTGACAGCGACGAGCTTCGCGACGCTCGCGACAGCGGCGATCCGGCGTGCTAGGCGGCGACGCCTCAGCCGGGAATGATCGTGGTTTCGAGATTGGCGTAGACCGCGTCGTCCCAGCTCTGGGCGACGCCGGAGAGCCAGGTCTCGACGAGCTTGCCCTTCTCGACGCGGAAGCACTGCACCCAGTCCATCTGCTGGCCGTTGAGCTTCCAGCTGCCGATGGCCACGACCTTGTCGCCCTCGGCGATCAGGCTGTAACGCATGTCGCTGATGGTCCAGTCCGCCGCCAGCTTGGCGGTCTGATCCCGGTACTCCTCGGCCGTAAGGCTCCGCGTGCCGCCCGGCTCGTGACGCACGTAGTCAGGGCCCGCGAGCTCGGGAATCAGGTCCGTGTTCTTCTTCGACCACATCTCATCGTACCAGCGCCGCATCACGGCTTTGGATACCTCGGCCGACATCTGTTCTCCCTCATGCGCACGACAGCGCTGATGGGCGAAGACGGTAGGCCTCCCACCCTGCTCGAGCCACTGGCGCGGAGGCCAGACGTCGCCGTTGTAGAGCGCCGCGGCCGCGACGGGCTGTTGCGGAGAGTCACGGATTGCCGCTCGATCGAGCAGCACCTGCTTCGCCGTGCGTCCTGAGAGGCGCGCCCGCCGCACTCACTGGATGTAGCCGAGATCGCGCAGGGCGTCTTCGACCCCTTCGAGGTGCATGCGCCGGTGCAGGCCGACGTAGGGCGCCGCCCGCTCCAGCAGGCGGCTGCGTGGCTCCGGGCGATCCGCCAGGCGGTTCCAGCGCTCCTCCCGATCCACCGAGGTCCAGTAGAGGGAGCGCGGCACGCCCTTCTCCAGCACGAGCTTCCACTCCGCATCTCGCACCGCGATCTCACGCGACCACATCGACACCACGACCCGCTCGGGCGGTGCCGCGCGCAGGTCGACGCCGTGATAGGCCTCATCCTCGATCTCGATGCCGAGCAGACTCGCCAGCGTCGGCAGAAGATCCAGCGTGCTGGAGGGCTCGGCGATGCGCCCGCGTCCTTCCAGCGGTCGCCCGTTCACGCGCAGCAGCAGCGGCACACGCACTTCGCTGTCGCTCACGCCGGTGCAATGCCCCCAACGCTCCTGCTCCCACAGCCATTCACCGTGGTCCGCCGACAACGCAACGATGGCATTCTGGACGATGCCCGCCTCCTCGAGCCCCTCGAGCAGACGTCCGATCTCGGCGTCCACGAACTGGATCTCGCCGTCGTAGAGGTTGCGGAAGTGCGCGATGTCTTTCGCGTCGAAGAGCTCCGAGTCGCCGGCATCGGATGGCTCGGCGTAGCGCCGCACGTCGCCGTGCTTGCTCGACCCATTGCCGGCGTCGAAGCCCTGGTACGCGGGGGGCGGCTCGTAGGGGTCGTGGGGGTCGAAGTAGTGCACCCAGAGGAAGATCTTCTCGGCATCGGCGTTCTCGGAGAGCCAGGCGAGGCTGCGATCGGTGACCTCACTGGCGGTGCGCGTGGTGAAGTTCTTCCAGTTCACCTCCGCCCTGCCCTGGATGTCGAAGTGGTCGAACCCGCGGCGGTAGCGGTCCAACGACTGGTAGAAGATGTGCTGGCTCACCACCGCGGCCGTCCGATAGCCTTCGCCGCTCAGCAGCTCGGCCAGCACATCGCGCTTCACGTCGTAGTCGAACGCGCCTCCCAGGTATTGGCGCACCGAGGGGTTCGTGCATGGCGCGGAGCTCGACGCGTTCTCGAAGACGCTGCCGCGCGCAAAGAAGCGGTCGATGTGCGGCGACGTATCGCGCTCGTAGCCGTAGATGCCGAGCCGATCGGCCCGCAGCGTGTCGATCGTCACGAGAACGACGTGGGGACCCACGGATTCGAAGGCGCCGCAGCCGAGCGCCGCGACCAGCACGCTCGCCATGACGAACGCCTGCCGCCGACGGGGCTTCTGCGCGCGTTCACGGCGTAGCGAGGTCGAGCGTATCACCGGGGTCTAGCGCGGACCGGCGCTGGCCCACGAGACGTCGAAGCCGGGCGGCAACCGCAGCATCTCGAAGAGGGTGGCGCGAAGCTCCGCGTCATCGGCCACGCGATGGGGGTTGCTGAACTCCCAGACGCGCTCGCCGTCCGGAGTCACCTCGAACGCGCGACCGTCGGCCGAGTCGGTGATCAAGGTGTTGCCGTTTGCGAGCCGCTGGACGGCCCCGCTGTGCTGGGAGTAGAAGGGCTGCTCGGGCGTGCCGCGGTAGACCCAGCGCAAGCTCATGTCCCGGGGCGCATAGGCCTCGACGCTCGAGCGCCCGGGCTCGTCCTTGTTGTCGAAGAGCAGCAGGCTGCCGTCGTCCAGCACCTGCGGATCGTGCTGGGCCTCGAAGCCGCCCTGATGCGCCCACACCACCTCGGCTCGCTCGAGGTCGACGACCGCGATGGTATTCATGGCTCGCATCGACGTGAGGACGCGTCCGCCCTCGAACTCCGGCATCTCGTCGGCGATGGAACCGTCGAGCACCTCGACCGTATTGGTGTGGAAGATCACGCCGGTCTTCTTGGGGTGCAGCATCCAGAGATAGCGATAGCGCTCGCTGTTCTCGAAAGCCTCGAGCAGCGAGATGCTGCGCTTGACCCGGCCGGCGGCGTCGAGAATCGCGATGAAGTCCTCGCGGATCGGTCTGCGCGGATTCACCCGCGGCACGATGTGGTGCTCGGCCAACAGCACGTAGATGTCACCGTTGGGCATGACCCGGAGATCGTGGTGTGCCCGGATCGTGCTGGCCCAGATCACGTTGGAATCCCGATCGAGCTTCAGGATTCCCGCGTCGTGGCCCCAGATCCCGATCAGATCTCCGTTCTCGAAGAGGTGCGCCCGGCGAAACCAGTTGGCATCGCGGAAACGCCGCAGGACCTCCCGCCCGGGCCACACCTGCTCGAAGCTCACCCGCCACTCGTGCAACAGGTTGCCATCCATGTCCAGGAGGGTGGCGCCGGGCGCGTGACCCGACACCGCGAGGTTGAACCCCGTGGCCGCGCGCTCCGGGTCGTGCAGCGTGACGCCGCCCGCGGACGTCGCGGCAGCGGAGCCGCTCACGTATCCCAGTGCGGCGAGCCGTTCGAGTTCTTCGAGATCCGCCGCGGCCGCCGCCGGGGCGGGTTCGCTCCGCTCGTCCGTGCCGCACGCGGCCCCGACCAGGAGCGCCGCCAGCGCGACCGCGGGCGCGCGCACCAGTATCGGGCACCGCCGCGGGGTCGGCGCGCACGCGAGCCGACCCGCTCCGGAAGCGGACCGCTGAAGGCGGTTTTCTCCCGGCCGCTGCGCGCCACGACCGGGGCGAGCTTCTCGCTGTCCGAGCTTCACTGGACTCCTCGCGCTGGCAGCATACGGAAACCCGCCCGGCGATGACACGCTCGCGCCGCATGGCGCCTCGTCCGACCGACGGTCGCACTCTCCGCCAACCCGCCTCCGGCGAATGGCTCGTCTCGCTTCGCGCCGCTCGCCATGCGACGAAATCCGGGTTCCCGGTCGAGGGCCGGGGCCAGCCGGCTCGCCTGCGCTCTAGTCCGCCTCCGGCGGGCTGGCTGCGGGCGCTCTACCGAGACGATACCCGCTTCGGTGGGCTGGGAGGATCCGCAACGTGCCAACGCCAGCAAACGGCTGCCGTGGTGTGCGGGCGGGAGCTCCACTTCGGTTTTCGCATGGATCACGGGTACAATCGGCCTCGGCACTGGCAGAAGGTCGATCTCATCTGCCGGAATCCCAGCGAGTGCTGCGGCAAGAAGATTGAGCGACAACGTGGCTGAGCTCTGCGGGCTCGGCACCCGAAGAAGGGATGAGGTGCGATGATGCTCGATACACTGATCGAGAACGGCACACTGATCGACGGAAGTGGCGGAGCGAGGCGGCGCGCCGACGTGGGAGTGCGCGACGGACGGAT
>JAFDDG010000053.1 GCA_019310965.1 Deltaproteobacteria bacterium
CGACTCGGTCGCGCGCTACCGGCGGCACCGCTCGAGGCCTTCCGATCTCTCCGGGCTTCGCAAGAATCTGCGCCTGGGTGAGGACGGTCGCTGGCGCTGGCATTGGGACCCCGCCTTCTTGCAGGGTGCGCGCGGTCGGCACCTGGCCGCGGAAGGCGTCGAGCTCGAGGAGGCCGAGCGCTTTACGAACGGCAAGGCCCTGATGGATGCCGCCAGCAACCTCTCGTGTCCGGTGTTGCTCGTGCGCGGCAAGGCGAGTGACGTGGTCAGCTCCGCCGGAGCCGACGAGTTTCTCGCCGCCGTGCCTCACGCGCGATTCGCCGATGTCGCCGGTGCCGGGCATATGGTGGCCGGCGACCGCAACGACGCCTTCAACGACGCGGTGCTGGGTTTTCTCCGCGACGTGTTCGCTTGAGCGGGCCCTGCCGGTCCATCTCGTCGATGACGTGCGCGGCCTCGGCGCGCTCGTGTGCGAGAAAGCGCCCGACGGCTTCGGCGAGTCGCGGCTCGCGCAGAAAGTGCAGGCTGTAGGTCGGAGTGGCCTCGAAGCCGCGCAGCCATTTGTAGTCGCCCCCGGCACCGGGCTCGAAGCGCGCCAGGCCGCGCGCGATGCACCACTCGATGGCGGCGTAGTAGCAGACATTGAAGTGCAGGTGGCGCAGCGGCTCCAGCGCTCCCCAGTAGCGGCCGTAGAAGGTGTCGCCTTTTACGACGTTGGTGGTTCCAGCCAGGATGCGTCCGGCCCGTCGGGCCACGACGAAGCACAGCCGCCGCTTGAAGCGTTTGCGCAGCAGCTCGAAGAAGCGCTCGTTCAGGTACTGCCGGCCGTAGACATGCGACTCGATGGTCGCCATGTAGCAGCGGAACATCGGCTCGAAGAGGGCGTCTTCGATGGCGTCGCCGGCGACGGTCTCGATCGCGACACCTGCGGCCTGCATGGCGCGCCGCTCGCGCCGGATCTGGTTGCGCTTCTTGCTGCGGAAGGCGTCGAGATAGTCGTCGAAGCTCTGGTAGTCGTGGTTGCGCCAGTGGTACTGGATGCCGACCCGGCGGTGGTATTCCGAGCTCTCGAAGGGCGTGGTCTCGTCCTCGCGGCAGAAGTTCACGTGTACGCTCGACAGCTCGTTGGCCGCGCAAATCTCCCGCAGCGTGGCGCTCAGCTGCCGGATCCAGTGCTCGCGATCTTCTCCCTCGGCTACCAGGAAACGGCTGCCGGTCACCGGCGTGAAGGGCACGCCCACCAGCAGCTTCGGGTAGTAGCGGACGCCGGCGCGTTCGGCGGCGTCCGCCCAGCCCCAGTCGAAGACGAACTCCCCCTCGGAGTGGCTCTTCACGTAGAGCGGACAGGCGGCCAGCAGGCGGCCGTTCTCGCGGGCGACCAGCGGCCGAGGCTGCCAGCCGGTCCCGGGCCCGACGCAGCCCGCCTCCTCGAGCGACGCCAGCCAGTCCCACTCCAGGAACGGCGATTGCTCGCCGACCAGGGCGTTCCAGTCGTCCCGCGGCAGCTCGGCCACCCCGTTGAGAAGCTCGATCTCGGGCATCGGCCCAGTCTAACGCTCCCCGCTATTCTCACTGCCATGAGTGACCCGGGGCGGCCGAATGGGGGCGACCCGCAGAGCGGGGATCCGCGCCGGGAGGGCGGCGTCTCGACGGCGACGCGGCGAGAAGTCGCCCGGCCGCCGCGCTACAAGGTGATCCTGTACAACGACGACTACACGCCGATGGAGTTCGTCGTGGCCGTTCTCGAACAGATCTTCAACAAGGGGCCGTCGGAGGCCACCGCCATCATGCTCGCGGTCCACAAGAGCGGCCTCGGCGTCGCCGGTGTCTACGTGCTGGACGTGGCGGAAACCAAGGTGGCGCAGGTGCACGGCGCCGCCGAGCAGCGCGGCTACCCGCTGCGGGCGGGGGTGGAGAAAGAATGAGCAGTATTTCGCGGGAGATTCAGATCACGCTGCAGGCGGCCGTGCGCGAGGCCATTGCGCGCCGTCATGCCTATGTGACGGTCGAGCACCTGCTGTACGCGCTGCTGCACGACGCTCGGGGCGCCGAGATCCTGCAGCATGCGGGCGGCAACCTCGAGCGGCTCAAGATCGCCCTCGAGCGCTTCTTCGCCGATGACATCGAGGCGGTGCCCGGCAACGAGTCCTACGAGGCGCAGCAGACTCTCGCCTTCCACCGCGTGATCGAGGGCGCGCTCAGCCACTGCGAGGGCGCCGAGAAAGAGGAGGTCGACGCCGGCGATCTGATCGCCTCGATCTTCCAGGAACCCGATTCCTACTCGGTGACTCTTTTGCGCTCACAGGGCGTGACGCGCCTCGACGTACTGCAATACGTGTCGCACGGCGTGTCGAAGCTCACCGGCGGCGCCGGCGCGGGGCCGGAGGGCGCACCGGCGGGTGTCGAGCCCGGCGGCGAGCCCGGCGGCGAGCCGGGTGACGTGCCGACGGATCCGCTCGGTGCCTTCTGCACGAATCTGAGCGAGCGTGCGGCCGAGGGCCGGCTCGATCCGCTGATCGGCCGTGCCCGCGAGCTCGATCGCACGGTCCACATCCTCGCGCGGCGCCGCAAGAACAATCCGATCTTCGTGGGCGAGACGGGCGTCGGCAAGACGGCGCTGGCTGAAGGTCTGGCGCTGCGCATCCACGAGGGCCGCGTGACCGAGGACCTCGAGAACGCCGAGCTCTACGCCCTGGACATCGGCGCGCTGCTGGCGGGTACGCGTTACCGCGGCGATTTCGAGGCGCGCTTCAAGGCTCTGGTGGCGGCCATTCAGGAGCGGCCGAACCCGGTTCTCTTCATCGACGAGATCCACACCATCCTGGGCGCCGGCTCGGCACAGGGCGCCACGGTGGATGCATCGAACCTGCTGAAGCCGCTGCTCCAGAACGGCGAGCTGCGCTGCATGGGCTCGACCACCTATCAGGAGTATCGCCACTTCGAGCGCGACCGCGCGCTGTCGCGCCGCTTCCAACGCGTCGATGTGGTGGAGCCGACCCCCGAGGAGACGCTGCGCATCCTTCAGGGGCTGGCGCCGCGTTACGAGGAGCACCACGGGGTGCGTTATACGCAGCCGGCGTTGAAGACGAGCGTCGATCTCTCGGACCGGTACCTCAACGACCGCTTCCTGCCGGACAAGGCCATCGACGTGATGGACGAGGCCGGTGCGGCCGTGCGGCTGCGGCCCGGTGCGAAGAAGCGCAAGACGGTGGGGCAGCGCGACATCGAAGAGGTGGTGGCGCGCATGGCCAACATTCCGGCCGCGCGGGCCACGGGGTCGGATCTGGCTCGGCTCGGAAGTCTCGAGAGCGATCTGAAGCGCGTGGTGTTCGGGCAGGCCCCCGCCGTCGACACGGTGGTGCGAGCCGTCAAGCGTGCGCGGGCTGGCCTTGGTGGCCGCGACAAGCCGATCGCCTCATTCCTATTCGTCGGCCCCACCGGCGTCGGCAAGACAGAGCTCTCGAAGCAGCTGGCGGAGACCCTGGGCGTGCCCTTCTTGCGCTTCGACATGAGTGAGTACATGGAGAAGCACGCCGTCGCGCGGCTCATCGGCGCGCCGCCCGGCTACGTGGGCTACGACCAGGGAGGGCAGCTGGTCGAGAAGATTCGCAAGCAGCCCCACGCGGTGTTGCTGCTCGATGAGATCGAGAAGGCCCACCAGGATCTCTTCGACATCCTGTTGCAGGTGATGGATCACGCGACCCTCACCGACAACCAGGGCCGGGAGGCGGATTTCCGGCACGTGGTGCTGGTGATGACTTCGAACGTCGGTGTGCGCGAGATGACCGAACGCGCCATCGGTTTCGGCGGCGGCAAGCGCGGCGACGGCAGCAAGGAAGTGGAGAAGCTCTTCAGCCCCGAGTTTCGCAACCGCCTCGACGAAGTCGTGCGCTTCGGCCACCTCGACCCGGAGGTGATGGGCCGCGTCGTCGATAAATTCGTGGTCGAGGTGCGCGAGCAGCTCGCCGAGCGCAAGATCAAGCTCGAACTCAGCGATGCCGCGCGCAGCTGGCTGGCCGAGAAGGGCTACGACCCGGACTTCGGCGCGCGTCCCCTGGCACGGGTGATCCAAGCGGAGCTCAAGGACCGTCTGACCGACGACGTGCTCTTCGGGGAGCTGGCAAAGGGCGGCAAGGTTGTGGCCGATCTCGGCGACGGGCGGCTGGTGTTCCGCATCGGGGAGTAGCGGGCTGCGGAACGGGTTGTCGCTCGGTGCCAGAGGCCGGGGGCGAAGGGGGTGTCGTGCTCATGCGCCGGCGCCCCACGTTCCCACACCAGGACTTCCCGCCGTGGAGCTGGGGCGCCTCTGCTTCCGCGCGCCACCCCCTTCGCCCCCGGCCCAGGGCCTCGGAGGCCTTTCCTTGGGGACTCACGGTATGACGTTCAGTGGGGACGTTTTTGCCTCTTTGCGGAGGGTACGGCTGGCGAGTCGTCTGGCTCGCGGATGCGAGGCACGGCGGGCGGGATGGGGTGCCTCTCCCGTCGCTCCCATTTCCCGCCGAGCGTTCGAGCGGCGGGGCAGCTGAAAAAGGCAAGAAGCAGGAACGTCCCCGTCTGCTTTCCGGCGGCGGCCTACGACCTCGTACGAATCCGCGGCTCGCGTTGACTTCGACAGGGTGTTGCTGGACACCACGGAGAGGCGTGCCGGGGGCGAAGGCAGTGGCGCGCGGAAGCAGAGGGGCCCCGGCGCAGGCGCTTCGCAGGTCCGGTGAGTGGGCGAGGGGTCCCGGCGCATGAGCACGACACTGTCTTCGCCCCCGGCCCTGGCACCGCTCGCCGAGTTGTCGTTGATACAGCCCGATCAGCGCAACAGCGCGGGCAACTGGAACACCACGCTCTCGTCCACCCCCGGCTGTTGCCGCAGCTCGGCACCGGGAGCGAGTTCGCGCAGGCGCGCGACCACGCGCTGCACCAGGTGCTCCGGCGCCGAGGCGCCGGCGGTGATGCCGATGCTGTGGGTGTCCTCGAGCCAGGCCGCGTCGATCTCGTTCTCGTCCTGCACCAGGTAGGCGCGGATGCCGAGGCGCCGGGCGACTTCGACCAGGCGGTTGCTGTTGGATGAAGCGGGAGCGCCGATCACGAACACGAGCTGCACCTTCTCGGCCAGCGCCTTCACCGCGTCCTGCCGGTTCTGGGTCGCGTAGCAGATGTCATCCTTGCGGGGCAGGCGGATCGCGGGAAAACGCCGCTGCAGCGCTTCGAGGATGTCGCGCGTGTCGTCCACCGAGAGCGTCGTCTGGGTGACGCAGCCGACGCGCTCCGGATTGCGCAGATCGAGCTTCTCCACGTCCTCCACCGTCTCGACCAGGAACATCCGATCCGGGGCGTGGCCCATGGTGCCCTCGACCTCGACGTGGCCCGCGTGTCCGACCATGACGATCTCGTTGGCCTCTCTGGCGAGGCGCCGGGTCTCGACATGGACCTTCGTGACGAGGGGGCAGGTGGCGTCGATCACTCGCAGGGTCTGCTCTTCTGCGGCGCGCTTCACGGCCGGCGAGACGCCGTGGGCGCTGAAGATCAGCACGGCGCCCTCGGGTGCGTCCGCTGGATCCTCGATGAAGACGGCGCCCCGGGTGCGCAGGTCGTCGACCACGTGCTGGTTGTGGACGATCTCGTGGCGCACGTAAACCGGCGGGCCGAAGCGATCGAGGGCGCGCTCGACGATCTCGATGGCGCGGTCGACGCCGGCGCAGAAGCCGCGGGGCTGGGCCAGAACGAGCTCCACGGGGCGAGGCTAGCGCGCGTGCTGCACGGAGCCCGCTTCGGGCCGGGGAGTGGCTGCCGGGCGCCTTCTGCGGCGAGTGCCTCGCGCTACACTGCGTCTTTTCCGGTCTGCCAGGAGGACGCTCGCCATGGCCGAACTCGAGGCCTTCCGCGCCGAGGCTGCGGAATGGCTCGACGCCAACGCGCCGCAGGCGATCCGCAGTCTTCGTCTCCATGCCGAGCTCGGCGGCAACTGGGGTGGCAGGCATCCCCTCTGGGAAGCGCCGGAGATGGAGACCTGGCTCCGGGTCTGCGCCGACAAGGGCTGGACCGCCCCCACCTGGCCCGGCGAGTACGGGGGTGGGGATCTCTCGAACGCCGAGGCCAAGGTCCTCGAGCAGGAGCGGAAGCGACTGCAGCTGCCGGAGCCCCTCACCGGCTTCGGACTGAGCATGATCGGGCCGACGCTTCTGCGCTTCGGCAGCGAAGCGCAGAAGCAGGAGCACCTGCCGAAGATCGTGCGCGGCGAGATCCGCTGGTGCCAGGGCTACTCCGAACCCGAGGCGGGCTCGGACCTCGCCTCGCTCCAGGCCCGCGCCGAGCGCGACGGCGACGACTTTCTGATCAACGGCACGAAGGTGTGGACGTCCTACGGCGATCTCTCGGACTGGATCTTCGCGCTGGTGCGCACCAACAGCGCAGTGAAGAAGCAGGCGGGCATCAGCTTCATCCTGATCGACATGGAGACCCCCGGCGTCAGCGTGCGCCCCATCAAGTTGATCAGCGGCAAGAGTCCCTTCTGCGAGGCGCACTTCGAGAATGTGCGGGTGCCGCTGGCGAATGTGCTCGGTGAGATCGATGGCGGCTGGACGGTGGCCAAGGCGCTGCTCGGCCACGAGCGCAGCATGATCGCCGACGTCTTCGGGGCGGGTGGCGGTGCGCGCGGCAGGCGCGCCACGCTCGCCGAGCAGGCGCGCGAGGTTCTGGGCGGCACGCCGGGCGAGCCGTTGCCCGACGCGCTGCTGCGCGACCGCATCGCCCAGAACGAAATGGACATGAAGGCCTTCCATCTCACCCTCCAGCGCTCGCGCGACGCCGCCAAGGCGGGCCAGCAGCCCGGCAGCGAGAGCTCGATCTTCAAGGTCTGGGCCACGGAGGCCAACCAGCGGCGCACGGAGCTCGCCATGCAGATCGCCGGCCCCCAGGCTCTCGGCTGGGAGGGCGCCGGCTTCGACGAAGCAGAGCTGGATTGCACCCGCGCCTGGCTGCGCGCGCGCGGCAATTCGATCGAGGGCGGCACCTCCGAGGTGCAGCTCAACATCATCGCCAAGCACGTGCTCGGCTTGCCGGACTGAGACGAAGACATGCAGCTCGTACTCAGCGAAGACCAGGAACTGCTCGCCAAGACCGTCGCCGACTTTGCGGCCGAGCACTCGCCGCTGGCGCGCTTTCGTGCGCTGCGCGACGACGCCGACCCGATCGGTTTTTCGAAGGCCCTGTGGCGCGAGATGGCCGAGCTGGGCTGGGTGGGGATTCCGATTCCCGAGGCCCATGGTGGCGCGGAGCTGGGGCTCGCCGAGCTCTGCGTGGTGCTCGAACCGCTCGGCCGTTGCCTCGCGCCCGAGCCGTTTCTGTCGACCGTGCTGCTCGGTGCGGCGGCGCTGGTGAGGGGTGGCACGGAGCAGCAGCAGGCTGCCTGGCTGCCGCGCGTCGCCGCGGGCGAGGCCTTCCTCGCGCTGGCGCATCAGGAGCCGCGCAGCCGCTACGACCTGCAGCGCATCGAGACGCGGGCCGAGCGAGACGGGGACGGCTGGCGCATCAGCGGCGAGAAGATCCAGGTGCTCGACGGCATCGTTGCCGATGCCCTGATCGTGGCGGCGCGCACATCGGGCGATGCGGCGGACGCCGCTGGTATCACGCTCTTCCTGGTGCCTGCGGATGCCGGCGGGCTCGAGGTCGAACGCCAGCACCGGGTCGACGAACGCGGTGCGGCGTTGGTGACGCTCGCTGGCGTCGCGGTCGACGCGGCCGCGATCGTGGGGGCCGAAGGGCAGGGCGCTCGGCTGCTGCAAGGGGTGGTCGACGCCGCCACGGTGGGTCTGTGCGCCGAGATGCTCGGCAGCATGCAGGAGTGCTTCGACCGCACGCTCGCCTATCTCAAGGCCCGCGAGCAGTTCGGCGTGCCGATCGGCAGCTTCCAGGCGCTCAAGCACCGCGCCGCGGAGATCTACATTCAGATCGAGCTGGCGCGCTCCTGCGTGATGGCCGCCGCGCGTGCCGTGGATGCGGGAGACGATGAGGCTCCGAGGCTGGTATCGCTGACCAAGGCGCGCTGCTCGGATGCGGCGATCCTGGTCACGAACGAGGGGGTGCAGATGCACGGCGGCATCGGCATGACGGACGAGCACGACATCGGCTTCTTCCTGAAGCGGGCCCGGGCGGCGGCGCAGACCTTTGGCGACGCCGACTTTCATCGCGCCCGTTGGGCCGGGCTGGGCGGGTACTGATGGCGCAGCTCCAGCTCGATCCCACCGAGCGCTTCCTGCGGGCCGCCCGTGGCGAGCCGGTCGACCGTGCGCCGGTGTGGTTGATGCGGCAGGCCGGGCGCTACCTCGCGGAATATCGTGCGGTGCGGGATGGGTTGTCTTTCTTGGACTTCTGCCGCGATGTGGAGAAATCGGTCGAGGTTTCCCTGCAGCCGCTGGAGCTGGTCGGCAGCGAGGCCGTCATCGTCTTCTCGGACATCTTCGTGCCGGTGCCGGGCATGGGCGTCGAGCTCGACTTCGCGCCGGGCCCCGTGGTGGCGGATCCGATCCGCAGCGCCGCCCAGGTCGATCGACTCGTCGTTCCGGATCTCCGGGAGTCCGTGCCCTACGTCTTCGAGATCCTGCGCACGCTCCGCGCCGAGCTCGAGGGGCTGCGCATTCCGCTCCTGGGCTTCGCCGGCGCGCCGTTCACGCTGGCCGCCTATCTGGTGGAGGGCCGCGGCTCGCGTGATTTCGCACAGCTGCGTCGCATGATGCGCGAGGCGCCGGACATCCTGCGCGCGCTGTTGGCGAAGCTCACGGAGCTGGTGGTGGCACATCTGGAGGCCCAGGTGGAGGCGGGTGCTCAGGCGGTGCAGCTCTTCGATACCTGGGCCGGTCTGCTGACGCCGTCCGAGTATCGGGAGTGGGTGCTGCCGGCCCATCGCGAGATCGCCGCCAAGCTGCCGCGCGCCCAGGCGCCGCTGATCCTCTACGTGAAGGGAAGCTCCCATCTGTTGGATCTCACATTGGAATCGGGCGCGGATGTTGTGTCCGTGGACTGGCGGGTGGATCTCGCCGACGCGGCCCGGCGGGCGGCGGGTCGGGTGAGCCTGCAGGGCAACCTGGATCCCGGCCTCTTGTTCGCACCGCCCGAGCTGATTGCGGAGCGGGTCGGCGAGATCAAGGCGGCCGGCCGCGCGGCCCGGGGGCACATCCTCAACCTCGGCCACGGAGTCCTGCCCGGCACGCCGGTCGAGGGCGTGCGCGCATTCACGCAGGCCGCGCGCTCGGCCGCCGGAGACGCCCCGTGAGCGACGACCTCTCTGCCCTAGACCTCGAACGCGTGCAGGCGCTGCTGCCGGTCTACGCCATGGAAGGCCCTCGTTACACCTCCTACCCAACGGCGCCGGTCTGGAGTGAGGACTACGGTGTCGATGACTTCCGCGGCGAGCTGGCGCGGGAAGACGCGGGGCCCGACGACGGGCTCTCGATCTACGCGCACGTTCCCTTCTGCCGCTCGCTCTGCCACTACTGCGCGTGCAACAAGGTGATCACGCGCAAGCCGGAGCTGCCGCTGCGCTATCTCGATTCCATCGAGCGCGAGCTCGATGCGGTGGCCGAGGCCGTGCGGGTGCCGCGCCCGGCGACCCAGGTTCACTGGGGGGGCGGAACGCCCACCTACCTCACCCCGCAGCAGGTCACGCGCCTGCACGGCGCCGTGCGGGCGCGCTTCCCGATGGCGCCCGGCGCAGAGATTTCGATCGAAGTCGATCCGCGCGTGACGACGTCGGAGCACGTGGCGGCCCTGCGCGAGAGTGGCTTCAACCGCATCTCGATGGGCGTGCAGGACTTCGAGCCGAAGGTGCAGGAGGCGATCCACCGCGTTCAGTCCTACGAAGAGACCGCGGAGCTCGTGGTGCAGTCGCGTGCCGCGGGCTTCGAGAGCGTGAATTTTGACCTGATCTACGGGCTCCCGTATCAGACCGAGGAGAGCTTCGGCCGCACCCTCGACCGGGTGCTCGATGTGTCGCCGGACCGCCTGGCGCTCTACTCCTACGCCCACGTCACCTGGGTGGCCAAACAGCAGCGCGGCTTCGAGCGCAAGGATCTGCCGCCGGCCGAGGCGAAGATGCGCATCTTCTTCTCCGCGTTGCGGCGGCTGCTCGACGCCGGCTATTGCTTCATCGGGCTCGATCACTTCGCGAAGCCCGAGGACGAGCTCTCCCGGGCGCTCGAGGAGCGAACCTTGCGGCGCAACTTCATGGGGCACACGACCCAGGCGGGTGTCGATCTGCTGGGTTTCGGCCCGAGCGCCATCAGCGAGCTGCGCGGCAGCTACGCACAGTCCCAGCGCGATCTCGGCGCTTGGCACGAGGCGGTGGCGACCACTGGCGTTGCGACCTTGCGCGGCCATCGACTCAGCGGGGACGATGTCGAGCGGCGCTTCATCATCGGCCGCATCATGTGCCTCGGCGAGCTGCGCGCCGCCGAGTTCGAGGCGGAGTTCGCGAAGCCCTTCGCCGCTGGCTACGCCCGGGAGCTCGCCGCTCTCGAGCCCGCCGCGCGCGACGGTCTGGTGGAGTGCTCGGACGACGGCAGCCTGCGTGTCACTGCGCTCGGTCGCCTGCTGGTGCGCAATGTGGCCATGGCCTTCGACGCGTATCTGCCGCAGCAGCTCGGCGCGGGCCGGCCGATGTTCAGCAAGACGGTTTGAGCGCGAGCATGCCGACAGCGGATTGCGCGGCCGTCGTGGTGGGAGCTGGGGTCGCCGGCCTCGCGGCCGCGCTCGAGCTGGAGAAGACCACCAGCGAAGTCGTCGTGCTGGACGCCGCGGATCGCCCCGGTGGAGTGATGCGCACGGATCACGTGGCTGGCTATGTGGTCGAGCGCGGCCCGAATAGCGTCCAGCTGAAGCCCCCGATGTACGCGGCGCTGCGAGATCGCAATCTCGATGCCGCGCTGACACGGGCCTTGCCGGCGAGCCGTCGGCGTTGGATCTGGCGAGATGCCGCCTTGCAGGCGGTGCCGATGTCGCCGCTCGGCTTCGTGCGCACACCGCTGCTCACGCCGCTCGGCAAGTTGCGGCTGCTTGTCGAGCCCTTCGTGCGCCGGCGCGATGCGTCGAACGAATCGGTGGCGGAGTTTGCGACGCGTCGCTTCGGGCCGCAGGTGGCGCAGCGGCTGGTCGGGCCGTTTCTGACCGGTGTCTACGCCGGCGACGAGCGCACGCTCGGCGCGGGAGCCGTCTTCGGGCAGCTCGTGGAGTTCGAACGCCGCGCCGGCTCGGTGGTGCTGGGTGCGGCGGTCGCTGCATTGGGGCGCGGCAAGCCCCGCGCCCCGGCCGGCAGCTGGTCCGCGCCCGAGGGCCTGGGCCCGTTTGCCCGGCGGCTGGCGGATCGTCTGAACGAGCCGCCGGCGTTGGGCGCGCAGGTCGTGGCGCTCCACCGCGACGGGGCGGCCTGGCGTCTGGACGTCTCGAGCCCGGCCGGCGAGTCCCAGCTGCGAGCGCAACGCGTGGTGTTGGCCGTCGGCGCGCCGGCGGCGGCGCGCCTGCTGGGCCCGCTCGAGCCTCGCTGCGCCGAGCTGTTGGCCGGCGTCGCCTATGCGCCGGTGGTGTCGCTGCCGCTCGGTGTTGCCGCCGACTCGTTGGTACGGCCCGCCGATGGCTTTGGCTTCCTGGTGCCGCGCGACGCCGACGCGAGCCTGCTCGGCTGCCTCTTCATGAGCCAGCTCTTCAGCGGACGCGCGCCGGCGGGACACGAGCTGCTCCACTGCCTGCTCGGCGGCATGCGCTGGCCCGAGGCCATCGATACCCCGGACGACCAACTGGTCGAACGAGCCGCTCGCGATCTCGACCGTGCCCTCGGACTGCGCGGCGCTCCCCAGCCGCTCGGTGTGACGCGCTGGCGCCAGGCGATTCCCCAGCCCGGTCGAGATCACGTGGCGCGCATCGCCGAGCTGCGGGCGCGGCTGGCGGGTCTGGCGGGGCTCGCGTTGGCCGGGGCGTATCTCGACGGTGTGGCCGTGGCCGATGCCTTTGCGTCGGGTCTGCGCGCCGCCCACGAACTCGCCACGCCGGTGTAGGCTGGCGCGCACACCGAAGGCGAGAGGGGGTCTCCATGCCGCGCGCCATTGCCCTGCTCAGCTGTGCCGCCGCGCTCTTGGCTTGCAGCGATCACGAGCTCTACGCGGGCATGCCCCAGCACGTGGAGAGGCGCCACGTGGTGCTCGAGGGGGCTCACAACTTCCGCGATCTCGGTGGCTACCCGGCGGCGGACGGGCGTTCCGTGCGCTGGGGGCGATTCTACCGGTCGGACGCGCTGGCCGACCTCACGGCTGCGGACCTCGAAAGAGTTGCTGGACTGGGCCTGAAGCTCGTCTGCGACTTTCGCGGGCCGGATGAGAAGGCGGACGCGCCGGACCGCCTGCCCGCCGAGAACCCGCCGCAGGTGGCGGAGCTCGAGATCGACGTCGGTGCGGCGCAGCTTCGCGAGAAGATCTTCTCCGGAGATCTCGAAGAGTTCGATCTGGTGGACGCGAACCGCCAGTTCGCCAGGAAGTACGTCGCCCAGTACGCCGCGATGTTCGAGCGCATCACGCGCGAGGAGAACCTGCCGGTGCTGGTGCACTGCACCGGTGGCAAGGACCGTGCGGGCTTCGCGTCGGCGCTGATCCTGCGCAGCCTGGGCGTGCCGCTGGAGGTGGTCTTCGAGGACTTCCTGCTCACGAACCACTACACCGCCGACCGCATCGACAGCGGCGTGCGGATGGTGCGCCTGCTCTCGCTCTTTCGCGCCGACGAAGGCAAGCTGCGCGCGCTGATGGGCGTCGAGCGCGAGAATCTCGAGGCGGCGTTCGAGAGCATCGACGAGAAGTGGGGCTCCTTCGACGCCTATCGCCGCGAGGGCCTCGGGGTGAGCGACGCAGGGCTCCTGGCGTTCCGCGAGCTGGCGCTCGAGTAGCGCGCCCGCGTCCCTCCCGTCGGCGGGCGGGAGCGCTTCAGGCCCGAGTGCGGATCCAGTCCGAGACCGTGCTCACCCAGACGGGGTGGGCGTTGAGCGACGGCACCAGCAGCAGATCCTCGCCGCCGAGGTCGTGCCATTGCTGCTTCGCACGGCTGCCGATTTCTTCGAGGGTTTCGAGGCAATCGGCGACGAAGGCGGGGCAGAGCACCGCCAGACGGCGCTGCCCGGCTCGTGCGAGCTCGCTGAGCTGCTCGTCGGTGGAGGGCCCGATCCACTTCGAAGGGCCGAGCCGCGACTGGAAGGCGATGCCGTGGGCTGCCGGGGCCAGCTCGAGCGCTTCTGCCAGCGCACGGGTCGTGGCGACGCAATGCGCGCGATAGCAGAGACGGTTGTGCTCGCCGACACTCTCGCAGCACGCTGCGCTCGCGAAGCAATGCTCGGGGTGCACGGCGCGGATCTGACTCTCCGGCAGCCCGTGGTAGCTGAAGAGCGTGTAGTCCGGTGCGAACGCATCGAGCGCCGGCCGCGCCACGGCCGCCCAGGCGCCGATGAAGTGCGGGTCCGCGTAGAAGTGGGGCAGCTGCTCGATCGGCGCCACTTCCGGCCGCGCCTGGGCCGCGGCCTCGATGGCGGCGACGCTCGACCCGGTGGTAGCGGTGGAGTACTGCGGGTAGAGAGGCAGCACCAGGATGCGCGCCACGTCGGCTGCAGCCAGGCGCTCGAGTGCGCCCGCGATCGTCGGCTTGCCGTAACGCATGGCCAGCTCGACGCGGTAGTCGTCGCCCAGCTCCTCCGACACGGCTTCGCGCAGCGCGCGGCCGTAGACCAGCAGCGGCGAGCCGGCGGTCATCCAGATCTGGCGGTAGAGCGCCGCGCTGCGGCGCGGCCGAAACGGCAGGATGACGGCGTTGAGCAGCAGCCAGCGCAGCGGGCCGGGCAGATCGATGACCTTCGGATCGTTCAGGAACTCGCGCAGGTAGCGCCGCACGTCCCGCGTACTCGTCGACTCCGGGCTCCCGAGGTTCACCAGCAGCACTCCGGTGCGCAGGCGCATCATCTCAGCCCTCCCCCAGGCGGAAGCCGCCCAGCTGCCACGAGAGCCACACGTACCAGACCGGGAAGAGCAGCGAGATCTCGACCAGGTGGAGTGTCGCTGCCCGTTCGGGCGCGAGCACGCTGACGCCCACCAGCGCGAAGCACGCCATCGCGCCGGCGAAGGTCGACGCCCGGTGGCTGCGCAGCCGCGACGGGTAGGCGTATCTCCACGGTATGAAGACGAAGCCGGCCAGCACCACCACCCACAGCGTGCAGGTCAGGGGCTCCACGCCGAGCAGGAAGCTGTAGATCGCGAGCACGTTCCAGTAGGAGGGAAAGCCCAGGAAGAAGTCGTCCTCGGTCTTGGCGGCGACCTGTGAGAAGCCGTAGGCGCTGGCCAGCACCGGCGGAATCGTCCACGCCCAGTGTGGCAGCAGCCCGGTGGCGACCAGGAAGACCGCGGGAACGATCACGTAATTGAGGTAGTCGACGATGTCGTCGAGCCGGCGGCCGTCGATGCGCGCGGCGAAGCGACGCACCTCGAGCCGGCGCGCCAGCATCCCGTCCACGGCGTCGATGAATAGCCCCAGCAACATCAACAGCAGGGCCGCCGTCCACGCCTCCTGCAGCGTGGCGACGAGCGCCAGGGTTCCGGTCACGGCGCCGCACGCCGTAAACAGGTGAACCCCCCAAGCCAGGATGCGCCGGACCCCATCTTCCACCGCGGCCGGAGGATAACAGAAGCTGCTATCGTCCTCGGCCTCAGTGCACGAGGAGCCCATGGGCGCACCCGACCGCCAGGCCATCGCTCGAACGCACAGCCGCCGGGCCGTCGAGTTCCTCCGCCAGGGCGGCGATTCCTTCCAGACCACCCGGGTCGACGCGGTCTTCAACTGGGGCCGGAAGTACTCGATGTTTCCGTACCCGTTCGTGACGGCCTGCTGCGGCATGGAGTTCATGTCCGTCGCCGGGCCGCGTTACGACATCGATCGCTTCGGCTGCGCGCTGCCGCGCTTCTCACCGCGGCAGGCGGACCTGCTGATGGTGGTGGGTACGATCACGCACCGGCAGGCGCCGATCCTGAAGAAGGTGTACGACCAGATGGCCGAGCCCAAGTGGGTCGTGGCCTTCGGTGCCTGCACCTGCTCGGGAGGGCCCTATGACAACTACGCCGTCGTGCAGGGCATCGACACCATCGTGCCGGTGGACGTCTACATTCCCGGCTGCCCGCCGCGACCCGAGGCGGTGCTCGACGGGATCATGAAGCTTCAGGCGCGGGTCCAGGCCGAGCGGGTGCCGGCCGACGGGCGTCACCGCGAGACCGCCGAGCTGGTCGATCGGCAGACGGACGGGCCCGGCGTCTGACCGGCCGCGCCGGATCGCGGTCATCGAGCGGCTGGCCGGCGCGTCCGCTGAGGTTCGGAGGGGCGAGGAGTCCATGTCGATCGCAGTCGAGCTGCCGGCGCTGGGAGAGAGCGTCGTCGAGGGCCAGGTCTGCCGCTGGCTGGTGAAGGTGGGCGACCGGGTCGAGCGCGACCAGCCGCTGGTCGAGGTCACCACGGACAAGGTGGACGCCGAGATCCCCTCGCCCGCGGCCGGCACCGTGCTCGAGATCCTGGCGGCGGAGGGCGAGACGCTCGCCGTCGGCGCCGCACTGGCCAGGATCGACGAGACCGGGTGCGTGGCATCCGCAGCAGAGCGCCAGCTGCTGGAAGAGGGGGAGCTCGACCTCTAGCCTCCGCCCATGGCCCTCGACATCGAATGGCTCGGCAGCGTTCCCTACCGCGCAGCGCTGAAGCTCCAGGAGCAGGCGCTCGAGGCGCGTCGGGCGGGCGCGAGCGATCGCCTGCTGCTGCTGGAGCACCCGCCCGTGGTGACGCTCGGCCGCAGCGCCCGAGCGGAGAACCTGCGCGTGTCGCCTGCCGAGCTCCAGCAGCGCGGCATCGACCTCGTGGAGGTCGCGCGCGGCGGCGACGTCACCTACCACGGGCCCGGGCAGCTGGTGGGCTACCTGATCGTCGACCTGAGCGCCGGCGGGCGCCCGGATGTGGTCGCGCACCTGCGCTCGATCGAGACGGCCCTGGGCGAAGCCGTGCGCGCGTTGGGCGTGCCGGCGCGGACGCGCGAGGGCACCACCGGTGTCTTCGTCGACGACCCGGCCGCGTCGCAGCCGCGCAAGGTCGCCTCCATTGGCGTGGGCGTGCGCGGCTGGGTGAGCTGGCATGGTTTTGCGCTGAACGTCGATCTCGATCTCACCGGCTTCGACGTGATCGTCCCCTGTGGGCTGCACGACGTGGAGATGACGTCTCTCGCTCGCGAGCTCGGCGAAACGGCGTCGCCGGGGCTGGCGGAGCGCACCCGCGAACGCGTTGCGCAGCGCTTCGCGGCGCGCTGGGGCTGAGCCCGGGTCAGCCCCATCGCCTATAGTGCGTTCGATGCCGGGGCAGGTGATCAAGGTCGAGCGCGCCGCGAAGCTGGGCTTTCTCGAACGGCTCTACCTGCCCATGATCGCGAAGGCTCTGTGGGTCACCTCGCGCCACTTCTTCCGCAACCTGCGCGGCTTCGTGACGGGCCGAAACCGCACGGATTTCGTCGTGCAGTACCCCGAGGAGCGCGTCGACTATCCCGACGCCTTCCGCGGCATACCCGTACTGGTGCAGCTCGAGGACGGCCAGCCCAAGTGCGTTGCCTGCGGACTGTGCGAGTTCGCCTGCCCCACGAATTGCATTCGCATCGTGTCGGGCGAGCTCGAGGGCGCGCGCAGCGAGCGAACGCCGCAGGTCTTCGAGCTCGATCTGTCGCGCTGCATGTTCTGCGGGCTGTGCGAAGAGGCCTGTCCGGAGGAAGCCCTCGTGATGAGCCGTGAGGTGGAGTTCGCCAGCTACGACCGCGAGGGCCTGCGCTTCGAGAAGGAGCAGCTGCTGGTGCCGGAGAAGCTGCTCGAACGGCGCCTGACCTTCTTGCGCGCGGGGTACGACCGCGAGTGCGAGCCGAAGGGCGGCGCGTGACGACCCGGGACGACCACGGCTCGCCGGTGCTGAGCCGCCTCCTCGAGGCGCTCCCGGCGGCGGTTTTGGCAACCCACGCGCGGCTCGGCGACGCCACTGCCCGGGTCGACCCGGCGTGCATCGTCGAGGTGGCGAAGCTGCTGCGCGATGCCTCCGGCCTCGAGTTCGAGATGCTGACGGACCTGACGGCGGTCGACTACCTGGGCGAGGAGCCGCGCTTCGAGGTCGTCTACCACTTCTACTCCGTGGCGCGAAACCAGCGCGTGCGCATCAAGGCGCGCGTGTCGGAGGCGGAGCCAAGGCTCCCGAGCCTGGTGCCGCTCTACGCCTCGGCGGACTGGATGGAGCGCGAAGTGTTCGACCTCTACGGCGTGCGCTTCGTCGGGCATCCGAATCTGAAGCGCATCCTGCTCTACGACGAGTTCGAGGGGCACCCGCTGCGCAAGGACTACGCGAAGGCCGCGCGCCAGCCGCTCATCGGGCCGAGGAATTGAGCGTGGCCGGGGCGACGCAGGGCCGGGGCGGCGGGCTCGCAGAAGATTTCGAGCGCGACCTGCACATCGAGCGCCAGACCCTCAACATGGGGCCCTCGCACCCGGCGACCCACGGCACGGTCAAGTTTCTGGTGGAGCTCGACGGCGAGAACATCGCCGACATCGACGTGCAGGTGGGTTACCTGCACCGCGGCTTCGAGAAGGAGTGCGAATCGGGCAGCTGGTACCAGGCGATTCCCTACACGGATCGCCTCAACTACAACTCGGCGGTGCTGGCAAACGTGGGCTTCTGCCTGGCGGTGGAGAAGCTGTTGGGGCTCGAGACACCGATCCGCTGTCAGTGGCAGCGCGTGCTGGCCAGCGAGCTCTCCCGCGTCGGCGATCACCTGACCCGCTGCGGCGCCGCCTGCCTCGAGCTGCAGGCGATGACGCCCTTTCTCTACGGCATCGAGGCGCGGGAGCTCATCTGGGACCTGCTGGAGAGCTTGTGCGGTGCGCGGGTGACCTCGAACTACGTGCGCATCGGCGGGGTGAAGCACGCCATGCCGGAGAGCTTCCCGGCGCAGTGCCGCGAATTGCTCTCGAAGATCCGTGCGTTGCTCGCGGACTTCGATGCGGTGGTGACCAGCAACCGCATCTTCGTCGATCGCCTGAAGGATACCGGCGTGATCTCGCAGCAGGACTGCCTGCGTTATGCCGTCACCGGGCCGATCCTGCGTTCGACCGGCGTGCCCCTCGACCTGCGCAAGGCGGAGCCGTACCTGACCTACGCCGAGATCGACTTCGACGTTCCGATCGGCGAGGTGGGCGACAACTACGACCGCTATCTGGTCTGCGTCGAGGAGATGCAGCAGAGCCTGCGCATCGTCGAACAGTGCCTGGCGAAGCTCGAGGAGCTCGGCCCCGGCCCCGTCGATACGCTGGATCTGCGCGTGCGCTGGCCGGCCAAGGCACGCGTCTTCGACCAGATGGAAGGGCTGATCCAGCAGTTCAAGTCGGTGACGGAGGGGCCGCGGGTGCCGGCGGGGGAGGGCTACCTGGCGATCGAGTCGGCCAACGGCGAGCTCGGCTTCTATCTCGTGTCCGACGGCAGCGAGGTGCCCACCAAAGTGCGTTGCCGCCCCCCGAGCTTCATCAATCTGGCGCCCATGCCCCTCATGCTGCGCGGTGCGCTGCTGGCCGATCTGATCCCGACTTTTGATTTCATCAACATGATCGGCGGCGAGTGCGACCGCTGAGCCCCGGGCTCGGGCTGCCTTGCGGCGGCGCGCTGCAGCAGCTGCCGATGGCGTTTGACCCACCACGGAGCGCGCGGTATCCAGTCCCCTCCCTCGGGCACGCCTCGGGGACCGAGGCGGCGTAGCCAAGTGGTAAGGCACGGGCCTGCAAAGCCCTGATCCCCGGTTCGAATCCGGGCGCCGCCTCCAGCTTTCTGGCCTGCACCGGGTGCGACCCTCCCCGAGGTCTGTGCCCCGCGGGGGCGCCTTGCCTCGATTCGAGAGGGGAGGCGGCGGGCTGCAGCCCGCCGGGCCGAGAGAACCGGACGCAGGGCCGGAAACTGCCCAGAAAGTGGGGTGAATTGCTTTCCCTGGGGCCGCCGACCCGCTAATCACGTGCGCGAGCAAGCAAGAAGGATGGAATCGAAGATGAACGATCTGATCGCACAGCTGACCCTGGCGCCGCTGCTGGCCAGCGTGGTCGGCCTCGCCGCTGCCGCCTTCTTCTATTTCCGCGTCAAAGCGCTGCCGGAAGGCACCGACACGATGAACCTGATCGCCCGGTACATCCGGGAGGGCGCGATGGCCTTCCTGACGCGCGAGTACAAGGTGCTCGCGGTGTATGCGATCGTCGTCTTCGGCCTGCTCTTCCTGGCCTTCAACCCCGAGGGCACGGGCTTGATCGCCGGCTCCTGTTTCCTGATCGGCGCCTTCCTGTCGTTGTTCTCGGGTTTCCTCGGCATGAAGGCGGCGACCTACGCGAACGTGCGCACCAGCCAGGCAGCGCGCGAAGGCTCGAAGCCGAACGCACTGCTCACCGCCCTCGACGGCGGCGCGGTGATGGGGCTCTGCGTCGCGGCGACGGCACTGCTCGGCCTGGGAGGTCTCTACTACTTCTTCGTGGACGATCCGCACCTGGGAACCGTGCTGCACAGCTTCGCGGTGGGTGCGTCTTCCATTGCGCTCTTCGCGCGCATCGGCGGCGGCATCTACACCAAGGCGGCAGACGTGGGCTCGGACATCGCCGGCAAGGTCGTCGAAGGCATCCCCGAGGATGATCCGCGCAACCCGGGCGGCATCGCCGACAACGTGGGCGACAACGTGGGCGATGTGGCCGGCATGGGTGCGGACATCTACGAGAGCCTGGTGGCCGCCATCGTCGCTGCCATGGCGATCGCTCTGACCGCGAAGACGGAATACATCATGGGGCTCTTCACGGACGTGCCGGCCGGGGTCGATCCGACCTTCCTGGCCGTGACACTGCCCGTCTTCCTCTCGGGCGTGGGCCTCGCCGTCAGCATCGCCTGCATCTTCATCGCCCGCACGCTGCGCCAGAACAGCCCGGCCATGGTGTTGCGCGCGGCGCTCGTGGTGCCGTCGCTCATCATCTTTGCCGCGTCCTATCTCATCATGCCGATGCTGGGTGTCAGCCAGGCCGTGACGTTCGCCCTCGGCGCCGGCGCCATCGGCGGCGCGATGATTGGCCTCGTCACCGAGTGGTACACGGCCTGGTCGCCGATCGAGAAGGTGGCCGAAGCGAACCTGACCGGTGCCGGCACCGGCATCATCTCGGGCCTGGCCGTGGGCATGGAGAGCACCGTGGTGTCGCTGCTCATCGTGGCGTCGGTGGGCTTTACCGCCAACGCCGTGATGCCGGAGGGCATGGGTCTATACGGGATCGCGATGAGCGCCGTGGGCATGTTGGCCGGTACCGCCATCGTGATGACGGTCGACGCCTACGGGCCGATCGCGGACAACGCCGGTGGCATCAGCGAGATGAGCAAGTTGGGGCCGGAGGTGCGCGCCATCACCGACGAGCTCGACGCCGTGGGCAACACCACCGCCGCCATCGGCAAGGGCTTCGCGATTGGCTCGGCAACGCTGACCGTGCTCTCGCTCTTCTCGGCCTTCATCCTCGAGGTGAACCACGCGCGCGTGGCGTCCGGCATGGAGGCCATGGTGCTGAGGCTCGACGAGGCGCCGATCCTGATCGGCCTCTTGCTGGGCGCCTGTCTGCCCTATGCGGTGGGCGCCAGCACGATGATCGCCGTCGGCAAGGCTGCCCAGGCGATCATCAAGGAGATCAAGCGCCAGTTCGACGAGATCCCCGGTCTGCGCGAGGGCAAGGCCGAGCCGGAAAGCACGGTCATCGTCGACATCGCCACCAAGGCCGCGCTGGCTCAGATGGTGTTGCCCGGCTGTGTGGCGATTGTGGCGCCGGTGACCGTCGGGTTCGTGCTCGGGCCGGCGGCGCTGGCCGGCCTGCTGGCCGGTGCGGTCGCCGTGGGGGCTTCGCTCTCGCTCTTCATGGCGAATGCGGGCGGTGCCTGGGACAACGCCAAGAAGTTCATCGAGGCGGGGGGGATCGAAGGCCACCCGAAGGGCTCGGACGCGCACAAGGCCGCGGTGATCGGCGATACGGTGGGCGACCCGTTCAAGGACACGTCGGGCCCCGGCGTCGCCATCCTGATCAAGGTCATGAGCGTCGTCAGTCTGCTGGTGGCGCCGCTGATCGCGACGCTCTGAGCTCGCGCCCGCCGCGGGCCTGGCCGGGCGGGGTGAAGCCCCGCAGGGCACGGCGGAAGCTCGGCAGCAGGCTGGTGCTGCCGGCCGGGTCGAGCGCGTGGTCGCTCGAGCAGACAGCGAGAGATCGCAGGCCGATGGCCTGACGCGCCGCAGGCCGCTCGCTGATATGCTCGGCAGCGCATGCGCATCGCACTCTTCGTTCCCTGCTATGTCGATCAGCTGCGACCTCGGGTGGGGATGGCGGCGCTGCGCCTGCTGGAAGGCCTGGGCCTCGAGGTCGAGTTTCCCGAGGCTCAGACCTGCTGCGGCCAGCCGCTGCTCAATTCCGGTGGGCGCCGCGAGGCCTGCAGACTGGCGCACCGCTTCCTCGATGTCTTTGCCAACTACGATCGCATCGTATGCCCGTCGGCCAGCTGCGTGGCGACGGTGACGCGTCGCTACCGCGAGCTGGTGGGCGAGTCGCCGCGGCTCGCGGCGATCGAGGAGCGAACCCGCGAGCTGTGCGCCTTTCTCGTCGAGCAGCAGGGCGGGCAGCCGCTGGCCGGTCGCTTTCCGCATCGCGTCGGTCTGCACGCCAGCTGTCATGCACTGCGCGAGCTGCGCCAGGGCGCGGCCAGCGAGCTCGTGCAGCCGCCGCCCGCCGATCCGGCGCGGCAGCTGCTGGCCTCGCTCGAAGGCATCTCGTTCGCCGAACTGCGGCGTGGCGACGAGTGTTGCGGCTTTGGCGGCGCGTTTGCGCTGGAAGAAGAGGCTGTCTCCCGGCGCATGGGTCTCGATCGCCTGGCAGACCACCGGGCCGGAGGTGCCGAGGTGCTGGCGTCCACCGATGTCTCCTGTCTGCTGCATCTCGAGGGGCTCGCGCGTCGCCGGAGTCTGCCACTGCGCGCGATGCACGTGGCCGAGATCCTGGTCGAGGCGCTGGACTCCGCATGAACGACCATGCGTCCCGCGCCGCCGCATTCAACGCCGATGCTGAGCGCACCGGCTGGCACGATCGGGCACTCTGGCACGTGCGCGAACGGCGCGACCGGGCGGCCGCGCAGCTGCCCGAATGGGAGGCCCTGCGCGACGCCGCCGGAGAGATCAAGGCCCACACGCTGTCGCAGCTGGACCTCTACCTCGAGCGCTTCGAGCAGAACGCGCTCCAGGCCGGTGCGTCGGTCCACTGGGCGCGGGATGCCGACGAGCTGTGCAGCCTGGTCCACGCTCTGCTCGAGAGCCGCGGCGTGAGCAAGGTCGTGAAGAGCAAGTCGATGCTCACCGAGGAGTGCGGCTTGAACCCGCACCTGGAGGCGCGCGGCATCGAAGTCGTCGACACGGATCTCGGCGAGCGCATCGTTCAGCTGCGCGGCGAGCCCCCGAGTCACATCGTGTTGCCGGCGATCCACATCAAGAAGGAAGAGGTGGGGGAGCTCTTCCATCGCGAGATGGGAAGTCCCGAGGGCCTCGACGATCCCACTCGGCTCACCGAGGTCGCTCGTGGCGATCTCCGCCAGCGCTTTCTCGCCGCCGAGGCCGGCATCACCGGAGTGAACTTCGGCGTGGCGGAAACCGGCGGCATCGTGGTGTGCAGCAACGAGGGCAACGTCGATCTCGGCACCGCGTTGCCGCCGCTGCACATCGCGTGCATGGGGATCGAGAAGCTCGTGCCGCGGGAGCGCGATCTGCCGGTCTTTCTGAGGCTGCTGGCGCGTTCTGCGACGGGGCAGGCGATAACCTCCTACACCTCGCACTTCCACGGACCGCGGCCCGGTGGGGAGCTGCACATCGTGCTGGTGGACAACGGTCGCAGCCAGCTGCTGTCGAGCGAGGCGTTCGAGAGCGCGCTGCGCTGCATCCGCTGTGGCGCCTGCCTGAACACCTGCCCGGTGTATCGGCGCAGCGGTGGCCACAGCTACGCGTCCGTCATCCCCGGGCCGATCGGTTCCGTGCTCGAGCCGGCCCGCGATGCCGAGGCCCACGCGAGCCTGCCCTTTGCCTGCACGCTGTGCGGCTCCTGTGGTGACGTGTGTCCGGTAAAAATTCCGCTGTCACAGCAGCTGCTCGCGTGGCGCGGGCGGCTCGTGGAACGCGGGCATCTCGGCGCCACCAGGCGTTTCGCGCAGCGATTTGCCGCGGCCGTGTTGGCACGGCCCCGACTGTATGCGGCCTTGGGGGCACTCGGCCGCGCGTTGGGGAGGCGCACTCCTGCTTTCCTGTTGCGGGCGAACGCCTGGGGACGCAGCCGCGAGTTGCCGGAGCTGCCGCACCGCAGCTTTCGCGCCGAGTGGGCGAGGCGCCGCGATGGCTCGTAGCCGCGAAAGCGTCCTGGCCGCGGTGCGTCGCAGCGGCGCGGTGGAGCGGCCGCTGCCGGAGATCCGTTTCGCGCCGCCGCTCTTGGCGGATCCCGTCGGGCGCTTCGGCGAGACGCTGTCGGAAGCGGGCGGGGAGCTGCGGCAGGTGGCCAGCGCCGAGGGCGTGGGTGGCGCGCTGGCCGGGTTGCCCGCGCTGGCGGAAGCGCGTCGCGTCGTGTCCGGCGTCGCGGCGTTTGCGTCCCGGCACCCCGACGGCGCGCCGGTCGTGCCCCACGATCTGCTGAATCTCGACACGGCCGTCGCGGCGGGTGCGCCGGCGGTGGCGGAGAATGGCGCCGTCTGGGTGGTGCCCGGCGACATCCTCGGCCGAGCGGCACTCTTTCTGGCCGAGCACCTGGTGCTCGTCGTTCCGCGCACGTCTCTCGTCTCGACGCTGCACGAGGCCTACGCTGTCATCTCCGCGCACAAGGCGCGTTTCGGCTGCTTCATCGCCGGCCCGTCGAAGACGGCGGACATCGAGCAGGCCCTGGTGATCGGTGCCCACGGGCCGCGCACGTTGACGGTGCTGCTGTACGGCGAGGAGCCGTGAGCGGTTCGGCGGCATCGCGCACAGCGCGGCGGTGATCTCGGGCGTTTGACCCCCGCTGGCGTCTGGATGATTCTAGCGGGCCGGAAAAGGAGAACAGCATGGCCTGGGATTTCAGCACCGAGCCCGAGTTCGAGGAGAAGCTCGATTGGATCGGCGCGTTCGTGCGCGACGAAGCCGAGCCGCTCGATCTGGCGTTTGCCGATGGGGGCATCATCTACGACAAGAGCCACCCCGTGCACGACGAGGTGGTGCGCCCGCTCCAGCAGAAGGTGAAGGCCCAGGGCCTGTGGGCGTGTCATCTGGGCCCGGAGCTCGGTGGCAAGGGTTACGGACAGGTGAAGCTCGCCCTGATGGCCGAGATCCTGGGGCGCTCCGCCTGGGCGCCGAGCCTTTTTGGCTGCCAGGCGCCGGACTCGGGCAACGCCGAAATCCTTGCCCACTTCGGTAGCGACGCGCAGAAGGAGCGCTATCTCGAGCCGCTTCTCGAGCAGCGCAGCGTCTCTTGCTATTCGATGACCGAGCCCCATGCCGGCGCCGACCCGCGGCTGTTCAACTGTCGTGCAGAGCGCGACGGCAACGACTGGGTGATCAACGGCGAGAAGTTCTTCTCGTCGAATATGCGCTATGCGGACTTCGCGATCGTCATGGCGATCACCAACCCCGACGTGCCGGTCTATCAAGGCGCTTCGATGTTCCTGGTGCCGACGGATACGCCGGGGCTCGACATCCTGCGGCACACGGGAGTCGGGGATGAGCCCGAGGGCACGGGAAACCACCCGCACGTGCGCTACGAGAACGTGCGTGTGCCGGGCGACGCGCTGCTCGGCGGCGAGGGGCAGGCCTTCCGCATCGCGCAGACGCGCCTCGGCGGTGGGCGGCTGCACCACGCCATGCGCACTGTGGGCGCGGCGCAGAGGTGCTTCGACATGATGCTCGAGCGCGCCGTGTCACGGCACACCATCGGCGGGCCGCTCTCGAAGAAGCAGATGGTGCAGGAGGCCATCGCGGACAGCTGGGTGCAGCTGCTGCAGTTCCGGCTCCAGGTGCTGCACGCGGCCTGGACCTGCGATCAGGTGGGCGGCTCCGCCGCCCGCGCGGAAATCGCGGGGGTGAAGGTGGCCACGCCAAAGGTGTATCACGACGTGGTGGTGCGAGCGATACAGCTGCACGGCGCGCTCGGCGTCTCGAACGAGATGCCGTTCACGAAGCACCTGCTGATGTCGCTGTCGCTCGGCCTCGCGGACGGGCCCACCGAAGTGCACAAGCTCACGATCGCGAAGGCGGCGCTGAAGGGCGTCGAGCCCGCCGAGGGGCTGTGGCCGACCGAGCATCTGCCCAAGCGTCGCGCCGAGGCCTGCCAGCGCTTCGCCCACCTGCTCGAGCACGAGGTGGGCAATCGCTAGCAGACTGCAGAAGTAGCTCTTCGCGCTTCGCCATGGCCGGGGGGCGAAGGCGACGTCGTGCTCATGGGCCGGCGCCCCTCGATCCCGGGCTGGGGATTTGTTGCCCTGGCGCTGGGGGCGCCTCTGCTTCCGCGCGCCACCGCCTTCGCCCCCGGCCCAGCATCTCCGAGGCTCTGCTTTGCGGAATCAATGTGTCACCGCGAGGCAGCGCATGCGAACCAGATTGATTCCTCCGCGGCGAGCCTGCACCATGGCCGCTCGCTGTCGCGAAGAGGCACACGGATCCATGTCCCCCCAGGCGTTCCCAACGCACTTCAAGCAGGTCGACGCCTGGAAGCAGCAGGCGTACCGGAGTCGGGCATGGCGAAGCTGAACGTTGCGCTCTTCGGCACGCAGTTCATGGGCCGCGCCCACAGCAACGCCTGGCGTCAGGTCGGTCGCTTCTTCGATCTCCCGGTCGAGCCGGTGTTGAAGGTGCTGTGCGGTCGCAATCCCGAATCGACCCGGGCCGCCGCGGCCAAGCTCGGCTGGGAAGAGGCTTCCACGGAGTGGGAAGCGGTAATCGCCCGCTCGGACATCGACGTGGTCGATATCTGTACGCCCGGCGACAGCCACGAGCCGATCGCGATCGCCGCCGCCGAGGCGGGCAAGGTGGTCTTCTGCGAGAAGCCGCTGGCCAACACGCTGGCCGAATCCGAGCGCATGCGCGACGCGGTCGAGAAGGCCGGGGTGCTGCACATGCTGTGTCACAACTACCGGCGCGCTCCGGCGGTGGCGCTCGCGAGGCAGATGATCGAAGCCGGTGAGATCGGCACGATCCGTCACTTCCGGGGCACCTATCTCCAGGACTGGATCGTGGATCCTCAGTTTCCGCGGGTGTGGCGGCTCGAGAAGGCCCGAGCAGGCAGCGGCGCGCTCGGCGACATCGCTTCGCACTCTCTCGATCTTGCTCGCTACCTGGTGGGGGAGCTGACGGAGGTGTCCGGCCTGCTCGAGACCTTCATCGCGGAGCGGCCGCTGGAGGACGGCAGCGGCAGCGGTGTTGTCGACGTCGACGACGCGGCGCTCGCGCTGGTGCGCTTCGAAAGCGGCGCCATCGGCAGCATCGAAGGTTCGCGCTTCTGCCCGGGCCGCAAGAACCACAACCGCTTCGAGATCAACGGCAGCCTGGGGAGCCTCGCCTTCGATCTCGAGCGCATGAACGAGCTCGAGGTCTACCGCGAGGAGGGGCCCGGCAGCGGCTTCCGCAGCGTGCTGGCCACCGATCCTGCGCATCCCTACGTCGCTGCCTGGTGGCCGCCGGGGCATGTCCTCGGCTACGAGCACACCTTCACCCACACCGTGCACGATCTGCTCGAGGCCATCGACCGACAAGAGCTGCCGACGCCGAATTTCGAAGACGGTGTGCGCAATCAGAGAGTGCTCGAGGCGATCGAGCGTTCGAGCGCATCGCGCAGCTGGGAGAGCGTCTGAGGCGTGCGGGGGAGTGCACATGAGGGGGAGCGTCAAGATCGCGATCGGCGTGGCGGCGTTCCTGCTGTTGGGGGTCGCCGTCGGCGCTTGCTCGGCCTGGCGGGCCCTGAACCCCGGCCAACGTTACGACCACGAGCTGCCGGAGCTGTCGGTGGACCTCGCGTCACCCGCCATGTTGGTGTTCTCGAAGACGGCCGGTTTCCGCCACGAGGAGGCGATCCCGGCCGGGATCGCCGCACTGCGGGAGATCGCGGACAGGCGCGGCTGGGGCTTTCATGCCACCGAGCAGGGCGCCGTTCACAACCCGGCGCAGCTGGCCCGCTTCGACGTGGTGGTCTGGCTGAATGTCAGCGGCGACGTCATCGACGAGAAGCAGAAGCGGGCCTTCACCAGCTGGCTCGAGCAGGGCGGCGGCTGGATCGGGATCCACGGCAGCGGTGGAGACTTCAGCTACCACTGGCCGTGGTACGTCGAGCATCTGCTCGCCGCGCAGTTCATCGGGCACCCGCTGAAGCCGCAGTTCCAGCAGGCGACGCTGCTGGTGGAGGACCGCGAACATCCCGCGACGCGACATCTCGAGTCGACCTGGGTGCGCACCGACGAGTGGTACTCGTTTGCCGAGAGCCCGCGCGCCAAGGGCGTGCGCGTGCTGTTGCGTCTCGACGAGTCGACCTATCAGCCGACCTTCAAGCTGGGCCTCATCGAGCGCGAGCTCGCCATGGGTGACGACCATCCGATCGTCTGGAGCCACTGCGTGGGCGCCGGCCGCGCGCTCTACTCCGCGCTCGGCCACCAGGCGAGCGCGTACGCGGAGCCGCGGCATCGCAAGCTGCTGGAGGAAGCGGTGGCATGGGGAATGGGGCTCCACCCGGGGGCCTGTGAGCATCGCATCGCCGGGCAGTAGCCGCGACGCGGCGCTGGGCTAGCGTCGTGCCCGCGTGACCCTAGCGGATTCGATTCAGTGGAAGGCGGTCGCCTGCGCGCTGGGTTTTGCCGCCGCGCTCGTGGGCCACTGGCTCGAATCTCGCGGTTCGCGTCGCCCGGCGCGTGCCCTCTACTCGGGTGCCGCGCTGCTGGGTCTGCTGGTCTTCTTCAACTTTGGTGCCGTGCGGCACGCCCACGACATCACCTACGTCAACCAGTACGAGCAGTTCCACTATCAGCTCGGTGCCAAGTACTTCCCGGAGCTCGGCTACGACGGGCTCTACCTGGCGTCGGTCGCGGCGGAACGGCAGACCCTGCCGGGGAGCCCGAAGCCGGTGTGGATCCGCGATCTCGCCAGCAACCGGCTGATGGCTCTGCAGCGCGATTTCCCGGTGCTGCGCAAGGTACGCGAGCGCTTCACGCCGGAACGCTGGGCGGCCTTTCGGGCCGATCATGCCCACTACCTGCGGGCGCTCTCGCCCCAGCTCGTGGCCCGCGCCCGCCGGGACCATGGCTTCAACCCCACGCCGGCCTGGGCGTTCGTCGCGCGGCTGTTCGCGGCGCCGCTCTCCGCGACGCCGCTCCAACTCGGGGTGCTCGCGAGTCTCGATCTGGCGCTCATGGCGCTGGCGTTCGCGGTCGTGTTCCGCAGCTTCGGGACGCGAGCGGTGCTGCTCTGCGTCGCGCTCTTCGGGCTCTGCTTCGGCCCGCGTTACATGCTGCAGGGTGCCTTCCTGCGGCTCGACTGGCTGGCGGCCGTGCTGCTCGGCGTCTGTGCCTTGCGGCACGGGCGGCCTGCCAGCGCCGGCGCGGCACTTGGCTACGCCGCCGCCGTGCGCGTCTTTCCCGTGGTCTTCTTCGCCGGAACCGTTTGCGTGGGGGCGGCCCAGTGGTTGCGCGGCGAGCGTCCGCGCTGGCCCGCCCGACTGGTCGCAGGTTTTTCCGCGGCGCTCCTGGTGGCGTTCGTCGGCGGGGCGTCGGCGGGGCGCGGCGTCGCGGCCTGGAGCGAATTCGCCAAGAACATCGAGCTGCATCGCACGTCGTGGGCTCCCAGCCGGATCGGCCTCGACATGCTGGTGGTGCACGGGCCCGAAGCGCTCGCCAGCGCCGTCGAACGGCGCGGCTTTCCCCGGCCCGCGAAGCCGGCGCGCGAGACGGCCGAAGCGCTGCAGCGCCAGCGACGCTGGATCGGGCTGCCGTTCAAGCTGGTGTTTCTGGGCCTGCTCGCCGCGGCGCTCTGGCGCGCGAGTCCGTGGGAGGGGGCGGTACTGGGGGTGGTGGCGCTCTTCTCGCTCACGAGCGCGGGCGCGCACTACTGGATCCTGCTCTGCGTCGCGCCACTCGGGCGAGCACCGCCCGCCGTGCTGGCCACCCTCGCGATTTCGGCACCGCTCTACGCTTTGGAGCGCTGGGAATACTGGGGGTCCTCCCTGCTGCACATGCGGTTCGTCTGGGCGTCGTTCGCCGTTGCGCTGGTGTTGCTGGTTTGGCTGCTGCCGGACGTGTGGAAGGGGTGGCGCGAGCACAAGCGCTCGAAGCGCACCGCGTCGGCGGCCAGGGCATCGATGGCAGGGCTCGTGTTGCGCTCGACGCCGTAACAATCCAGGCGATCGGCTCCCAGCCTGTCGATGACGATGAACCCGACGTTCGGGCGCTGCGGAGCGGGGTCCGAGCTCCCGCACGCCAGCGCGGTCGACAAGCTCCCCAGCAGCAGTGCCACCTGCCGCGGCCGCCACCGGGCAGCTGCTGTCTCTGAGCTCGCGCACCTCACCACCGGAGTCTCCCACGGCGCTGCGCCAGCAGCGCCCCGCACAGCGTAGCCGTCAGCAACGCGGCTCCTGCCAGCGCACCCCGCACCAGCGCGACCGGGTGGTAGCGCTGGACGATCTCGTGTCTCCCGGCGGGGATCACGACGCCTCGGTAGAGCAGGTTGGTGGTGACGATCGGGCTGGGACGGCCGTCGACCGTGGCCTGCCAACCGGGGTGCTGGAGGAGCGTCGCCGTGTCGTTTCCCGGCGTCCGGCCCGTTTCGATCGCGGTCGCCACCACCACGTCGCGGCGGTCGCCTGCGAGCATGGCGGCCCGCGCGCGTTCCGGGTCGGGCTCGACGTGCACGCGCCGCGCGACGTAGGTCCGGGGCAGGGCCGCCGGACGCTCGGCCAGGGGCGGTTGCTCTGCGCTCGGTTGCCCGTCGGTGAGCTTGCGCAGTCGCGCGGGCGTCACCCCGCTCGGTGCAGCGTAGAAGCGCACGCTCATGCGATCGAGCAGGGGCAACAGGCGTCGGCTCTCGAGCTCCTCGCGTCGGCCGAGCTGGCCGTGCCAGCGATCCATTGCCCGCGGCGCGAAGTAGCGGGCGTAGGCCAGCGGCAGATTCGGCTCGTAGTCGGAGACCGCGTAGACGCGCTCGCGCGTGCCGCTCTTCGGCGCGATGGGAAGCAACGTACGCGCACCGCTCTTTCGCGCGCTCTCGGCGAAGGCGGGCGCGAAGGTCTGCGTCGGCGGCGTGAGCACCGGGTGGGTGATGTCGAGTCGACTGCGCGCGAAGAGCTCGCCGCCCACTCCGAGCAGCAGCGCGATGCCGAGGACGCTGGCCGCGCCGCGCCCCGCCCGCTCGCGCACGCATTCGCAGAGCCCGTGCGCGCCGCAGGCCAGCAGCAGCGCACAGCAGAAGACGTAGACGAAATCCATTCGCACCGGGAAGCGGAACAGATTGCCCAGGGGCAGCGCGTGATAGCCGGCGAAGACCGGCGTGGCCGGGCCCAGCAGGAAGAGCGCGGCGGCCAGCGCCGCGACGCCGAAGAAGCCGACGTGGGCGCGCGCGCCGCGTGCCAAGAGTGCACACAGCGCCAGAGGCAGTGCGAGCGCGGGCAGGGATACGAGCCAGGGGTAGGGCTGGGGCGAGCGATTCGGCGTCGCGAGGGCCCCCACCAGACCGGCCAGCAGGTCTCCCGGTGCGATGGCGTGCCGGCTGGCCTCTGCGAGGGGTATGCCGTCGAGGCCGCGGTTGGCGAGGCCCGCGAACTCGAGGGTCGCGGCCAATTGAGGGGCGACCAGCGCCAGGCCCAGGGCCCCCGCCGCTGCCGCGAGGCCGAGCACCCGGGTGCGCGATCCCGCCGGACACAACGCCAGCCAGGCGAACACGCCGTACGCGGCCGCGAGCTGCACCGAGTACAGGAAGGTCTGCACGTAGCCGCCGAGAAAGGCCAGAGCCAGGCAGGCCGCCAGTCCCAAGGCCCAGCGCGCCCGGCGTTCGCTCACCAGGCCGTGAAGCGTCCAGCACAGCGCCGGCAACCAGATCTGTGTGGTGACGACGAAGTGCTGATAGGCGCCGCTCAGGATGCGGCCCGAGAGCATGAAGGTCAGAGCCGCGGTCGTCGCCGCAGCGGCTCCGAGGCCGACGCGCCGTGCGAAGAGCCAGGTGAATCCGCCAGCGAGAGTCCAGTGTGCCACGGTGCTGACTTCGAGCGCACGCTCGGCGGGGAGCCACGCCAGCAGCAGCAGGTTGCCGGGGTAGAGCGCGCCCGGCATGCCGAGCGCCGCGGTCGGCATGCCGGCGAGCTGATAGGGGTTCCACAAGGGCAGGCGCCCGGCCTGCAATTCGTCCCGGATGAAGGTCGCGGCGGGCAACACGTATTGGTAGAGATCGAGCCAGGCGAAGCTGATGGCGCCCGTCGGCCGGTCCAGGTAGATCCTCACCCACCAGAACGCGACGGACAGTGCGGCGAAGCCCAACCACATGAGCCCGGTCTCGCGTGCGCCGTGCTGCACTCCTTTTCCGCCCATCTCGGGACTCTATCGACTTCACCCGGGTTCGGTCTCGCTCTCGTCCGGAGCCGGAGCGAGTTTTGGGATAGTCTCGCTCGCCGCGGGAGGCTCGTTTGGGACGTCTGCTTTGGGTCAACCTCGGATTGTTGGCGCTGGGCGCGCTGGTGGCGGGTGCCTGGCTGCTGGCGACCAGCGTCGAACCATCCTCGGAGGCGCTGGCCGCATTTCGCTTCGGCTACGCGCTGCCGCTCCTGGCGATCTCGGCCCTGTGTGTCTGGGTGCGTTTCGTGCGCTGGCAGTTCATGTTGCGGCGCGTCGACGTGCGCGTGCCGACGCGCGAGTCGTTGTCGCTCTATCTGGCGTCGCTGGTCGGCATTGCCACGCCGGCCCACGTGGGTGAGGTCCTGCGCTGTGTCTTCCTGCGGCGGCGGCGGGGCGTGTCGTTGCCGCTGCTGCTCGAGGTCCTCGTGGCCGAGCGAGTCTTCGACGTGCTGGCGTTGCTGGCTCTGGGGGCCTGCGCGCGGCCGGGAGAAGCGGGGCCCTTCGCCGTCGCTCTCGTCGTGCTGACGTTGGCGGTGGGTCTCGTAGCCGGGCTGGCCCGGGCGGCCGGGTATCCGCTGCGGGTGTCTCGCGCACTGGCGAGCCCCGCCGACACCGCCAGCGCGCTGGCTCTCTCGCTCGTGGCGTGGGGGGCCGCGGCCCTGCTGGTGGCGCTGGCCGTCCGCAGCATCGGCGCGTCGGTGGGTGTGGCCGATGGCGTGCGCGTGTACGCGCTCTCGACGTTGCTCGGCGCGGCAACCCTGACGCCGGCGGGAGTGGGGACCACCGGCAGCGTTGCGATCCTCGAACTCCAGGAGCTGGGGGTCGCATTCGACGCCAGTGTCGTCGCGGTGTCGATCCTGCGACTGGCGAGCACCGGCTTCGCGCTGGCCGTCGGTGCCGTTTTTCTGTGGGTCGAGCTGCGCCGCGGCGACGTGTGGCAGCGGGGCGACGCGGCGGCTCATTTCGATGTGGTGGGCGCGAGCTACGCGGCGCAGCTCGCGCCCCACGTCTGGTCGCGACTTCTCGAACGCAAGACCGACATGCTCGCCGCCGCTCTTCCCGACGGCGCGACGCGCGGAGTCGATCTCGGCTGTGGGCTGGGTGACCAGGCCCGCGCGCTGCGCGAGCGCGGCTACGCTGTGGTCGGTGTCGATCCGTCGGGTGCACTGCTGGGTGCCGGCGGCGGCGGGTTGCCCCTGGCTCGGGCCTCGGCCCTGGCGTTGCCGCTGCGCGACGCGAGCCTCGATTTCGCCTATGCAGTCGGAGTCTGGCATCACCTGGGCGGGGCGGAGGGCGAGGCCGCGGCCTTGCGCGAGGCGGCTCGGGTGTTGGTCCCGGGCGGGCGTCTGCTGATTCACGAGACCAACCCCCGCAACCCGTTCTACCGGCTCTACATGGGATATGTGTTTCCCATCCTCAAGAGCATCGACGAGGGCGTCGAGCGCTGGGTCGATCCGGGAAGCTGGGAGGCGGCCGAAGGCTTCGCCCTGCGCGAGGTACGCTACTTCACGTTTCTGCCGGACTTCGTACCCCGCTGGCTGCTGCGCTGGCTGGCGCCGCTGGAGGCGCGGCTCGAGGCGAGTGGGCTGCGCGGCTACTCCGTGCACTACTTCGCCGTGCTCGAGCGTGTGTCGAGCCCGACGGAGCTGCGCCGCGAAGCTTGAGCTCGCCCGCATCCAGGCGGTCGACGATTTCTGGGTCTCGTGGTGGGGCGGGGTTCCGGTCGGCGTGGGCAGGGGCGTTCCGCGAGCGGCCGGGAGAGCTGCGAGCGTTCGTGTCCAAGTGGCGTATACCGCGATCGGGCTAGATCCCGACACTGAGCGCCGCGAAGCGCTTGACGCGCGACCACGCCCGAACCTAATCTGGTCCTTCACTTTCGACTATTCCATTGCAAGGTTAGAGGGACCAAAATGACTGGGACGCCCTATCCCCGCTGGCGCCCGGCGGGGATGTTCATCGCGCTCGTGGCATTGACGAGTGGCCCGGCTGCGGCTCAAGGTGAAGAAGAGACCATCGAGCCGGCAGCGATCGAGGCCGAGACGCCAGCCCCGACGGCGGAGCAGCTGGACACCGTTCAGGGTGTTCGCAACGAGGCGAATGTCGCCGGTCAGGCCTCGCAGCAGCGCATCGACACGCTGAGCGACGAGACCGAGACGCTCTTCTCGAAGTACAGCGCGACGCTCAAGCAGATCGACTCGCTGCGGGTCTTCAATCATCAGATGCGCGAGCTGATCGCTTCCCAGGAAGCGGAGCTGGCCTCGCTCAACGATCAGCTCGAGCGCGTCGCTTCGGTCGGTCGCAGTGTGACGCCGCTGATGATCCGCATGATCGATGCCGTGGAGACCTTCGTCGAGTTGGACGTGCCGTTCCTGATCGACGAACGCAGCGAGCGGGTGGCTGAGTTGCGCAAGATGATGAACCGGGCCGACGTGACCAATGCCGAGAAGTACCGCCAGATCATGGAGGCCTACCAGGTCGAGAACGAGTACGGCCGCACCATCGAGGCCTACCGCTCGTCGCTCCAGATCGGCGACCGAGAGGTGACTGTCGACTTCCTGCGCTTCGGTCGCATCGCGCTGGTCTATCAGTCGCTGGACGAGGCCGAGACCGGAGTCTGGGATCAGGCCAACCGCAGCTGGAAACCCCTCGATAGCGGCTGGCGCACATCGATTCGTCAGGGTCTGCGCATCGCGCGCAAGCAGGCCGCGCCGGATCTGATCCGCTTGCCGCTGCCGGCGGCCGCCAAGGCCGGGGGGGAGAGCTGATGCGCCGCTTGATCGCTTTGTTGTTGCTATCCGGTGTCGTCGGCTGGGCCGCCGTCGCGCTGGCTCAGGAAGAGACGGCCGCGGACGGGCAGACCGCCGAGGCCGAGAAGGCGCCGGCCCAGGCCGCTCCGCCCGTGCCCGGCAGCGCGGGGGCACCGCCGCCGCCGCCGCCGGAGCCCAGGTCACTCGACGAGTTGCTGGAGCTGGTGCGGAAGGGCTTCAAGGAGGAGAGCGCCGAGAACAAACGCCGCGAGGCCGAGTTCAAGTCCGCCCGGGATCGCCAGGACGCGCTCCTGGCCGAGGCCCTCGAGATGTTCGGGCGCGAGGAACGCCTGAGCCAGCAGCTCGAGGCGGCCTACAACCACAACGAAGACGCCATCGGCGAGAACCAGGCGCAGCTGGCCGAGCGCCTGGGTACCCTGGGCGAGCTCTTCGGCGTGGTGCGACAGGTCGCGACCGACACCAGCGGCAATGTCTGGGATTCGCTGATCAGCTCGCAGCTCGGGCCGCGCAAGGAGCTCCTCGACCGGCTCGGTCGCAGCAAGGAGCTGCCGTCCACCGAAGACCTGGAGAAGCTCTGGTACGAGCTGCAGCTCGAGATGACCCAGCAGGGTCGCGTGGTGCGCTATCGCGCGAAGGTCCTGTCCATCGAAGGCAGCAAGGAAGAGCGCGAGGTGATCCGCGCGGGTCCCTTCAGCGCCATCTCGAATGGCCGCTACCTGCTCTGGGAGACCCACGAGCAGCAGCTGCGCGAGCTCACGCGCCAGCCGCCGAGTCGTTACGTCTCCACGGTGGAGCCCTTCGAGGAGGCGACCGAGGGCATCGAGATGCTGGCGATCGACCCGTCGCGCGGCTCGCTGCTCAACGCCCTCACCGACACACCGAGCCCGCTGGAGCGCGTGCAGCAGGGCGGTCCGGTGGGTGCGGTGATCATCGTCCTCGGCACGCTGGCGTTCCTGCTGGGTGTCTGGCGCTACGCGGTGATCTCGAATGAGAGCCGCAAGGTCTCGGCGCAGCGCAAGAGCGACAGCGCCAGTCCGGGCAACCCGCTCGGCCGCGTGCTCGGCATCTACGAGCAGAACCAGGGCATCGACGCCGAGACCCTGGAGCTCAAGCTGGACGAGGCGGTGATGCGCGAGTCGACCGCCCTCGAGCGCTTCGTGTGGCTCGTGAAGGTGGTCTCGGTGGTGGCGCCGCTGCTCGGACTGCTCGGCACCGTCACCGGCATGATCCAGACCTTCCAGGCGATCACGCTATTCGGCGCCGGCGATCCGAAGATGATGGCCGGCGGCATTTCCGAGGCGCTGGTCACCACCATGCTCGGCCTGATCGCGGCCATTCCGCTGGTGCTGCTCCACGCCACCCTGGCGAACGGCACGCGGCGCATCATCGACGTGCTCGACGAGCAGAGCGCGGGGCTCATCGCCGTGCGTTCCGAGCAGACGAATGTATGAGATCGAGGCCGTCTCGGCGGTTCGCGACTTCGTCGAGCTGGGCGGCGACGTTCTGCTCGTCATCGCTTTCGTGACCTTCGTGATGTGGACCCTCATCATCGAGCGCTTCTGGTACTTCCGTACCGGGCACAAGGAGCAGTTCGAACGGGTGAAGCGCGAATGGGCTGCGCGCCAGGATCACGGGTCCTGGAATGCGCACCAGATCCGGCGGTTGATGGTCTCCGACGTGCAGCTCAAGCTCGAGCGGGGTCTCAACCTCATCAGCACCATCGTCGTCGTGTGCCCGATGTTCGGGCTGCTCGGCACGGTGACGGGCATGATCGAGGTCTTCGATGTGATGGCCGGCTCGGGCAGCGGCAACGCGCGCGGCATGGCCGGCGGTGTATCGAAGGCCACGCTGCCCACCATGGCGGGCATGGTGGCGGCGCTGTCGGGGATGCTCTTCAGCATCCAGCTCGACCGCTTCGCCCGCGAAGAAACCGGGCGCGTCGCCGACTCGCTCGAGATCGTCACCCACTGAGGACACCATGCGCCGTAAGCGAGATCGAGGAGAAGACGAGAGCGAAGTCAACCTGACGCCGATGCTCGACGTCGTCTTCATCATGCTGATTTTCTTCATCGTGACGGCGTCGTTCGTGAAGGAGGCCGGCATCGACGTGACGCGTCCGCCGGCCGCCACGGCCGAGCGCAAGGAGCGCGGCAATATCCTCATTGCCATCACCGAGAACGATCAGATCTGGATGGACCGCCGTCAGGTCGACCCGCGGGCGCTGCGCGCCAACATCGAGAGGTTGCACGCGGAGAACCCGCAGGGCTCGGTGGTGATCCAGGCCGACAAGAACTCGAAGAACGGCCTGCTGGTCCTGGTGATGGACGCCGCTCGTCTCGCCAACGTGCCCAACGTCGCGCTGGCGGCCGAGGTCGTGGGTGAATGAACCTCCGCTTCCCCGTCTCCATCGGTCTGTCCGTCCTCGTGACGTTCGGCCTGTTCTGGGTGATGCAGGCGCTCATCACCGTCAGCGGGGAGCTGAAGGACGCCACGCGCACGGCGAGCATCGAATTCGTGCGCCTGAAGCGCGATACCCGGGCCAGGGAGAAGGAGCGCGAGCCCCCGAAGCGCGCGAAGCCCGACGCACCGCCGCCGCCGCCGGACATCGCGATGTCGAAGGCGAGGCTGGATCCCGGTGAGGGTGTGGGTGGCATCGCGCCGGACATCGATGCGAGCGACGTCCTGGACGGCGGCCTCGGCGGCGGTGGCGCCGATCGCGACGCGGTGCCGTTGGTGCGCATCGAGCCGGACTACCCGATGCGCGCCGAGCAGCGCCGCATCGAGGGCTGGGTGGTGGTCCAGTTCACGATCTCGAAGGCCGGCACGATCAAGAATCCGATCGTGCAGTCCTCGCACCCGGGAAACATCTTCGACCGCTCCGCCCTACAAGCTGTTCGCAAGTGGAAGTACAATCCCAAGATCGAAGGAGGCGTCGCCGTGGAGCAGCCCGGCATCAGGGTGCGCCTCGACTTCGAGCTCTGAGGAGCGAGCCATGGCGCGGACGATCCTGATGACCTTGATGTGTGGTCTGCTCGTGCTGGGCCAGGTGGCCCCGGCCGCTGCCCAGGGCTCCGGAGGCGAAGCCGAGCAGGCCGAGGAAGAGAAGAAGGAGAAAAAGGAGAAGAAGAAGGGCCGTAGCTGGGGAAAGACGGAGGACGGTGAGGAGTGGGGTGCCGGCAAGTCCCAGCAGATGGGCCCGCGCCTCTACAAGAAATACATCGCTGCGTTCGAGCTGTACCAAGAGGAGCAATTGGATTCGGCCATCAAGATCCTGAGCAACATCCGGATGTCCCGGCTCACGCCGTACGAGCGTTCCAAGATCTACGAGTTGCTCGGGTTCTGTGCATACGCGAAGGAGGACACGGCCGGCACGCGCGACTACATGCAGAAAGCGCTCGATGAGGACGGGTTCCTCAGGGACAAGAACGCGGACATCCAGTTCACGATCGCGCGCCTGTACGCTTCCGATCAGGAATGGGACAACGCCATCGCGAGCCTGGACAAGTGGTTCGCCATCGCCGAAAAGCCTTCCTCGGCGGCCTACAACCTGCAGGCCTTGGTCTATTTCCAGCAGCAGGACTACGACAGCGCGCTGGAACCGGCCCAGAAGGCCGTGGACCTGGCGGTCAAACCGAACGAGGGCTGGCTGCGCCTGCTGTTGGCCATTCGGCTGACCAAGCAGCACTACAAAGAATCTGTCCCCGTACTCGAATCCCTGGTCGCGAACTTCCCGAAGAAGGCCTACTGGCTGCAGCTCTCGACGGTGCACGGTGCGCTCGGCAGCTACGAGAAGGCCCTGGTGCCGCTCCAGCTCGCCCACGCCCAGGATCTGCTCGAGACCGACGCCGAGGTGCGGCGCCTTTCGCAGCTGCTCATGTTCCTGGAGCTGCCGTATCGCTCGGCTCTGGTTCTCGAGGAGGGGCTCGACGACGAGAAGGTCGATGCGGATGTCGACGGTTGGGAAATGTTGAGCAACAGCTGGATCGCCGCTCGCGAGTACGAGAAGGCCGTCGCGCCGCTCGAGACGGCGGCTCAGCTCGATCCGACCGGGGACCTCTTCGTGCGTCTCGCCCAGGTGCATATCCAGCGGGAGAAGTGGGCGGAGGCCACCCGGGCGCTGTCGCAGGGCATCGCCAAGGGCGAGCTCGAGAAGCCCGGCGACGCGCTGCTGCTGATGGGGATCGCCCACTACAGCAACAAGAGCCCGGCCACGGCGCGCAGCTGGTTCGTGCGCGCCCGGGGCCACGCCGATTCGCGCAAGGAAGCCGACACCTGGATCCAGTACGTGGATCGCGAGCTCGCGGCCCAGGCGGCTGCCGGCGGCGGCCAGGCCGAGGCGCCCGCCACCGGGGGCTGAGCCACCGGCGGTGGCGCACGGCGGCGGCCGTGACGCGGCTCAATCGTCTCCGAGCCGCGGCGGGCGGGGCGGGGCGGATAGCACGCGGCGCACCAGCGCGCGGGCCTCGCTGGCTGTGAACAGCGGCAGAAGCAGGGCGGTCTGCGCGCGCATGTCGCGGCGTGGCGTGTGGGCGCTGCGCTTCGCGGCCTGAGCGATGCGCTGCGAGAGCTCGTCGGCTTGCGCGACTCGGCGCAGCGGCACAGCGGCCCGGTGGGCCTGTGCCGGGCGATCCAGGCGCAACAGGCACCAGACCACCCGCCGCCGCGCGGCGAGGTTGCCCGGGCGCTCCGCCAGCAGCTCGCGATCCAGTGCCAGCGCTCGTTCGTACTCGCCGAGGGTCGCGTAGAGTGCGGCCAGGCGCGCGGTCGCGGCGAGCCGTGCGTTCGGGGGACCTCCGAAACGCGCAGCCTGGATCTGATCGAGGTCTACGGGTACCAGTCCGTGGCGCAGCGCCCAGTGGCCGGCCGCCTGGATCGCCGCCGCGGGCTCGAAGCCGCGTACGCGATCGTACGGTACTCCCTGCGTTGCGTACCAGCGGGCCACGCGTTCGAGGTTCTCCGCGTTGTGCGGGGCGTCGCGCAGGTAGACGGCGGAGTCGAGGTTGCGGAAGACCTGCAGCCAGCCGGCAGTTGACTCGGGGTGAGCGGTGGTGGAGATCGATGGGCGGTTCGTGCGCTCCAGCTGGGGCCGGCGGTTGCCCAGGAAGACGTCGATGCGCATGCGCTCGAGCACCTCCGCGAAGCTCTCGTCCTCCCGTGTGCCGCGCGCCTGGCGAATCGCCGCGTAGGCGAGTACCGCCTCGTTGGGGACGTTCATGCTGCCGTTGATGCTGGCCTTGAGCCGGGGCGCGAGCCGGTAGCCGAGGTAGCCGCCCTGCACGTATTCGTTGAAGAGGTTGCCGGAGAGCCCCGCGTCCTCGAGGAAGCCGACGGCATGTCCGCTGTACCGGGCGGACGGGTAGGGCTGTCGGTACTGGCCCCAGGAGCGGGGCCAGGGGCCTGAGATCATCTGCCAGTCTCCGCAGAAGAAGAAGCCGGCGCCGACCAGCAGCGCGGCGGCGGCCAGGGCCAGGCCCGACCGCAGTGTGCGGCCGGGGGCGGGATGCGCCGCGCGCAGGGCGGCGGCGATCAGCAGGAGTGGGAAGAGCGCCAGCCATAGAAAGCGCACCGCCAGCAGCATCGCCAGCAGGGCGGCTCCGGCGACTCCCAGCAGTGCGGGTGGGGGGCCGCCGGTCTCGCCGCGACGCCAACGCCAGAGCGTGTGCAGCCCCGCGAGCGGTGTGGCGACGACCAGCAGCCAGGTGAGGAGCCACGCGGTTTCGCTCGGCGGCAGGTTCGTCGGGGGCCGTGCGAAGAGATCGATGCGACTCCACTCGTCGGAGACCGAGCCGAGCTCGGGGGTCGTCGCGCCGGCCGCAAAATAGGCGAGGTGCTGTCCTACGCCGTCGGCGTTGAGCAGGGTTGCGGCGCAGCCGAGCACCAGCGCAACGGCCAGCGTGCCGGCGGTCTGGCGGTCGCGCCGCCGTGCGTCCGCGCTCCGCAGCGTCGTCCCCACGCCGATCCCACACAGGCCGGCCGCCAGCAGGATCGGGCCCAGCAGGAAGCCGCCGTGCAGATTCGCCCACAGCGCGAACACGGCCACGCCGACGGCGATGCGTCGCCGCGACGCGGGCGCCCCGGACTCCTGGAGCAGCCGGTAGCAGGCGAACGCCGCCAGCATCGAGAGCAGGTGGGGCCGCAGTTGGAACAGGCGGTAGCCGGCCAGCGCGATCAGTACGACGGTTCCCAGACTCGCCAGGCTGCGCGAGCCGCCGGCGCGCCGCAGCAACGACCACGCGAGCGCCAGGATGGCGGCGACCAGCAGTGCGTGCAGTGTGCGCAGCCCGGCGAAGCCCGCCAGCTGGTGCACGCCGAACAGCCCCAGGTCGGCGAGCCAGGCCGCCGGCGCGGGCGGCCCGCTGGCGCTGTAGAGCAGTGGATCTGCGGCGAGCCAGGGGCCCTGGCTCGCGTAGGCGCGGCCCAGCGCCAGGTGCCACCAGGCGTCGTCTGTGAAGAGCGGTGCACCGGCGATCACCAGCAGCGCACCGCCGACGCCCACGAGGGCCGCGTGCGGCAGCAGAGACAGCGGTTTCAGCGGTGCGGTCGACGCAAAGCGCGTCGAGTGCTCACCAGGGGAGCCAGGACGGGGTGGAGATCTTCGCCAGGCCGAAGTTGCGCACCGTCCGGGGGATCCAGGTGTCCGGCACGCCGCGGAAGCGCAGGCCGACACCGGCCTGATAATACCAGGGGTCGATCTCGAACTCGAAATCGCCATAGATATCGTTCACGCCGAGTCCGGCCAGATTGGTGTTGTCGGGCTGTCGCTGCCGCGAAAAATCGATGTTAAACGCTGAGAAATCGAAGTCTCCCGTCTGCTGGCACAGGGCCTCGAGATTGCTGCCGTCGGTGAAGTTGCATGGGGTGCTGGTGTCGCCCCCGATTGCCAGCTCGGTGTCGCCGAGCACTTTGTACGCCTGCCCCGACAGGTAGAGCGAGAGCATCACGGGGCCGACCTGCCAGGTGTCCATTTCGATCTCGAGCCCGGGCCCGAGGCCGTCGATGTCGAACTCCTCCTCGGAGGCCAGCTGGACGATGTTGAACTGCGGCGGGATGGTCTCCGCAATTCGAGCCGGAGGTGGATCCGGATTCGGGCGGCTGAATTTGGTGCCCGGCTCGTTGCTCGGCAGCGCGGAGTTCGCGGTGCTCTCGATGGTGAGCGTGCGGCGCTGATACTCGATCGAAGGCTTGACGCGTAGGCGCCGGCCGAAGAGCTCGAAGGTGAACGCCACACCGGCGCCGCCTCCCCAGGCCCAATCGTCCTCGGTGACCACCATCTTCGTCCCCAGCCCCGAGACCAGCGTCTCGGAGGCCCTGGCCCGGCTGGTCTCGGTGGGGAAGAGCAGGGTTCCGGCGTACAGGGGCGGGGTCCCATTCGCGGGCGACCCATCGGGATTCAAAGGCGGCTGCGGCGGCAGAACACCGGGCTGGTCGTCTCCCGCGACCTGGTCCCACTGGAGCAGGAAGCCCGGCGGCAGGCCGATCGCCGCGGAGTCGCTCGGGTCGCCCGTTCGCGCCAGCGAGCGCTCCGTCCCGAACATGCGCTGGACATCGCCGTGAACGAAAAAGCGCGGGCGGGTCGGCAGGAACTGGAGCCCCGGTGTCATGATTTCGATCGATCCCCCGACCCACGGGTTCATCACGAGTTGGTCGCTCTCGGCGGGTGGGAAGACGGGCTGGTCGCTGCTGATGAAGCTCAGGACGGAGCTGCTGGCCGGCCGCTGGACCGTGATCGTCGGCTTCACTATTCGCGGATTGGCGGGCAACGTGACGGGGGGGCCGCCTGGGGTGAGCTCCTCCTCGAAGTGGCTCACGACGAGCGAGCTCATGGCGCCGCTCAGGTCGTGGGCGGTCACGCCGCTGCGCAGCGAGAACGACGGAACCCAGCGTTCGGTCTCGTCGGGCGGACCCGGCTCGGCGTGCGCCGCGCCGGCCCACAGCAGCAATCCCGCCACGACCGCCCGCCCGACCCGGCGGTAGGCTGCTTCACGTCGCTCTTGCATCGCTCGCAGCATGGCCCAGACGTGGGCATGGAATCAAGAGCCCCGGGGCATGGATAGCCCCATCGGCATATGTTGACTCGCTCGGCCGCATCGAAGATGATCGCCCGGAATCGGTCCCGGAGGACAGGCAGTCTTCATGGTTCCCTCGATTTGTCGCGCCGTCGCCGACGCGGCGCCGGTTTTTGCTTGCTTGGGGTTGGTGTTGTCGGCCGTTACGGTCGCTTCGCCCGGCGCCCGGGCTGGCGTCGACGCGGACGTGTTCGTCATCGCCCAGAACGCCGCGCCGGTTGCGGAGGCCGAGGAAGAGGACTTCGATCCCAGGACGGGCTCCTCGTCCGCCGAGCCGCCTTCCGACGTCGAGGTCATCCGCATCAAGGGCCGTGGCATCCAGGCGATCGAGACCGACGTGCCCCAGTCGGTGACGCAGTTCGACGCCGCCGAGATCGAAGCGCTCGGTGCGCAGGACATTTCGACGTTGGCCGACGTGACGCCGAACGTCGAGATCCGCACCGCCGGCGCCACCTCGCCGGTCTTCTTCATCCGCGGTGTCGGCCTCTCGGACTTCAGCGCCAACGCGTCCGGCGCCGTCGCCATCTATCAGGACGACGTCCCGATCAATGCGCCGGCCATGCAGCTCGGCCTGATCTACGACCTCGAGAACGTCGAGATCCTGCGCGGGCCACAGGGCAAGGGCAGCAACCGCAACGCCTCGGCCGGCGTGTTCAAGCTCATCTCGCGCAAGCCCACCGGTGAGCTCAGCGCCGGTCTGCGTGCCGAGGGCGGGAAGTACGGCCTGCAGGACTACGACGGCTTCATCGAGGTGCCGATCGTCGAGGAGATCCTGTCGGCGCGCTTCGCCTTCCGCCTGCGCCAGCGGGACGGCTACGTGACAAACGACTGTACCGGCGCAGATTCGTTCGAGTCCCGCCTTACCGTCAGCGACCCCGGCGACCTGCCGAACGACGGCAAGAACGCCCTCCCGGGCTTCTTGCAAGACAGCAAGAGATTGCAACAGTACTGCGCGCCGGAGGGGGCTAGCGTTCGCAATGTCATGGGCGAAGTGCTGGTAGCAAAGGTCAAGAACAATCACGCCCAGACGCCCAACCCGAACGACCCCAACAACAATCCCCCCCCCGCCTTTTTCAACCATCCAAACACGATCGGCTTCAACGTCAGCGACATTAGCGGTGGGAACAAGTTGTGGTCGATCGTGCCGCCCGATCTGCCCAGCAAGGTCAACGACCAGGACCGCTGGGCGGCCAGGGGGATCTTCCGCCTGACGCCGCCGGACCTCGACATGGAGTGGCTGGTCAAGGCCCACGGCAGCCGGCTCGATCAGATGTCGACCCTGGGCCAGTCCATCCCAAGCAACGGGAGCATTTATGGCTGCGCGCAGCCGGACAAGGGCTACCTCGATCGAGACATCCTGAAGCTCATGCCCGCAGGCAGCATAGCGACCGCCACGTGCCAGAGGAACCCCACCACCGAGGCTCTCCAGAAGAAACTCGCGGAGGACCTCGATACGGATCCGTGGCGCGGCGACTTCAACCGCGTTGGACAGACGACGCTCGACATCTGGGGCACGTCGATCATCGGCAGCGGCAAGCTCGGGCCCGTCAACCTCAAGGCGGTGGCAGGCTACGACCAGTACGAGCGCTTCCGCGACCAGGACAACGACTTCTCACCGAACATCGTCTTCGAGAGCCTCGTCGAAGATGAGGGGCACCAGTGGTTCACCGAGCTGAACCTCAACGGGGAGCTCACGGAGACCCCGTTTCGTTGGAACGTGGGTGGCTACTACCTGAC
>JAFDDG010000151.1 GCA_019310965.1 Deltaproteobacteria bacterium
CCAGCTTGCGACGATCGATCTTGACGCCCTTCTCCCCGAGCTGCGCTGCGATCTGCGCGGCAGTGATCGAACCGAAGAGCTTGCCTTCCTCGCCCGCCTGGGCGGTGAACGACAGCTCAGTGCTCTCGATCTTCGCCTTCAACGCGTCGAGGTCGCCCCGCTCCTTGGCGCGCTTCTCGCTGATCACACGACGTCGGTGCTCGAGCTCGGTGATACGGCCTTCGGTGGCCAGCATCGCCTTGCCCTGGGGCAGTAGGAAGTTCCGGGCATAACCGGGTTTTACGTTCACGATGTCACCAGCCGCACCGAGGCCGTGTACGTCGTCCTCGAGAATCAGTTGCACCTGTCCCATGGGAATCGACCTCCGACTACATGTGGCTCGCTGCGTAGGGCAGCAGAGCGATGTGGCGGGCGCGCTTGATGCAGCCCGCGAGCTTGCGCTGGTGCTTCGAGCAGGTGCCCGAGATGCGTCGCGGCGTCATCTTGCCTGTCTCGGAAATGAAGAGCCGAAGGGTCTTCACGTCTTTGTAGTCGAGCAGGACGGTCTTGTCTGCGCAGAAGCGGCATACCTTGCGCCGCTGGAACATGCCCTTCTTCTTGGCCTTGCGGGCCTTCTTGCGCGCGGCCGCGCGCAGGCGCGCCTTGACGCTCCAATTGCCTCGCGGTCGATCACCATCGCGGTCACCGCCACGGCCGTAGCCGCCGCCACCTCCACCGCCGCCGTCACGACCGCCGTAGCCGCCACCGCCACCATTATCTTCGCGCGGCGGCCTCGGCCGCTCGTCGCGCCGCTCGGGTCCACTCGGTGCGCTCATGACTCGTCTCCCTTCTTCGTCTCGGCGGCATCTGCAGTCGCGGTCGCGGTCGCGGCCTCATCGGAAGAATCGCCGGAAGCCTCGCCCTCGGCGCTGGCGGGAGCCTCTTCGCCGCTGTCCGTGGCAGCTTCCTCATCGCCGTCGCCATCAGCATCGCCATCGCCATCAGCAGTGGCAGCTGCACTCTCTGCCGCCGCTTCGGCGTCAGCCGCGGCCTTGGCGGCCGCCTCCTCGGCGGCTACGCGCTCGGACTCTGCGCGGGAAGCGGCCTCTTCGGCTTCGCGCGCGGCCTTCTCGTCGGCGCGACGCTGCAGCTCGATCTCCTTGTCCTTCGCCTCGGCCCGACGGCCCTCGACGTCCGTCACCAGGTCGTTGACCTTTACGGTCAGGAATCGCAGCACCGACTCGTCGAGACGAAGCAGCCGCTCCAGCTCGGGAATCGCTGCGCCCTCGTCGAGGAACGAAACGAGGTAGTAATGACCCTTGTGGAAGCGGCTGATCTCGTAGGCGAGCTTTCGCTTGCCGAGATCGTCGCAGAGCAGCCGGATAGCGCCCTGCGACGCCATGCTCTCATCGAGCCGCTCGAAGATCGCCGCCGATCCCTCTTCAGAGATCTCTGGCTGGATGATGACCGTAAGCTCGTATTCCCGCACGATTCCTCCTCCTGGACGGGCGCCCGAGGCGCCCGAGTCGCCGCGCTCACAGCTGGCCGGGCGGGTCCCGGGGCTTGGCGGCGACTGAGGGTAAGTGATGCTGATTGATGGTTCGGAGCCGGGGTGGCTCCTATGGGACCCGGATGGATACCGCAGAGCCTGGACGGCCGCTACCGGCCTGGGCTTCATCGGAAAGGCTTGATCAGAAAGGCCTGATCGGAAAGGCCTGATCGGAAAGGCCTCACCCGAAGGGCTTCAACGGAAGTGCTTCAACGAAAAGGCCTCCATCCGAGAGGCTTCAGTCGAAGAGCAGCGCCCGGTGGACCCGCAGGTCGTCGCCGAGCTCGGGATGGAACGTCGAGACCAGCACGTTGCGCTCGCGGGCGAGCACCGGCAGGCCGTCCACGCGGAGCAGCACCTCGACCGCGGGCCCGGGTGTCTCCAGCTGGGGCGCCCGGATGAAGATGCAGCGCATCGCCTCGAAGCCCGGGGCCGCCACGGCGTCCGCCACGGCGGTGAACGAGTCCACCTGGCTCCCATAGGCGTTTCGGGCGGCGCGCAGGTCGATCAGGCCGAGTGTGCGCACCGGGTGGTTCTGACACGAACGGGCGAGCAGGATGGCACCCGCACAGGTGCCGAGGATCCGCCCACCGGCGTGGGCCCAGGCCTGGATCGGCTCGTAGAGACCGAGCCGGTCCAACCCCTTCGCCATCGTCGTGCTCTCGCCGCCCGGCAGCACCAGCGCGTCGAGCCCGTCGAGATCCTCCTTGTGGAGCACCAGCCGAGCCTCGGCACCGGCGCGCTCGAGCGCCTCCAGATGCTTCTGGAACGCACCCTGGATTCCGAGCACACCGGCCCGGGGCTTCGCGCCCTGCCCCACTTGCGGCATCCGACCTTCTCCGCGGCCGCTACCAGCCGCGGTTGGCCAGGCGCTCGCTCTCGTCGAGGGTCGACATCTCGATCCCCTCCATCGCGCTCGCCAGTCCTCGGCAGGCCGCCATCACCTCGGCGGGATCGTCCCAGTGGGTATTGGCCCGCACGATCGCCCGCGCGCGACTCTCGGGGTCCTCGCTCTTGAAGATGCCCGAGCCGACGAAGATGGCCTCCGCGCCGAGCTGGCGGCAGAGTGCGGCGTCGGGCGGTGTGGCGATGCCGCCGGCGGCAAAGTTGGGCACCGGCAAGCGACCGTTCTCGTGTACGAAACGTACGAGATCGTAGGGCGCGCCCATATCCCTGGCGCGGCTCATCAACTCCTCGGACTGCAGCGCCTGCAGACCGCGGATCTCGCCGCACACACTGCGCAGATGACGCACCGCCTCGACGATATTGCCGCTGCCCGCCTCGCCCTTGGTGCGAATCATCGCAGCGCCTTCGCCGATCCGCCGCAGCGCCTCGCCCAGATTCCGCGCACCACACACGAACGGCGAGCGGAAATCGTGCTTGGCGATGTGGTTCTCGTCGTCCGCCGGCGTCAGCACCTCGCTCTCGTCGATGAAATCGACGCCCATCGCCTCGAGCACGCGCGCCTCGGCGATGTGGCCGATCCGGACCTTCGCCATCACCGGGATCGAGACCGAGCGCTGGATCTGCTCGATCATGTCGACCGCACTCATGCGCGCCACGCCGCCGTCGCGACGGATGTCGGCCGGCACCCGCTCGAGCGCCATCACCGCGCAGGCGCCCGCGCTCTCGGCGATTTTTGCCTGCTCCGCGTCGGTCACATCCATGATCACGCCGCCCTTCAACATCTCGGCGAGACCGATCTTGAGTTCGAAGGTCTCGGCGCCCGTGCGCTCGCTCCCTCCACCTCCACCGCCACCGTTGCTGCCGGGTCCATTGCCCTTGCTCGTCATGACTTCCCTCCTTGCGTACTGAGTCTGTTGGTTCCTGGTCCGCTCTGCCGGATATTCGTGTGTGCCTCGCGAAGACTGTTCGCTCCGTGCGTCAGAGATGTTGTGCCGCCGGTGAGTGCGCCTCGGTCTGACTCTCGAGGCGCGACCGGATCAACCGCCCGAGCACCTCGAGCCCGTGTCCTATCTGCTGCTCGTCTGCCTGAGCCAGCGTGAGGCGCAGACAACGCGATGAGCCACCGCCCGGCTGGAACTGCGAGCCCGGCGAGAAGAGTACGCCTTCGCGCGATGCGTCGGCCAACAGGTCGCGGGTGTCGACCGCGAAGGGCAGCTCGACCCACACCTGGTAGCCGCCCTCGGGCCTCGTCCACGTCGCGCCCTGCGGCAGGTGCTCCGTCAGCGCCTCGGCCACGGCGGCGTGTCGCTTGCGCAGCATGCGACGGATCCGGCCGAGATGGCGCTCGTACGCCCCGTCCCCGATGAACTCGGCGAGCGCGGCCTGCAGTGGCATCGAGTCAGACAGATCCGTCGCGTGCTTGAGTGCGACGAGGCCGTCGATCGAGCGCCCACGCGTCGTCAGCGACCCGATGCGCAGGCCGGGGAAGAGCGACTTCGAAAAGGAATAG
>JAFDDG010000054.1 GCA_019310965.1 Deltaproteobacteria bacterium
GTCACGGTGATAACGATAGTCGAGGGATTCCATCCAGTAATTGTCGAGCTGAAAGTTCCAGTAGCTGCACTCGGGTGGGGTTGCAGAGATCACCAGAGCTTCGTCCGGTGCCAACTTCCAGTAACCGTGGTAGACGATCTGAGTCGGTGCGGCATGGGCGCCGTCACGAATCGAGTCGGGCATGGTGTTTAGCTCGTTTGGTCTCTCGGAATATCCCTCGACCCAGTCTGCGAAGATATCGGCCGTGCCCTTCACGAAAGCCGCACTCGCCCCGAGGTTCTCGTCGAGGGTTGCCGAGTCGAGCGGCGCGGGTGGAGCCGTCGCGCCGATGCGCTCGATGTGGAGTCTTGCGGGCTCATCCGAGCTCTTGTCCAGCAGGAACTGCCGCACGATCAGCATGCCGGTGTCGGGCTCCATGGGTAGCCAGTTCCCCTTCTGGGGGGTCGAGCTCAGGATGATCTCGAGGCTTCCGTCGGGCGCGAGTTCGATGTCGTCCAGGTCCAGATGGCCGCTGCGCTCGGAGCGCGCGGAACTCCCGTAGTTCCCATAGTAGGTCCCCAGTCCGGCGTACTGGGCCGTTCCACGAGTTCCCCAGACTCGGTAGTCGTGTTCGCCGCTTACGGTCGCGTTCAGATAGCAGGCGTCGGGGTTGTCGGCGCCGATCTTGGCATCTTCTCGGCTGAGCTCATAGAAGCGCGGGATGAGGGGATCGGAGTTCTCCACAAATTTCTCGAGCGCGAGACGGGCCAGTCTGGACAGGTAGCGATAGCCTCCGCCCGGTCGAAGGCGTTTGTGGGAGACTTCGCGCGGAACAGGGCCTCCCGTGCGTGCTTGAGTCCGTCACAGAAGTCATCCCATGCGCGCCCGTCCATGATCCGTTCGATCGAGTCTGCTTCGTTCATTTCGGCTCACCGGTAAAATCGGCTCCCTGCTTCTTGGCCATCTCTTCCAGGAACCACTGGGGAAATTGGCCGACGAAATTATTCACGTCCCAGAAGTCGCTCCACTTGATGATCTTCCCGTCCTTGAGTTCGTGCATCGTCGCGAAGCGATGCTCGACGGTTTCGCCACTTTTGAAGATCCACTTCTCGGTGTTGTCGAGGAAGACGATGTCGCCGTCAGCGGCGATGCGGTGGGTTGTCTGGATCTGCTGCTTGATGTGGTCCCAGGCAACCGATAGCCGCGCAACGACGTTCTCTGGGCCGATCGCACCGGAATCCTCCGTCGGCACGTCCTCGTAGTGAACGTCGGGATGTAGGCAGCTCTTCAGCGTCTCGAAATCGAATTGGCTGAGCGCCGTCCACATCTTTTGGACGGTTGCCTTGTTCTGATGGCTGGTGTTCTCACTCGACATCGTTCCACTCTCCTTAGTCTTTCTTGCCTGGACGGACCGGAGCGAACCTCAGCTCCGGCTGATTTCTCCGTGTCTCGTCATGGGCAGGCCAATGCTTCGGGTCTGCTCGTCGGTTCCATTCCTGGTGTGACTCCTAGAATGGCGCGGGCTCGAGCCCCAGTGCTGGCTTCGCGGCCTCGCGATAGCCACGATCGTCCCAGACCAGATGGCCCGCGCCGACATAGATGTCGCGGAAAATCCGCTGGAGTCGGCTCGGGTTGCGTATGCCCGCGCTGCCCGAGGCTTCCCAGGCGAAGGTGATGGCGGACTTGGTGATCTGTTTGACGATGTAGTTGGCGTGCGCCTTCGTCTGCCGAATGGCTTCGGAACATTCTGCATCAGAGGCACCGCTCTCGATCAAGTCGACAGCTCTGTTGGAGACCTCGCGCAACTGGATGCGTGCCGACTCGACTGCCGTTTGATGAAAGCCAAAATCACGCTGAAAATCGGTCTGTTCCCGGAGTGGAAGTGAGCCCACCCGTGTGCGACCCGCCTTGGCGATCTCCGCGATTTCGTGGAGCGCGCGGGACGCCACGCCGATTGCCCAGGAGGTCGAGCCAATATTGCCAAACGCCTGGGGGCCGAGGGCGAAGGCTGCGCCTCCGCTCTGGTGTGGCGCATAACCCATGTTGATGTGCCAGGTGGCGCCCGTCTCGACGAACTGCTCGGGTACCTCGTAGTCGAAGCTCCCGGTTCCACGCAAGCCCATCGTGTCCCAGTTGCCCTTCATGCTGACCTTTTCGATGGGTACGAAGAAACCGATGAACGGTAGTTTTCCGTCTTCTCCGACCGGGGCCGGCGCACCATCGCGCATCACGATCGCTCCGCCACCCATGAACTCGGCATGTCCCGAACCGGTGGCGAATTGCCAGTTTCCGGAGACACGAAATCCTCCGTCTTCTTCGTGGGCGATGCCGAGGGGCGCAAAATGGCCCGCGCCCGTGCGCATCGCTGCGAAGGTCTTCGCGTATTCGGGATCGATGTACGAGAGATAGGAGCCCGTGATCGTGTTCTGGGTGAATGTCCAGCCCGTCGCGCCATCGGCGAAGGAGATCGCTTCGCAGACCGCCAAGACCGTATCGACATCGGCCTCGAGACCGCCGATCTCCTTGGGCGTACTCAAACGAAAGAGTCCCGTCTTCTCGATCGCGTCGACAACGGGTTTGCTGAGCGTGCAATGCTCTTCGATCGTGTCGGCTTCGGACTCGATGAGCTCGCACAGATCGAGAGCAGCTTGAATCAGGGCGGAATCGGGCATGGTTTCTCCTGGTTTGAGCGCAGAAAACGAGCCCGCGCTGGGGTGCAGCCATTCGCTCCTGGACACGGTGAGCCTCGTCAGCTGCGGACTGATCGCGACGAACTCTTGGGCAACCCCATTGATCAGTCCCCAGACAGTCGCATTTCCCAGCTCGAAGATCCGGGGTTCGGGCCCCCACGGCCCTCCAACCCCACGATCGGGTTCGGTGAAGAATTGAAGACGGTGCAGCCGGAGTTCCCGGCCAGGCCCGAGGACAAGCTTGGCCACCGGAGGATTGCCACGACGCCGGCGCTGGCACGCTGGGAGGACGTCGTGGGGCCTCGAGGCGGGCGGGCAAGCAGAGCCGCGGGAGCTTCATCCGCCGAAATATCCCCATATTCCGGGTAGTTGCCGGAGGCGAGCGGTGAGGTCCCAGTCAGCTCCTCTCTCCGTCCAAGAGCACCGCCCTTCGGTACGGCGCGGAGGAGCAGTTCGGGCTTTTTCTCCACCGCGATCTGAAGGTCTGACCGCGGGAGCGGCGAGTTCATCACCTCCAAGGGCGCCCCCAACCGGACCTCCACCTTCTCTTCCAACTGCTGTATTCTCCACCCCGGAAAGCAATCAGAACGTGCCCGAGGCCTCACGGTGGAAGACCGCAGCTCCAATGTTCATTGGAAGGAGCGATCACCGGGAGGAATTCGGGCAGAGGAACTGCAGTACGTAGCTGCAGGGACTCGAGACGCATCCATGTGGTCAAGGATTGGGGGTTAGCTTGGAGGACTTGGGAAGATTCATTGAAATAGCTATCTGCGCTGTGGTGGTCGCCGGTTTGATGGGTTGGTCCGTCGTCGGGGCCATCATGACCCGCAAAGGGGGGGAGTGACGACAAGTCCTCGCTCTCTCGGGGAACATCGCTGATCGCTCAAGGCTCCTTCTGTCTCGACTACACGAGATCGCGCGGCAACGTGACCGTGCCCGAGCTTGCGTTCGCCCGACGGGCTGCCTCGCTGAGGTAGGCGCGGGGCTCGACGCCACAGAGCTTCGCCGACTCGATCAGCGAGTCGAAGAGCGCCGCTGTCCGCGTGCCTGGCTCCGACCGGCTCCCGCGGTGGCTCTTCCGTCCGACGGCGACGCCGCGTACACCAGAGGCGGTCGCCCTGTGCACGTCCGCAGATCGCGCTTCTTGTCACCACGTGGACTGCAAAGTGGCTCTTGACCCCCGTCAGGGTTCGGAGGTGACAGTGACGTCATCCCGTTCGGGCGCTCCGATGGCTGTAACGACGCAAGCTCCTACTACGCTCGATGGATCCGGTTCGGGAGCCCCATGTCTGCCGTGCTGGCTCCGCATCACGAACACGACGCCTTCCAGGGTGTCGCTGGGCTTGAACGCCAGCGGAGCGGAGAACATCGACTACGAAGCCTGCACGCGTCAGTAGGCGAATGGGACCGATTGTGACAAATGGGCCGAGGGGGGATGGCGGCGTCCTCGTGCCACAACCGGGCGCGGCGGGCCACCTACCTCCGTGGGTCGGTATCGACATGGCGCCCTACGTGCGGGCGGAGCACTGGCAGTCCTCGTTGCTGCCTCGTTGCTCATCGCGCCGGCATCGGCGCCGGCGCTCACGCTCGCCGTGCCCTTCGACGAGGCCTACGCGACCACGGATCTCGGCCCCGTCCCCGGCGTCCCCACGAGCTACGGGGGGCTGACCCTCAAGGCCGGTGATCCGAACACGCTCCTGATCGGGGGTAGCGCCAACAACTCCAGCGGCGCGCTCTACGAGATCGGTGTCGTGCGCGACGCCGAGGGCCACATCACCGGTTTCACGGGCACCGCACAGCGCTTCGCCGACGCCGCCTACAACGACGGCGGCGTCACCTACGGTCCGAACGGCGTGCTCTTCACCTCGCGCTGGCCCCAGAACGAGCTTGGCCAGCTGAAGCCGGGAAGCACCACGACGGACAAGATCATCGATCTGGGTGCCCTGGGGGTGATCTCATCCCACGCGGCCATCAATTTCGTGCCGAACGGCTTCGCCGGCGCCGGCGGCATGAAGCTCAGCTCCTGGAGCGGCGGGCAATTCTACTCGGCGACCTTTGCCGGCGACGGGCTGGGCACATTCGATGTCCTGGACGTCGTCCTCGAGACGACCCTCTCGGGTGGGCCCGAGGGCTTCGCCTACGTCCCGCTTGGATCCCCGCTGTTCGACGTGCCGAGCATGCTCGTCTCCGAGTGGAGCGCCGGCAAGGTCGCTGCGTACGAGGTCGACGCCGAAGGAGACCCGATCGTCGGGACCCGCGTGGACTTCATCACGGACCTCTCGGGCGCGGAGGGCGCCTTCATCGACCCCGCGACGGGCGACTTTCTGTTCTCGACCTTCGGAGGCGGTGACCGCGTGATCGTCGTCCAGGGTTTCACGCCGGTCCCGGAGCCGGGCAGCGCTGCCCTGCTGGCGTCGGCGCTGCTCGCGCTTGCGATATTGCGTCGCCCCAGCGCCTAGCGCGCCGTTACCCCGCCATCGATCACGAGCTCCGATCCCGTCATGTAGGCCGACTCGTCCGACGCCAGGTAGAGAGCTCCGTACGCGATGTCCTGCGAGACACCCATTCGTCCCAGCGGAACGGTCGCGGCGATGAGGGGCGCGAACTGGTCCCTCATGTCCTCCGGGACGGCCTCTCGAGCCATTGGGGTATCGATGTAGCCCGGGTGGATCGAATTGACACGGATGCTCTCGCTGGCGTACTCAACGGCGGCCGTCTTGGTCAGCAGGCGAACGGCGCCCTTGGTGCCGTGGTACGCCGCCGAGGTTCCGCTGCCGATGATTCCAAAGATGGACGAGATGTTGACGATCGAGCCGCCACCGGCACGTCGCATCGCGGGCAGTACGGCGCGCATGCCCAGCCACACGCCGGTCTGGTTGATGGCGATGATCTGGTCCCAGCGCTCCCGCGTCGTGTCTTCGATTCCGGCGGGGTCGGCGATTCCGGCGTTGTTGATCAGAAAGTCGATGCGGCCGAAGCGCTTCTCCGCAAACGAGGCCGCTTCGCTCCACGGCTCTTCTTCTTGCACATCGAGCCGCCGCGCCACGATCTCGTGACCCCCGCTCGAGATCTCCTCGGCTAGCTTGGCGAGGGGCTCTTCGAGGATGTCGGTAATGAGCAGACGAGCTCCCTCACGGGCGAACAGCTCTGCCTCGGCGGCGCCCTGGCCTCGCGCCGCGCCCGTGATCAGCCCCACCTTGCCTTCGAGTCTTCCCGCCATGCTCATCTCCTCTTACCAGACCGTCGGGCGCCTTCTGTCTCCACAGACCGAAATGGAATTAACCCGTCTCCGTTGCGGCATTGTACCGAAACCACTGCCAGCCCGAGCGCGAACAGGCCTGCGGTTCCCGGCTCTGGAGTCAGCACCACCCGTTGCGCGCCACGCGCACCGCTGCTGCCGAGCCACCGGCCACCGTTGCCATACGTATCACCCGGGCCGAAGTTGTCGAACGTGATGGGCCCCGCGGAGGCGGGAGCCGTTGTCGAGCCGGCGACCACGACCAAGCAACAAAGCCTGCAGAGCAGCCGAGCGGCAGAGCGAGTGGAGCGCATCGGATTTGCCTCTCGACGCCACCCCAGGCCATATCTCGGTGCATTTCGATGCGTTCGCGTTTCCCGTGATTGCAGGGTGGGAGCGGGAGCCAGGCGGAATTGTGAGAAGATCACGAATATCACGCCTCTTGCTCGGGAAACGCCTCGAGCCGTGGCGGTCGTTTGGTCTTCTCTTCCCTTAGGAGGCAAGCATGAGCCAGTTCCGACGCCTGCTGGGCCGAGGTCTCGATGAACTGGAAGCCAGGCTAACCGAATCAGGGGGGTCGACTGACGCCGATGAACTCACCCACCTCGTCGGCGCTCTCAACTTCCCAGGCCTCGTCGCTCTTCTCGGTGCGTCCGAGACGGCTGGTGCACCCGATGCGGACGCCGAGCTAGACGAAGTCGCGGCGAGCGTCGCAGGCAGGATGTCGAAGCCAGATGTCTCCACGGATCGCATCCGCAGCATCTTGACCAACACCCTGCAGCGTGGCGAGCCGCAGGTTGGGGAGGACGACGATCGCGGCCTGCGCGACGACATCCTCGAGCAGGCAGTCGAGGAGCTCGCTTCGAGGGCCGGTGTGCCTGTGACGCCCGAGCAGGCGCGGAAAGCAGCAGAGCTGCTCGCCACCGGCGAGTTCTTCCGCGATGTGGGCGAGGCCACCGCCGCGGTCATGTTCCTGGTGCGTGGGCTTCCGGTTGCGCTTCGGAGCGACATGCATGGGGCGTGGCGCACGGGTCGCGTGGTGGTGGCGATCGTCAAGGATGTCGGAAGGGGTGTGTTCGATGTTCCTGCCATCCTTGCCGACCTGCGTGATGGGAAGCTCGACGACCCGCCAGTCATTCTTGGCCATACGTTTCGCGCGCTCTACGGCTTTGCGTCGCTTCGTACCACGGCTGAGACCATCCAGGAGCTGATCAAGCCCGAGAATGAATCGGTGCGCCTGGCCATCGTCGTCTATGCACGGGCCAATGGGATTCCGCTTGAAGATGGTGACCTCGACGTCGTGCGCGAGACGGTCTTCAACCCCGATGCTCCGGACCTGGGCCCGGCGCTCACGCGTGGCGTCGAGCGTCTCGCCAGGGATCGCGACATGGGCGACATCAAGGTGATTCTGGCGCGGATGTCGACGGCTCCAGTGCACCGCGCGTGGCACGCTCGGTTGCAATTGTTACTCGGTTGACGGCATGCTGGATCGCCCCGGGCGTTAGAGGAGGCTCCCGAGATGAGTCGCTTTCCTTTCGGAATTCCCAACAGCTGGTACGTGCTGGCCTACTCTGAAGAGATACCCCGCGGCGAAGTCGTTCCCCTCGAATACCTCGGGCGGAAGCTGGTGGCCTTCCGCGGAGAGAACGGTGAGGTGAGCGTGCTCGACGCCTACTGCCCCCACCTGGGAGCACACCTCGCCTTCGGCGGTCGCGTGGAGGGCGACACGCTGAGCTGTCCCTTCCACGGCTGGCGATTTGACGCGACAGGAACGTGTGTCGACATCCCCTACGCGAGCCGCATCCCCGCCCGCGCCGCAGTGAAGGCCTATCCCTGCGTCGAACGGAATGGCATGATCTTCGTCTGGTACCACGCCCGAGGAGAGCCGCCCGCCTTCGAAGTTCCCGACATTGCCGAGTGGCACGACGACGAGTACATCCGCCCCTGGGTTCACTACGACTGGAAGATCAAGAGCCATCCCCAGGACATGGCGGAGAACGGCATCGACTGGCCCCACTTCGCCACCGTCCACCTCATGCGGATGCCCAACCACCTCAACTGCGACTTCCGCGAACACACCTACTTCTGGAGCATCGGGGCCACCAAGGAGGTCAGCACCCTGGAGGACACCCAGGACACCCTGCTCATGGAGGGAGAGAACTGGGGCCTCGGCTACAGCTTCCTGCGCCAACGCGGCAACGTCCGCACCGTCGTCGCCGTCGGTCTCACGCCGATCGACGGCGAGACCGTCCACCTCCGGATGGGGGTGATCGGCGCCAGGAATGGCCTCGACGAAGAGGCCGCCCGCGAGGCTCTTCGCGGCTACATCGCCGAACACGCCGTCGTCGCGACCCAGGATTTCGACATCTGGGAAAACAAGTGCTACCCGGCGGATCCCGTTCTCTGTGACGGCGACGGCCCGATTGCCGAGTACCGGAAATGGGCGTCGCAGTTCTACTGAGGTGAGGTTCCGAACCGCTCCCACGGTGAGGGTTCGCCGGTGAGAAGCCCCAACTCTCGGGTCGTTCTCTTGACCCGAGGGTCCGCGGCGTCGCGCCCCCGACCCGCGGGTCCAGGGTTCGAGTCCCCGACGGCCGTGATTTGTGGGCCGAGCAAGGTGCTGGGATAACCGTGACGACTTGCGCGGAGTGTCTGCCGTGCCCCGGGTTTGGTGGAGGTAGAAAACTGGACTCCGCTGCCATACTCGCGGTGTCAGGCCGAGTGACCGTCGTCGGAGTACGCAGGCCCCGAGGTGGCGTGCTCGCGGGCCCACAGCACTCCGATCGAGATCCACGAGCCCAGCAGCGCCAGGGCAGTGTCCTTCTGGGCGTCCCAGATGTCGCCCTGGGCGCCGACGAAGGCGATGCCCAGCTCCGGGTCCACGGTGCGCGCCGCGCCCCACTCGAGCAGCTCGTAGGAGGTGGAGCACGCGACCACCACGGCGACACTCAGGCTTGCGCGCAGCCAGGCTCGTCCGCGGATCACGCGTCGGAGCATCTGCCACGGCGTTGGCGCGACCAGGAGCCCGAAGCTGAAGTGTACGAGTCGGTCGTAGTGGTTGCGATCGCCGTCGAGAGCGCTCCACCAGGATTGATAGGGCACCTGGGAGTAGGTGTAGTGGCTGCCGACCTCGTGCAGGGCGAGAAACAGAAACAACAGCAGCACCGTTCCATAGGAGAGTCGGTGCAACCTTCGGCCGAGCACCAAGAAGAGGGCGCCCGGAATCGAGATCAGGTTTTCGAGGAGCCAGTCGCTGCGATCGTGGGGCGCCCAGGCGAGCAGGGCGAACCCACAAGCGAACAAACCGGCTGCCCACCAGGGGAACGGTGCCGGCGTCCCCGAGCGGGTCGCAGGAAGAGCGGCCATGCAGGCGGACTATACCGGGGGGGCGGGTCAGACGGTGCGCCTGTGACGAGCGACTGATTTTGTCGGCTGCATGGGGGGCGATGATGAGGCCAGTGCGGCCGCGTTCGGTAGGATCTCTTCTTGTGCGTTTCATTGCCCTCGGATTGCTCGTTCTGCCGCTGGCAGCGGCTGGCTGCGCGGTGCTGGCGCGGCCGGCCGCGAGTCGCTTCGCCGGGGATCTCACCGCCGCTATCCAGGACCAGAACGACCCGGGCATCGTGCGCGATGGCGCGCCGGCGTACCTGCTGGCCCTGGACGGGCTGATCGACGGCGCCCCGGACGACACGAATCTGCTCCTGGCGGGTGCGCGCCTATACGGCGCCTATGCTGCGGCCTTCGTGGACGATGAGGCGCGCCAGCGCAGGCTCTGGAATCGCGCCCTCGGCTATGGACGGCGCGCGCTGTGCACGGAGCGACGGAGCGTGTGCGAGGCCGTGGAGCGCCCCTTCGATGAATTCGTGGCCTCCCTGAGCCGGACCCGGGTCGCGGACGTGCCCGTTCTGTACGGCTTCGGCGCTGCGTGGGCGGGCTGGGTGCAGGTCCACTCCGAAGACTGGGGGGCGATCGCCGAGATCCCCAAGCTCGAGGCGCTGATGCAACGCGTGTTGGAGCTCGACGACGCCCACGCGGACGGCGGTGCCCACCTCTATCTGGGCGTGCTATTTACGCAGCGGCCGGCCATGCTGGGGGGCAAGCCGGAGCAGGCGCGGCAGAGCTTCGAGCGTGCGTTGGAGCTCTCGGGGGGCAGGAATCTGATGGCGAAGGTGCTCTACGCCCGGCACTACGCGCGACTCGTCTTCGACCGGTCGCTCCATGACCGCTTGCTGGAGGAGGTCGTCGCGGCGGATCCCGAGGTCCCCGGGCTGACGCTCAGCAACACGCTGGCCCAGGAGCAGGCGCGTCACCTGCTCGCCGGCGCGGACGAGTACTTCTAGGCCCCGGAGCCCCGCATGATGCTGTGCCGCTTGCTCCCACTGCTCTTCGTTCCGATCGGGCTCCTGGTGCTCCCGGCGTCGGCGCCGGCGCGCACGCTCAAGATCGCCACCATCGCTCCGGAAGGCAGCGCTTGGATGCAGGAGATGCGCCTCGTGGGCAAGCGGATCGAGCAGGGGACGCAGGGGAGAGTGCGCCTCAAGTTCTATCCCGGCGGGGTCATGGGCAACGACAAGACGGTGCTGCGCAAGGTTCGCGCCGGCCAGCTTCAGGGCGGCGCCTTCACCAGCGGCGCCCTGGCCCAGGTCTACCCGGACATCGAGCTCTACGGCCTGCCGCTCGTGTTTCGCAGCTACGCGGAGGTGGATCACGTGCGCGCGCGCATGGACGCGCAGCTGATCGCGGGGCTCGAGCGGGAGGGCTTCGTCGCGCTCGCCCTCACCGACGGCGGCTTCGCCTTTCTGATGTCGCAGCGGCCGATGCGCCAGGTGGGCGACCTGGCCGGCGCGAAGGTGTGGGTGCAGGAGGGCGACGTGATGAGCACGACCGCCCTCGAGATCGCCGGCGTCGTGCCCGTGCAGCTCTCGCTGGCAGACGTCTACACGGCGCTTCAGACCGGTCTCATCGACACGGTGGGAGCTCCCGCCATGGGAGCCATCGCTCTGCAGTGGCACACGAAGGTGAAGTACCTGACCGACGTCCCCCTCACCTACCTGATGGGCGCCTTCGTGATCGACGAGAAGGTGTTCTCGAAGCTGCAGCCCGCCGATCAGCAGGTGCTCCGGCAGGCGGTGGCGGAGGCGGCGCAGCGGCTGGACGCCGACAGTCGCGAAGGCGAGCGCAGCGCCCGGCGGGCGTTGCGGGAGCACGGCATCGAGTTCGTGAGCGCCACCACGCCCGAGGAGGTGGAGCGCTGGCACGGCATCACGCGCGAGGCGCTCGCCGTGCTGCGCGAGAAGCAGATCTACTCCGACGCGTCGATCGACCAGCTGCAGCGCATGGTCGAAGCGTACCGCCGCGGGGCCCGAGCCGAGCGTGGCGACTAGCCCGCTCCCGCGCACGGCGCAGCCCGCGCGCGGCGTACTGCACCGGCTCGAAGAGGCGGTGCTGGCGCTGCTGCTGGGCGCCATGATCGTGTTGGCGAGCCTGCAGATCCTCCTGCGGGGTCCGCTGGGCTGGGGTATCGCCTGGGCGGACCCGCTGCTGCGGGTGCTGGTGCTGTGGCTGGGTCTGTTCGGGGCGGTGACCGCCAGCCGCGAGGGCCGACAGATCAGCATCGACGTGCTCTCGCGCCTGTTCTCGGGGCGCCCGCGCGCGGCCGTCGGCATGGTCACGAGCCTCTTCACGGCCGGCGTGGCCGCGGTCGTCGCCTACCACGGGGCGCGCTTCGTGGCGTCCGAGCGCGAGTTCGCGGGCGTGGCCTTCTCGGGGATCCCCGCTTGGGCAATCGAGTCGGTGATTCCCGTCGCCTTTCTGGCCATCGCGCTGCGCTACTTGGGTCACGCCGCGCTGGATCTGCTCGCCCTCGTTCACGGCGGGGAAGACGGCGATGCGAGCGGCCAGGAGACCGGAGCGCCGTGATCGCGACGAGCGCCGTGCTGCTGATGCTCGCGCTGCTTGGCGCGCCGCTCTTTGCGGTGATCGCCGCGAGCGCGCTGCTCGGCTTCCAGAGCGAGGGCATCGACCTCTCGGTGGTGGCCATCGAGATCTACCGGGTTGCCGAGATGCCCGCGCTGGTGGCGATTCCGCTCTTCACCTTCGCGGGCTACGTGCTGGGCGAGACGAAAGCGCCGGACCGCCTGGTGCGGCTCACCCAGGCCCTGCTCGGCTGGCTGCGCGGCGGCCTCGCCATCGTGTCGCTCGCCACCTGCGCGCTCTTCACCGCCTTCACCGGCGCGTCCGGCGTCACCATCGTGGCGGTCGGCGCGCTGCTCTACCCGGCGCTGCTGCGCGCCGGGTATTCCGAGCGCTTCAGCCTGGGGCTCGTCACCACGTCGGGGAGCCTGGGGCTGCTCTTCGCGCCGGCGCTGCCCCTGATCCTGTACGGCGTGGTGGCGCAGCAGATGAACCTCGAGCAGTCGGTGCGCATCGACGACGTCTTCGCCGCGGGCCTCCTGCCCGGCCTGCTGATGGTGGTGGCGCTCTCCGCATGGAGTGTGTGGCAGCGCCGCAGCAGCCGCGAGAGCCAGACCCGCTTCTCGTGGCGCGCGGCGCGCGCGGCGCTGCGCGAGTCGATCTGGGAGATCCCGCTGCCCATCGTGGTGTTGGGCGGGATCTACAGCGGCGCGTTCGCGCTCTCGGAGGCGGCCGCCGTGACGGCCCTCTACGTGCTGGTGGTCGAGGTGGGAATCCTCCGCGAGATCCCGCTCGCCCGCCTGCCCGCCGTGATGCGCGAGTCCAGCGTGCTGGTGGGCGCCATCCTGATCATCCTGGGCGTTTCGCTCGCCTCGACCAACTACCTGATCGACACCGAGGTTCCGACCCGTCTCTTCGAGCTGATCCGCTCCCGGATCGACAGCCGCCTCGGCTTCCTGATCCTGCTGAACCTCTTCCTGCTCGCGCTGGGCATGATGCTCGACATCTTCTCGGCCATCGTGATTATCGTGCCCATCATCCTCCCCGTGGCCGTGAGCTACGGGATCCACCCCGTGCACCTGGGCATCGTCTTCCTGGCCAATATGCAGCTCGGCTACATCACCCCGCCCGTCGGCATGAACCTCTTCATCGCCAGCTACCGCTTCGAACGCCCCGTGATCGACGTCTACCGCGCCACGGTTCCCTTCTTCCTGATCCTGCTGGCCATGGTGCTGGTGATCACCTACTGGCCGGCGCTGAGCCTCGCCTTGATCGACGCGCGGGGCTGACCTCGCTGCGCCGTTGCGACGCCGCTACGGAGGGTGCGTTGCTCGCGGATCACGCACACGGATCGATCCGGTGGGAACGGCTGCAACGATCCGGGAAACACCCTGGGAGACGGAGCCCCCGAGCACCTTCAGCGGGTCTCCGTGCGGCGTGGACTCTTCTCGTCGAGCGTGCGCGCGAGCACCTGCTCCAGCGCTTCCGCGGAGCGCGGATTGCGGGCGTCGATCGCCTGCACGCCCGAGAGCTTCTCCACCAGGGCGATGCCGGCTTCGGTGGTGGCCGCCACGCCCGCCACCAGGTCCGGACGCCGGCCGAAGGCGTGGATGATGCCCACGACGGCGTAGGGATCCGAGGCGCAGAGCACCGTACAGCGGATGTTCGGATCGAGAATCCGGACGGCTTCGGCGCCGTTGTAGGGCTCGAGCGGTGAGGCGCCCGCCTCGATCACCGCCGTGTCCGCGGGTACCGCGGCCATGCGCGCGAGCAGTCCGGTGATCCGCTCGCGATATTCCTCCGGAGGGCAGACCGACGAGGGCAGGCCCGCATCCACGAAGTCGAAGATCCACTCGGCCCCGGCGTCGCCCAGGGTGAGGAGGTCGCGGAAGCGAGCCGCTCCGGTCAGCTTGGCGGCCACGACTCGCCGCCCCTGGCGACGCAGGGCGCGCACGATCGCGCGCCCGGTGGTGGTCTTGCCCGCCGACATCGAGCTCCCGATGATGAGCACCACCGGTGTGCGGAACTCGCGGTCGAGGGGCTCGGGAACGAAGTCGTCCATGCGGACCACGTTGCTGTCGATCCGGAAGTGCCCCCGGTAGACGAGGCGCACGAGGTCCGGAATGAGATCCGAACGCGACGTCGAGAGACCCATCAGGCCGGCGCCGGTGAGCGCCTCCATCACGCCGTCCTCCCCCACATTCTCCCAGCTTCCCACCACCTCCAGGGTGGCCGCGCGGTGCCCGAGGGCGCCGAGCACGAGGTCGCCCTCGCCCACCTCCCCATCCGACCCGAGGGCAGCTCCATCGGGAGCCGCAGCGGTGAGCCCTCGATCACGCGGCCGACCACGTAGTCCCCCGTCTGCCACTGCTTGCGATCCACCGGCACCACAGCGTAACGACCGTCGAGAGAGAGGGTCTCACCCTGACCGTCCGGCTGCAGCCCGATGATGCGGGTGAGGGAGGTGAGCAGCACGCGGCTCATGCAGTGCGCCCTCCCGCGGCGAGGGGGGGGACCAGCAGAAGCGTCGCCAGGAGTGCGCCGCGCTCGACGAGCTTCTCGGTAAACACGAATTCGTGGGGCGCGTGTGCGCCGTCACCCACGGCGCCCAGCCCGTCGAGGGTGGGGACGAAGAGACTCGTAGTGTTGCCGTCGGAGCCGCCGCCCGCAGTGGCCTCTTCAAGCTCGAGACCGAGGGCCACGCCGACGCGCCGCGCTGTCTCCCACAGGGCGCGGTTGCCGGCCGTCGGTTCCATGGGAGGGCGGCCGATCTGCCCCTCGATATTCAGGGTCGCGCCGGGTGTGGAGGGCTCTAGGGCGAAGATGGCGCGCTCGATGCGCTGCGCGTCATCAACGGTGCGCACGCGCACGTCCACCACCGCCCGGCTCTCGGGTGCCACCACATTGGCCGCCAGCCCGCCGTCGATGGTGCCCACGTTCACCGTGATGCCGCGCTCCACGTCGTTCAACGCGAAGAGCGTCTGGATCACGTGCGAGAGCTCGAGGATCGCGCTCACACCGCCCTCGGGATCGAGGCCGGCGTGGGCCGCTCTTCCCTGCACCGTGATGGTGAAGCGGCCGACGCCCTTGCGCGCGGTCTTGAGGCGCCCCTCCACGCCGAGGGAGGGCTCGAGCACGAATGCACGGTCCACGACGCGAGCCAGGCGACGGATGTTCGGCGTCGACTCGCGGCTCCCGATCTCCTCGTCGGTATTGATCAACACGAGCGGAGTGCAGGGCGGTTCGAGCTCGAGCTCGCGCAATGCTCGCAGCGCGAAGATCAGCAGTGTGAGGCCGGCCTTCATGTCGTAGACACCCGGGCCGGTCATGCGGCCCTCGCGCACCTGGGCAGGCATCTCCTCCAACGTGTGCAGCGGCCAGACCGTGTCGCCGTGGCCCAGCAGGAGCTGGGTCGGACGACCGCGCTCCCGCTTCGCCGGCCGTGCGAAGAGGCTGCCGCCCGAGTTGCGGCCGGGCAGGTGGCGCGTGCGGTAGCCGAGCTCCGAGAGTTCCCGCGCCACGCGTTCGAGAAGCGGAATCTGGGCGTCGGCGTCGTGCGACGGCGACTCGATCCGCACCAGTTGGTCGAGCAGTGTCAGCATGGCCTCCAGCTGCTCGCGACTCCAGGCCAGCACGCGCTCGGCCAGTTCGGGCGCGACGGGTGTGTCCGGTACGACGCGATGCAATTCGGAGTCCGACATGGAGCTCACCGTTTGAAGCCGGCTGGAAAGGGAAAGGCGAGGCTCTGATCGATGCTCGCGAACCTCTTCGGGTAGAGATAGGCGAGCAGGGGATGCGTGTGGATCAGCTCGTCGTCCTCGCGGTCCAGGGTCCGGAGTGCATCGGGATCGGCATGGGCTGCCACCACGCGGCCGATCACGAGGCTGTTGGCGCCGAAGCCATCCACGGTGCGGTCCAGGCGGCACTCCAGGTGGAAGCTGCAGTCCGCCACGAGCACCCCGTCCACCTCGCGCGCCGGAAGGGTCTCGAGCGCCTCGAGGGCGTGCTTCTCCCCGTCCTCGTAACGCGGTGAAGCGGCGAGGCTGGTCAACACCACGTGACCCGGCTTCGGAAAGCTCACCGTGAAAGCACCCCCCGACACCGCGTTGCGGTAGGTAGCGTGCGTGGGCGAGCATACGAACCCGTACCACGGCCCCCACATCGGAAAGGCGAGGTGTTTCGGTGCCAGATCCGCGCGGCCGTCCGGCTCGCGCGTGCCCACCAGCACCAGCGGCGCCACGGTGAACACCCGCTCCCAGAGGGTTTCGTCGGCCTGCAGTGAAACCAGGTTTTCGGTGTTCGGCATGGCTCTCCCCATACCGAAGTTCAGCAAGATCCGAGCCAGCAGTCGAGCGAGCCCTGACTCCCCAGCACGCCCGTTGCTGCGCTCTACCTCAGTTCGAGCGGATTGGGAGGCGCGACGCCACGATTCGCTGTTGCCTCCCACCCACGGGGGCGCTTCGGATGCCCTCGGGCCTTCCCGAGTTCGTTCTACGAAAAACGGGGCGCCGGCGCCTCGGCGGCCTCTCGATTTCGAGGTCGATTCCGGCCAGAATCGGCCATCGAGCGCCGCCAAACCGCACAACTAACTGACTTGGAACACGTATTCGTCCGTGGCGTCACGCCCTCGACCCGCGGGTCCAGGGTTCGAGTCCCCGACGGCCGTGATTTGTGGGCCGAGCAAGGTGCTGGGATAATCGAGTGATTGGCGGTCGCGCGGTCAATCTGTCTGTCGAGCGGGTCGACGCCGTTCCGCACATAGGGCGGGGCACGAGCTGTAGGCGAGTGCGCTTGATGACCGAGCGGTGATGAAATGGTGGCAAAGGGAGGACGCCTGATGAACCGGAGAGCGAACGGCATACCGCGCTCTGCTGAGTTCGCGATGCCGGCTCGATCGTGGAGCGGCCGAGCCGGGTTCTGGCTGTCCGTATGCGTTGTCGCGGCGATGGTGATCGAGGCCTCGCCAACGACAGCCTCCTCAGCAGGGGCGATTGCGTTGGAGCGAACGATCGGCGTTGCTTCGCCGGCCGCGTCAATTGCCCGATCCGATTCGATGCCGTGGTATGCGGCCAGGCCCCCATCGCAGGGACTGGTCGCACCGCGCAGCGGAGTCAGCGACTTGAAGTCCGGCCGTTTTCTGGTTGCGACGCGAGGGCTGACGGGCCCTTTCTTTGCAAAGACGGTTGTGCTCTTGCTCGACTATCGACCCGAGAACGCCGGCCCGGCCGAGGCGCCACCGGGATCGACGGAGCCGCCGGGGCATCGCCGAGGCGGCGCGTGGGGGATCATCGTCAATCGGCCGACACGAATTCCGCTGGCGTCGCTCTTGCCCCGCTATGTGAGCACGCGCAAGCAGGCTGACAAGATATATGTGGGCGGCCCGGTCGATCCACGGACGATGCTCTTCTTGCTGCGTGCGGCCGAGGCGCCACCCGAATCGCAACAGATCATCGATGGCGTCCACGTGACGGGAAGCGGCGAAAGCCTCCTGCAGATCATTGCGAAGGATCCGCCGACGAGCCATTTCCGGGCCTTTGCTGGCTATGCCGGTTGGAGTCCTGGGCAGCTCGAAGGGGAGATTCGTCGCGGCGACTGGCATGTCACGAACGCCAGCGCCGACGCGATCTTTGCCAGCGACCCCCGGCGTGTCTGGAACGAGCTGGTTGCCGAACACGAGGGCCTGCAAGTATTCGACCCAATGCAGGTGCCCGCGACCTTTGCAGTCCGCTCGCCACTCGACCGATGATGCCGCCCAGCTCCCGTCTGCCTTGCCGGCTCCCTGGCGCGCAAGCCTCTAGGGCTCGCGGTGCGGGAAGCCCAGCTCCTCGAGCGTGCGCGCGATGTCCTGGCCGGCGGTCTCGACATTCACGTCGCGGTCCACGGCGCGGATCACGCCCTCGCGATCGATGTAGTAGGTCCAGCGTTTGGCGTATTTGCCGCCGGGTGCCGCCACGCCGTAGGCGGCTGCGTTCAACCCCGTCGGGTCGGAGAGCAGCACGAGCTGGGCCCCCAGACTCTCAGCAAACTCGCGATTCCGCTCGGGCTCGTCGAGGCTCACCATGAACACGGCCGCGTCGAACGCCGCCAGGGCTTTGGCGCTGTCCCGCAGCGCCAGCAGCTCGCGGGTTCAGCCGGGGGTGAATGCCATGGGGAACCATGCGAGCACGACGCCGCGCTGGCCGACGAACTGCGAGAGCGAATAGGTGCTGCCATCGGAGCCCTGGAGCGTGAAGTTGGGAGCTTTCGCGCCAGCCTCGAGCGGCTCTGCCCTCGGTGCAGAGACGGCGAAGAGAGCGCTGAGGACAGCGAAGGCGAAAGCAGCGACGCTTCGGATCATGTCCCGATTCTAGCGCCCTGGCTCATTTCTCCAGGAGGCGCTCTCGACTCAGTTGCCCAATGCCAGGGCTGGCCCGCTCGGATTGCGGGCGAGGCGCAGGTCTTCGAGGCGCGCGTCGCAAGCCGCGCGCCACGCGCCGCCCGCTTCGGAGAGGATGTAGAGCTGATTGTCGTGGATCGCCTCGACGACGCGCTCGGCCATGACTGAAGGGTCGAGTCCCTGAGCGGTCGCCTGCTTTAGCGCTGATTCGACGAGCTCGAAGGTCGATGGATCGTCGAGCTCGCCGCGCTTGAGGTGCGGGGGTCGATTGCGATCCGCGCTCCCGATGCGCGTGTTGATCACCTCGGGACACAGCACGGAGACGCCGACGGGCCCGTTCTCCAGCTCGAGGTAGAGGGTCTCGCTCAGGCTGAGAACAGCGTGTTTGCTCATGTAGTAGGCAGAGGCCATGGGTGCGCGTGTCACGCCAGCCATCGATGCCGTGTTGACCACGTGCGCGGGCTCGTCCTGCTCCAGCATGATCGGGACGAACGCCTGAATGCCGTGAATCACACCCCAGATGTTCACATTGAATACCCATTCATAGTCCGACCGCGGCACCTGCCACGACGCACCCGCTGTAAATACGCCTGCGTTGTTGCACAGGACATGGACCGCGCCAAAGGCATCGACGCTTGCCTGCGCGAGGGCGCTGAGTTGATCGGGCTGCGTTACGTCGGTCTGCACCGCAATCGCCTCTGCACCGGAGTCCGCCAAGGCGCGTCTGGCGCTCTCGAGCGGCTCAGCTTCGATGTCGGCCAGGACCACCCGCATGCCCTCGGCGGCGAAACGCTGAGAGAGCGCCAATCCGATTCCACTCGCCGCGCCGGTGACGACGGCCGTTCGATCTCGTAGCTCTTCCATGCGCCCGAGCATAAGGCAGTCCGTGGCCTTTTCCAGCCAGGGTGAGGGGCCGATGGCCGGGGCGTAGAGTGGGCCTCTCTCATCACCTGCTCGGGTATCCTCTGCCAACACGGTGCCGCGCTTCTGGAGAACCCAATGGAACGAGAGCGAGACGCGAAGTCCATCAGCCGTCGAAGGTTTATTCAATATCTCGGAATGGCGACGGTGGGAGGGCGAACCTTCTTGAATTCGGGCGACGTGCGCGCCGCGATCGACGCCGCGCGAGACGCAGCTGCAGGCCCGTCGGCCTGGCCCGCCATGACCTACCGCAAGCTCGGTCGCACCGGCTTCGATGCGAGTCGGCTCGTCATGGGGTGCGGGGCCAGTCTCATGTTCCGCCAGAAAGATGCCTTGCTGAATACCGCCTACGAAGCCGGGATCAACGTCTTCGACGTGGGCTACAGCGGCTACTACCGGTACGCGGAGCAGAACCTCGCCGGCTTCCTGAAGAAGGTGCGCGAGGAAGTCTTCCTGATCTCAAAGGCTCCAGCCGATCTCGAGGCGGAGCCCGATGACATCGTTACGGTCCAACAGGCCAGAGACGCCGCGAAGTTGTGGCGTCAGCGGCTCGATGAGAGCCTCTCTGAGCTGGGAGTCGGCCACGTAGACGCCTACTACCTGATGGCTTCCCACAACCCCTCGTTGATCGAGAGCGAGGAGATCTATCGGGCCTTCCAGGCCGCCAAGCAGGCGGGCAAGGTCAGTCACCTCGGCATCAGCACGCACCGCAACGCCGAGAAGGTGCTCGCCGCTGCGGTCGAGACCGGTTGGTACGACCTGGCGATGATCGCAATCACCCCGGCCGGTTGGTACGACTGGGAGAGCAGGGCGGTCCTCGAAGGTTCGAAGCCGATGTCGGAGCTACAGCCTGTGCTCGAGAAGGCGAAGGCTTCTGGCATCGCGCTCGTCGGCATGAAGGCCGCTCGCCACCTCTCGGGCGTTCCCCTACTGGGTTGGTGGAAGAAGCTCGACGCATTTGATGAGTATTATGGTGAGAATCTCTTGGCGGCACCGCTGTCTCCATTTCAGCGCAGCTACGCCTATGTGCTCGCCCATGGCCTCGACGTGGTAAACGCCGACATCCAGGACCTCGTACAGCTTCAGGAAAACGTGGTTGCCACGGCGAGCTCTGCAGCCTACCTGGCCTGATCCTCGTTTCGGTCGCCGAGGGGACTTCAGGAGTCGGCGGCGATCCAGGCCGTCGCTCCGCAGCCATCACCACTCGACGGGCAGAGACTCGATCCCATCGATCAGGGGGCTCGGCGTGAAGACCGGCTTGCCGCCGTCCGCAATTCGAAGGTTCGGGAGTCGCGTGAGAATGCGTTCGAGCGTCACGCGCATCTCCATCTTCGCCAGGTTCGAGCCGAGGCAGTAATGCGGTCCGAAGCCCATCGCCAGGTGTTCATTGGGCGAGCGGTCGACGCGGAATGAATGCGCATCCTCGAAGACCGCCTCGTCGCGGTTGGCTGAGGCGTAGACCATGACGACTGACTCGCCTTTCCGGATCTTCTGATGGGCGAGCGTCGCGTCTCTGGTCGCCACGCGACGCATGGCACGAACCGGCGAGGCCCATCGCAGGATCTCGTCTGGCGCGGTGTCCCACAGTGAGGGGTCTGCCACGAGTCGAGCGCGCTCTTCGGGATGCTGGAAGAGCGCGAACATGCCGTGGGCGATGCCGTTGCGCGTGGTCTCGTTGCCCGCGAGCAGCAGGAAGAGGGCTATGTCCTTGATTTCGTCCGCGTTCAGCAGATGTTCGAAGTCGGCGGAATCGGGCGTGTCCTCGAGCACGCCCTCGTCGGCGGCCTCGATGATCCGGCTCAGCATATCGTCCTGAGGTTGCTCGCGGCGTTCGCGAACTTTCTCCCCGATGTAGTCGTTGAGTTCCGCGACGAGCGGCCCCGTCTTCGCGAGCAGCTCGGGGTCATCCTGTGCCCCACTCATCGTGATCATCGCATCGCTCCACTCCCGGAAGCGGAGCAGGTCACCATCCGCAACGCCGAGCATGTCGGCGATGATTCGCATCGGAACGGGCACGGAGAGATCCGTCACGAAGTCGCCACTCCGGCGCCCCTCGAGCGCGTCGATCGCCTCGTCCGCATAACGGATGGCACGATCCCGGAGCTTCGACACCATTCGCGGAGTGAAGCCGCGGTTCACGATTTTTCGATGTCGGAGGTGGCGTTTGCCATCCATGGCCTGCATCGAGAAATGGAGCTCGGTGACATGCCATGGACCTTTGGGCTCGGAAGAGAAGATCTCGGAGTTGCGAGAGACGTGGCGGATATCGGCGTGGCGAGTCAGGAGCCACCACTCGTTCTCGGGGTCCCAATTGATGGGCGAGTCTCGGCGCAGGGTGGCCAGGGCGCGGTCTCGCGCGGGAACCTCATGCACCGGGGCCAGAACGTCGTAGTCGACTTCCATCTTCGATCCTCGTCGGGGGGTAGCGGGAGTGGTGGGCTGGAGAGAGTGTAAGGGAATCGACATCAAAGGGGGAAGACATCGACGAGCCGGCCTTCGCAGACGCTCGCGGTCTCGCGTGTGGGGTTACCACGAGACCCCAGTTGTCCCTGCTGTGTCGCTCGACTATTTCAGCGGGGATCGGGCCGGATCGGGAGACGCGCAAAACCGCGCGCGGCATCGGATTCGAGGCGCTCCCATCGCTCGCGCACCAGATCGTAGTTCGGAAAACGTGCCAGCAGCTCCTGCAGGGCGATCCGCAGCTCCAGGCGGGCGAGGCTGGACCCGAGACAGAAATGGACCCCAAGACCGAAGGCGAGGTGGGGATTCGGGCTGCGCTCCGGGCGGATCGTGTCCGGCTCGGAGAAGATTTCCTCGTCCCGATTGGCTGCTGCGAAGAGCATGTGAATGCGAGAGCCTTCCTCGATCTTTTCGCCCATGAACTCGACGTCTCGGGTGGTCACCCTCGAGAGGCCGTGCACCGGGGATTCCAGGCGTAGGAATTCTTCGACTGCGCCCGGCATGCGGGAGGGGTCAGCGACGAGCTGACGGCGCAGCTCCGGATGGGCGTGGAGCAGATAGACCGCGTTGCACAACCCGTTGGTCGTGGTTTCGGTCGCCGCGATCAGCACGAGTGAGCAGAAGCCCAGGAGCTCGTCGGGCGTGAGCTTCGTCTCCTCGTCCGCCGGATGCAGGAGGGAGCTCACCAGATCCTCGCCGGGGTTCTTCTCCCGTTCCGGCAGGACCCCTTCGACGTAGTCGTAGATCCACTGCTGTGCCTCGTCGACCCCTTCGCTCGTATTGGCGGCCGCATGGATGATGACGTCGGCATGGCGCTTGAATTCGTCTCGGTCCTCGAATCCGATGCCCAGCAGGTCGGTGACGACGGCGACCGGGAGAGGGTCGCTGAAGACCGAGACGAGATCGCTCTCCTCCTTGGGATCGATCGCGTCCAACAATTCGCGGGTCACGCCACGAATGAAAGCCTCCAGGGTCTGCACGCGTCGGGGAGCGAAGGTGCTGCGCACGGCGCGGCGGAGATGGTCGTGATAGGGCGGATCCTGGGTGATCAGCATGGGTTTCTGTGACGTGAAGCCGGTGGGCACGGTGCCCCGGCCCGAGGCGAAGGTCTCCGCGTCCCGCAACACCGCCCGCACGCCGGCGTACGGTGAGACGACCCACATGTCGCGTGTCTCGCTGTAGAAGATAGGATGCTTCTGGCGAAGCTCGCGAAGGAGCGGGTAGGGGTCTTCTCGAGCGCTCAGGGCATGGGGATCGAAATCCATCGACCGCTCCCTTTTTCTGCGGCTCCGGGGTCCTTGCCGGGTTCATCCTCGCACGGATCGGCTGGATCGTTCCGGGGGTCTCCATCGGCCACTGCGCCGCGCTCCAGCTGCTTGACCGTATCGCGGCAAGATTCTGACTTATACACTGTACCAATCCGGAGATCGACATCGATTCGTCGCATGAGGCCGAGCCGTCGATCGAGCACGCCAGAGCCTCGGGGACACGACACGCCGTGAAGAAATCCTCTTCCCAAACGATCGGGACCGAGCTTCCGATGAAGGCCGAATCATTTCGCGTAGAGATTCCCCAGAGCCGGCTCGACGATCTTCAACACCGACTCGAATCCACGCATTGGGCGAGGGATTTCGAGAACGACGACTGGCGCTATGGCGTGAACGGCGCCTATCTCCGCGAGCTCGTCGACTATTGGATCGATGGCTACGACTGGCGCGCCCAGGAGCGCGCCATCAACGCCTACGACCACTTTCGCGTTCCGATCGAGGGGATCCCGATCCATTTCATCCACGCGAAAGGCAAGGGCCCGAATCCGCTCCCCCTGATCCTGACCCACGGCTGGCCCTGGACCTTCTGGGATTTCGAGCAGGTGATCGGCCCCCTCACGGATCCTGGGGCCCACGGCGGCGATCCTTCGGATGCCTTCGAGGTCGTCGTGCCGTCGCTGCCCGGCTTCGGATTCTCCACCCCGCTCGAGAGAACCGGCGTCAACTGGTGGCGCACGGCAGATCTCTGGAACGTGCTGATGCGCGAGGTCCTGGGCCATGCGCGCTTCTGTGCCCACGGCGGGGATTGGGGCGCGCTCGTGACGCTCCAGCTCGGCCATCGTTACGCGGACTCCGTTCACGGCATCCACATCACCGGCGCTGCGCCCCTCGACATCTTCTCGGGCGAGCGACCCTGGGCGATCGGGGGCGCCCTCGAGGCGATGTCGCCGGGCTCGGACGAGCGTGCAGCGATGCTCGCGTGGGAGCGGAAATTCGCCAGCCACGTCGCGGTCCAACATCTCGACCCCCAGACCCTCGCCTTCGCCCTGCACGACTCACCGGTCGGGCTGTGTGCCTGGCTCCTGGAGCGAAGACGGAGCTGGGGAGATTGCCGGGGAGACGTCGAGCGGCGTTTCTCGAAAGACCAGCTCCTCACGACGATGATGATCTACTGGCTGACCGACAGCTTCGTCACGTCGGCTCGCTACTACCAGGAGGCGAGCGCCCACCCCTGGAAGCCCGACCACGAGCGAATGCCTGTCGTCGAAGCGCCGACGGGCATCACGCTCTTCGAGCCGGACAAGCCGCCGGGACCGCTGGATTGGACCGCGGATTATTACAACCAGACTTTCTTCCGCGTTCACCCAGAAGGGGGACATTTTGCTCCGGCCGAGGAGCCCAAGGCCGTCGTGGAAGACCTCCGCGAGATGTTCCGCAGCTCTCGATCACGCTAGGTACGACGCCTGGCCGTCGCGTCTTCGGCGATCGCCGGCCGTGCAGGGGCCCTATGCGTCCTCCACCCGAAGGCACCCAGACCGTGCAGCCAATCCGTCGTCGCGCACGAATGCTATTCGACGCGCGACGCGCCATGTGAACGGCTCAGCGCGGAAGCGCGACTCCCCGCCCCGCTGCCCGCGCCCGCTCGAGGACGCTGCTGGCGACGCTGACATCCTCCGCGGCGACTCCGAGGCTGAGGAAGAGGGTTCGACCTTGGCGGTCTGCCAGTGGGCGCCCGGCCTCGGCGACGATCTCCCCGAGCGACGACACGTCGGGCAGGCCCGAAGCAAAGAATCCCTGCTCGCGAAAATGGCCGAGCTTCGCTGCATCGTCAGTCACGACGTGCTCCATCGCCGCGACGACTTCAGGACTCACGTACGCTTCGAAGTCGAGCGCGACGAACAACACATCCGGGGCCAACCACTCGGCCCGGACGACCGGCTTGGGACTCGGCTGTGGGGGGCCCGCCGAGAGGAGGACGCGCCCGCACCGCACCGCCTCTTCGAGGTTCTTTGCAGCGCGGACCTCGACTCCCGGAAGGTCGTCCTCGATCGTCGCCGCGAACTCACGCGCCCGATCGATCGACGGGTGATGGACGAGGAGGCGCCGCAACTCCGGCATCGCGACGGGTAGCACACGCGCGTGGCTGCGCGCCTGGACGCCACAGCCAAAGATCGAGAGCGACTCCGCGCCCGATCCGACCAACCTCCGGACCGCGACCGCCGATGCCGCTGCCGTGCGATGGGCGGTGATCCAGTCGCCGTCCATGATCGCGATCGGCAGTCCGGTCGCCGCGTCGTTCAGCACGATCAGCGCCGTCAGGAAGGGCAGGCCCTGGCTCTTGTTGTCCGCGTAGCCCGCCAGCCACTTGAGACCGATCTGATCCGCGCCCGCGGCGTGAGCGATCATGGGGTGCAGGAAGGCGCCCGGTCGAGGCTCGAGCGCCGGCCCCGGCGGCATCGCGACCTCGCCGCGCCCCACTGCCGCCAAGGCGCCCTCGACGAGGTCGACCAGCTCGGCCGGTTCGGGGGCAACCGCCTCGACGTCGGCTTGCGAGAGGTAGAGCAGCTCCCCCGCGTCGGCTGCCACGCGGCCTACCACCCCGACAGGTCCTCCGTCCGGCTCACGCTGTGGGTGTCAACGCGGTGTGGCCGGACGGGGCAACCCGCGCGAAGATTCGGATGAAGGACACGAGAGGAAAACGTCATGGCAGAGGTCGTCCCGCCGCGCAGAGCGAATCTCTCCGTCAGAGGAACCCGCTTGTTGGTTTTGGCCTTCTTTGGAGCCACCCAGCTCCTGCGCCGGCCGCCGAAGCCCCCTGGAGCCGTGCGGGAGCAAAAGTATGGCACGGATCCGGCAGAACGCCTCGAGATCATCGAGCCGCGCGCCGCTGCGCCGAGCCGCGCGCCCATCGTCTACATCCATGGCGGTGGCTGGATTGCCGGACGCAAGGAGTCCTACACGCGGTACCTGTCCTTCTTCGCAAACGCGGGTTACCCGATCTTCAACGTGGAGTACCCGCTGGCCCCAGAGCATCCCCATCCCGGGATCCTGCGTTCGTTGCTTGGGGCGCTCGACTGGATTCGCACCAATCATTCGGAGACGACGGGCTTCCACGTGATGGGGGATTCGGCGGGCGGCAATCTCGCCATGATGCTCGGGCTGCTCGCCGCCAATCCGGCGCTCGTTCGTTCGATCGATCCACAGCGCAGCTCGGCGATGCCGCTTGCGTGTCACAGCGTCGTGTCGCTCTACGGCGTGCTCGATCGGCTCAGCTGGCTCGAGGACGGCTTCCCGGGCGCCGAGATCATGCTCGAGAGCTATGCGGGCCGTGCCGCCTTCGAGCCTGCGGTCGGGCCGGAGCTGGCGATCACGCCCATGGATCTCGAGTTCGAGGCCGCGCCGCCGAGCTTTCTCTGCGCGGGAACGGAAGATCAGCTCTGCCGCTCGTCGCGGCTCTTCGCCGAACGTCTCGCCTCGGGTTCAGGCAAGGTCGTGCACAAGGAGTACGCAGGCGAGGGCCACGGATTCTTCAACGGCGGCCGCACGAAGTCCGATGATCAGCTGAACGCAGACGTGCTCGAGTTTCTCGAAGGGGTCGACCCGCACGCCGGCTGAGGGTCGCGCTCAGCGCCGCGGCGCGTGACCGCCCCCGGGTGTTGGTCGACTAACTGCCGAGGTCCGTGATGACGGCGCGGCCCACGTACTTGCCCGCTTCGAGCTCGTCGAAGATCGCCCCGAGCTCCGAGAGCGCACCGACGCGGCCGATGTGGCTCTTCACCTGTCCGGCTGCAGCCATGTCGACGACCTCACGCATGTCCTGGACATTGCCGACCGCCGAGTAGATGAGCGTCGGGTCCCTCAGGAAGAACTCGAACGGGTTCAGCTCCAGGTTGCCCTCACTGGTCGCGGGAAGGCCGACGGCCACGAAGAGGCCGCCGCGGCGGAGCAGCTTCAAGCCGAGGTCGAATCCGGCCATCCGGGCCGAGAACACGATGCTGGCGTCTACACCGCCGATCTCGCGTTGCACGGTGTCGACGGCGTCGTCCGCGTCGACGGCCATGTGCGCGCCCAACGACGTGACGAACTGCAGCCGCTCCGCGCCGATATCGACGCCGACGACCTTGTAGCCGAACGCGTTTGCGATCTGGACGGCGTAGTGGCCGAGGCCACCCGCCGCGCCGATGATCGCCACCGAGCGGCCGGGCTGAATGTGGTGCGTGGAGAGCTTCTTGACAGCGCCGTACGCCGTGAGACCCCCGCAAGCAAGTGGCGCCTCCTGATCACCGACACTGTCGGGGAGCTTCACCAGCGACTTCGCCCACACACAGAAATACTCCGCGAACGTGCCCATGATCCCCTTGGTCTGGGCGCAATGGCGGGGCTCGCCCCGGAGGCAGTACTCACAGGCACCACACCAATAACCGCCGCCGCTTCCGCCGAGCCCCAGGATCACGCGGTCACCCACTTCCGCGTAGCCTTCCGCTCCCGGCCCGAGAGCTTGGACGATGCCGATGGCCTCGTGACCGACCACTCCGGTGCGGGGCACGCCCTGCCAGTCGCCGCGAACGATGTGGAGATCGGAGTGACAAACTCCGGCGGCGCTGATGCGAATCAGGGCCTCTTCGTCTCCGGGTACCGGGATGGGCAGGTCCTGGATCTCCAGGGTGCCTTCTTCGAGCTTCGCTGCTTTCATTGTCGATAACTCCAGGTCGGTTGGTCGCGGACGAGCATTATAGAGGGAGGGTGTCTGCGAGTTGCAATGTAAATCCCCAAGTGACGGCACCGAGACGAGTGTCCGGCTCCTCGTCGAGAAGCCCGAGGTGACGCTGACGACCTCCCACCTCCGCATCGACGGCGAGGACTTCGAGCTCGGCGACATCCTCTCCGCGGCATCGGCTCGCGAGCCGGCCCCGGCAGCGGGCCCCACCCTCATGATCATGGCGGGCCTTCTCTGCCTCCTCGCGGGTGCCACCAGCGCCGGTGCAATCACCGCGCTGCTGGGAGCTGTGCTCGTGGTGGCGGCCGGCGCCTGGTGGAGACAGAAGAGGCCCACCTACCAGCTCCGGCTGCAGATCGGATCGGCGGAGCTTGCACCCTTCGAAAGTGAGGATCCGGCGGTCACGGAGCGGATCGTGGCTGCCCTGGAAGAAGTGCAGGGGCGCGCTCAGGGCGCGCCACGCTGATCGAGGGTCCCCACCTGTTCGGGGGGGCCGATCAGTCCGTGCCCAATACCGTCTTCCAGTATTCCGGGGCATCTCCATCGACGGTCGAGGCCACGTGGGAGTCGTCGGGGATCGTACCGTCGACATCCGTGAAGCCGTAGTCGTGGGCGAGTGCCGAGGTGCGGAAACACCGGCCCGACCGGCTGGCGACCTCCGGGTCCGCCGCGAGGTGGACGGTGCAGCGACCCGAGAGACGCGGCGACTCCGCGGCGCCGATGTCGAGGCCGAAGACCTTGATGCGGCCATCCTCGGTCTGCTCCGCGTTGGAGAGCAGACGTTCGGTTGAAACGAGCCCGGGCCAGATGGATACCACCGAGATGCCGTGCTTGTGCAGGTCGTGGTGCATGGCATCGGTGATGCGGTCGATACCCGCCTTGCCGGCGAGATAGGGAACCGAGATGATGAACTCCCCATGCTGGGACCCGTGAGACGACACGTTCACGATCAGGCCCGACCCCTGCCTTACCAGGGTGGGCGCCGCGAAGTGGCTGGCCACGTAGTGGGAGCGGAGACCGACGGTGATGGTCTCGTCCCAGGCCGAGAGCGGAAGCTCCCAGAAAGGCTTGCCCAGCATGCTGGCGAGGTCGTTCCAGCACACGTTGTTGACGAGGATGTCGAGGCGTCCCTGCTCTTTCTCGATGCGCTGGAAGACCGCTTCGACCTGGGCGTCGTCGGCGTGGTCGCAGTAGGCCGCGATGCCCTCGCCGCCGAGGGCCGTGAGCTCTGTTGCGGCCGCGTCGATGGTGCCGGCCTGCTCGATGGAAGCGGCCCAATCCGGCACCTCTGCTGAATCGAGCCGCGTCCGGCCGGTGACGTAGACGGTTGCACCGGCGGCGCCCAGTTCGAGCGCGATGCCCTTGCCGATCCCCCTACTTGCGCCTGTGACCAGGGCAACCTTGCCTTCGAGGGGGCGGGAGTTCTCGCTCATGTCATTGTCTCCGATTCCTTCGAGTAGGCATCCACCGTCTGGTGGATCTCCTGGTAGCGTCCCTCGATCCCCGCGACGTACTCGGGCGAGGGAAAGACGAAGAAGCGATCGCCGTGCACTGCGTCGACGACGCAATCCGCCACGCTACGAGCCGACATCGCACTGGCCATGAGTTCCTCGAGCTGCTGGATCTGCGCCACGCGCTCGGGCCGGGCCGCATCGGCGGCTGCCGATGCGCTCGGGCCGCCCCCGCATCTCGTGGACGCGCGTGTTGGTCGGGCCCGGGCAGAGCACCGATACCGAGACACCTGCCTCGTGCATGGCGAGGTCCATGCGGAGAGCTTCGGATAC
>JAFDDG010000055.1 GCA_019310965.1 Deltaproteobacteria bacterium
ATGTGGAGCAGGGTGTCTTCGACCTGATTCTCAACTGGAATCCGTCGGAGAACTTCTCGTCCTACATCAACTACACCTACGTCTGGACCGATGAGGCGACGGGCCCGTACGAGGGGGGGAGCGACCCCTCTGGCTGGGGGATTTCGGCAGCCGGTCGCTACGCCTTCACCGACCGTCTGGGCCTCGCACTGCGGGCGGAGTGGGTGGAGGACACGCATGCCCTGTGGGCGCTGGGTGAAAACCAGTTCTTTCCCCCCGGCTTCCCGATCGGGGACATCGACAACAATACGGAGAACGAGATCTGGGGCATCACCGGCACGGTCGATTACGAGCTGACGGACAACCTCGTGGTGAAGTCCGAGATCCGCTACGACCACGTCAGTTGTATCAAGTCTTCCGGCGGCGGGTGCGGCGGCAGTGCCGGATTCCCGGGCTCCAGTGGTCCGGACGCCCGGCGATCGCAGTGGCTCGCCGGCGTCGAGGCCGTTTACAACTTCTAAGAGCGTGAGATCCGGCTCTGGCCGGGTCGTCTGACTTCGAGGGGGCGCAGCACCGACAGGTGCTGCGCCCCCTCATTTTCTGCTGTCGCTCGCTGCCGATCCTGCCTAGGATACGGGCAGCCGTTGCCTCGGGTCTGTGCAGATCCCTGCACAGGCGGGGCCAGTCGAGCCCTGGGCGTTTCCGGGCGGCACACAGATTGCTACAGCAGCAGAGCCCGGCCTGGCTCTTCGAGCGGGCCGGCTCGGAGGAGTCCATGCGCAAGATCGAGGCCATCATCAAGCCCTTCAAGCTCGATGAGGTGAAGGAGGCCCTCCACGACGTCGGCATCCAGGGCATGACGGTGACCGAGGTCAAGGGCTTCGGTCGGCAGAAGGGCCACACGGAGCTCTACCGCGGCGCGGAGTACGTGGTGGACTTCCTGCCCAAGATCAAGATCGAAGTGGCCGTCAGCGAGGAGCTGGTGGACAAGGTGGTTCAGGCGATCGTCGAGGCGGCCAACACCGGGCGCATCGGCGATGGCAAGATCTTCGTGCTGCCCCTGGAAGAGATCATCCGCATTCGCACCGGAGAGCGCGGCGCGGAAGCGGTTTGAGTCAGGAACATTCCCAAGCCTCGGCTCCCACGGAGCGGGGCGCGCAAAAAGCGAGGTAGATCCCGAGATGACCCCCAAGCAAGTGCTGGAATTCGCCAAGAAGAACAACGTGGAGATGGTCGATCTTCGCTTCACCGACTGGCCGGGCCAGCAGCAACACTGCTCGTACCCGATCAGCGAGCTGAGCGAAGACATCTTCGAAGACGGCATGGGCTTCGACGGCTCGTCGATCCGCGGTTGGCAGGCGATCAATGAGAGCGACATGCTGATGGTCCCGGACGCCAACACCGCGTTCATCGACCCCTTCTTTCAGCACCCGACGCTGGTGTTGACCTGCGACATCGTCGATCCGATCACCAAGGAGCCCTACTCCCGCGACCCGCGCTGGATCGCGAGAAAGGCCGAGAACTACCTGAAGCTCACCGGCATCGGCGACACGGCGTTCTTCGGTCCCGAGGCGGAGTTCTTCCTCTTCAACAACGCACAGTTCCACACCGGCACCAACGAGGGCTACTACTTCCTCGACTCCGAGGAGGGCAAGTGGCGCTCGGGTGCGGAGGAAGAGGGCGGCAACCTGGCGTACAAGCCGCGCCACAAGGAAGGCTACTTCCCGGTGCCGCCGACGGACTCGCTGCAGGACATTCGCAGCGAGATGGCGCTCGAGATGCAGCGGCTCGGCATCGACATCGAGGCGCATCACCACGAGGTTGCCACCGGCGGTCAGTGCGAGATCGACATGCGCTTCGACACGTTGGTGAAGATGGCCGACCAGCTCCTCACCTATAAGTACGTGGTGAAGAACGTCGCCCGGAAGCACGGCCTCGCGGCGACCTTCATGCCCAAGCCGCTCTTCGAGGACAACGGCACCGGCATGCACGTCCACCAGTCGATCTGGAAGGATGGCACGCCGCTCTTCGCCGGCGACGGCTACGCGGGCTTCTCGCAGTTGGGCCTCTGGTACATCGGCGGCATCCTGAAGCACTCGCGTGCGATCGCGGCCTTCAGCAACCCGACGACGAACTCCTACAAGCGGCTCGTCCCGGGCTTCGAGGCGCCGGTCAACCTGGCCTACTCGAGCCGCAATCGCTCGGCGGCGTGTCGTATCCCGATGTACTCGCCGAGCCCGAAGGCCAAGCGTATCGAGGTGCGTTACCCGGATCCGTCGTGCAACCCGTACCTGACCTTCGCGGTCATGCTGATGGCGGGTCTCGACGGCATCGAGAACAAGATCGATCCCGGTCAGCCGCTCGACAAGGACATCTACGGCCTCTCGGCCGAGGAGGCGCAGGGCATCCCGACCATGCCGGGCAGTCTCGACGTTGCCCTCGACGAGCTGGAGATCAACCACGACTTCCTGCTGCGTGGCGACGTCTTCACCGAGGACGCCTTGCACACGTGGATCGAGTACAAGCGCGAGAACGAAGTCGCGCAGGTGGCGCTGCGGCCCCACCCGCACGAGTTCGAGCTGTACTTCGACATCTAGAGCCGGCTCGCTCTAGCTGCCGAAGTCGGGGTGAGTGGGCCCGGTAGTCGCAAGACCGCCGGGCCCTTTGCTCTCCGCTCCCCGCTCCGGATCAGGGGGCCGGGGGGAGGCCGAGGACGTCTTCGATGCCGTAGAGGCCGGGCTCGCGGCCGACCAGCCACTTGGCGGCGCTCACGGCGCCGCGGGCGAAGTGGTCGCGGGTGAAGCTGCGGTGGGCGAGCTCGATGCGCTCGCCGGCTCCGATGAAATTGACGACGTGCTCGCCGGGGTTGTCGCCACCGCGCAGGGTCTGCACGCCGATGGCGCCGTCGGGGCGCCGGCCGATCTCGCCGGCGCGTTCGAGCACCAGGTGTTCCCGCAAAGAGACACCGCGGCCCTCTGCCACGGCCTCGGCCAGACTCAGCGCAGTACCGCTCGGCGCGTCGCGCTTGGCAGAGTGATGCAGCTCGACGAGCTCGGCGTCGAAATCGTCGCCGAGCAGGCGCGCGGCTTCGCGGGTGAGCCACGTGAGCACGTTCACCGCCGTCGAAAAGTTAGGTGCGTGGATCACCGGTGTGCGGTCTGCGAAGGCCACCAGCTCCGCGCTGGCCGCATCGGAGAAGCCGGTGGTGCCGGTTACATAGGCCACGCCGGCATCGGCAGCCGCCCGCAGCCCGGCCAGGGTGGCGTCGGGCACCGAGAAGTCGATGGCCACGTCGCACTCTGCCAGCGCCGCCTTCGGGTTGTCGCCGAGGACGACGCCAGGCGCCAGCTCGTTGCCCAGCCGCGGATGCCCCGGTGCCTCGGTGGCCGCCGCCAGCTCGATCTCCGATTCGTCGGCGATAGCGCGTCGCACCGCTTCGCCCATGCGCCCGCAGGCCGCCACGACACACGCCCTCATCACAGCTCCAATTCCTTCAGGACGACGCGCAGACGCTCGCGGTTGGCATCGGTGATGGGCGTCAGCGGCAGCCGGATCTCGTCGCCGATGTGGCCCTGCAGCGCGAGCGCCGCCTTCACTGGGATCGGATTCGTCTCGCAGAAGAGTGCGTCGAAGAGCGGCAGCAGCTGGTGGTGCAGCTCGCGCGCCGTGACGAGATCGTTGGCCAATGCGGCACGGGTCAAGGCCAGCATCTGCCGCGGGGCCACATTCGAGGTGGTGGAGATCACGCCGGCGCCCCCCACTGCGACGAGCGGCAGCGTCATCGCATCGTCGCCCGAGAGCACCGCGAAGTCTTCCGGGCAGGCCGCCACCGCGTGCGCGATCTGGTCGATGTCGCCGCTGGCCTCCTTCACGCCCACCACGTGCTCGATGCAGGCCAGCTGTGCGAGCGTGGTGGGCAGGATGTTCGAAGCCGTGCGCCCGGGAATGTTGTAGACGACCAGCGGAAAGCTCGTCGCCTCGGCGATCGCGGCGTAGTGCTCCACGATGCCCTGCTGGGTGGGCTTGTTGTAGTAGGGCGAAATCAGGAGCGCGCCGTCTGCGCCCGCGTCGCGGGCGTGCAGTGTCAGCTCGATGGCCTCGCGGGTGTTGTTCGAGCCGGTGCCGGCCATCACCGGAACGCGGCCGGCCACCGCCTCGACCACCAGTTCGACGACGCGTCGGTGCTCGGCGTGGGAGAATGTGGCGGATTCGCCTGTCGAGCCGCAGGGCACCAGGCCGTCGATGCCCGCATCGATCTGTCGCTCGATGTGGGCGCGCAATGCCGCCTCGTCGATCTGGCCGTCGCGAAATGGCGTGACGAGTGCCGTGTAGACGCCCTCGAACACCGCTAGCCCTCCTCGAGTGGGAACGTCCCGGTAAAGACCTCCGCCGCCGGGCCGGTCATGAAGACCGAAGAGTCCGAATCCTCCCATGCGATCTCGAGCTCACCGCCGCGCAGCTCGATCGCAACGCGCCGCTCGACCACGCCCTTCAGCATGGATACCACGGCCACGGCGCAAGCACCGCTACCACAGGCCAGCGTCTCGCCAGTGCCCCGCTCGAAGGTGCGTTGGCGGATCCGCTCCCGGGAAACCGCTGTTACGAACTCGACGTTGACGCGATTTGGGAAGGCCGGGTGGCGCTCGAGCAGAGGTCCGAGCTCTTCCACCGGCGCCGTAGCCGGATCGTCGACGAAGATCACCGCGTGGGGGTTGCCCATGGAGACGCTCGAGACGGCCAGCCGTTGGCCTGCGACCTCGAGCGGCGCGTCGAGCACCGGCCCCGGGTCCTCCCCAAGGGTGGTTGGGATTTCCGCCGGCGCCAGCACCGGGCGACCCATGTCGACGGTGACTCGTCCTGGACCGGCCCAGCGCGGGTGCACGATGCCGGAGAGAGTCTCCACACCGATTTCGTCCGCTCCGGTCAGCCCGCGGTCGCGTACGAATTTGTAGAAGCAGCGGATGCCGTTGGCGCACATCTCCACCTGGGAGCCGTCGGCGTTGAAGATCTGCATGCCGAAATCGGCGCTTTCGGAGGGCCGCACCACCAGCAGCTGGTCGGCGCCGATGCCGAAGTGTCGGTCGCAGAGTCGTGCCGCCAGCGGCTCGAGCTCCGGCAACTCGCTGCTCACGCCGTCGAGCACGACGAAGTCGTTGCCCGCACCGTGCATCTTGGTGAAGGGGAGCACCTTCATCGGGTCAGCTCTTCCGGGATCGTCTCGCCGCGGATCAGATCTTCCAGCGTTTCGCGCCGCTTCACCACTTCGAAGCGGTCACCGCGCACCAGCACCTCCGCGCTGCGGGGGCGCCCGTTGTAGTTCGATGCCATGGTAAAGCCGTAGGCGCCAGCCGAGCGCACCGCCAACAGCTCGCCGCGCTCGACCGCGGGCAGCTGCCGCTCCTTTGCGAGGAAGTCGCCGGATTCGCAGACCGGGCCGACGACATCGACCACGTGCAGTGTCTGCCGCGGTGGCCCCACCGGCTCGATCGCCTGGTAGACCTGGTACAAGGCGGGCCGGATCAGGTCGGTCATGGCGCCGTCGACCACGATGAAGTGCTTGTCTTCGTTGCGTTTTTCGTAGAGCACCCGAGTCAGGAAGACACCTGCATTGGCGCTGATGGAACGACCGGGCTCGAGCACCAGCTCGCAGTCGAGGCCCGCGACAGCGTCGGACACCACGGCTGCGTACTCCTGCATGGTCGGCGGCACTTCGTCCTCGTAGACGACGCCCAGGCCGCCGCCAACGTCGATCACCTCGATGGCGTGGCCGGCGTCGCGAAGATCGCGAACCAGCTCGGCCACCCGCGCCAGCGCGTCACCGAAGGGCTGCACGTTGGTGAGCTGGGAGCCGATGTGGCAGTCGATGCCGATGGCTCGAACGTGCTCGAGTGTCTTTGCCTCGGCGTAGGCTGCCACGGCTTCCCCGAAGGGGATGCCGAACTTGCTGGTGCGCAGTCCGGTCGAGATGTAGGGGTGTGTCTGCGGATCGATATCGGGGTTCACCCGAAACGCGATCGGCGCCACCACGCCGAGACGCGCCGCCACGGCGTCGATGCGGCGAAGCTCGGCGCGTGACTCCACGTTGAACATCTTGATGCCGGCCTCGAGGGCGGCCTCGATTTCATCGTCGCGTTTGCCGACGCCGGAGTAGACCATGCGCGAGGCTGCGCCGCCCGCGTGAAGCGCGCGAAACAGCTCACCTTTCGAGGTCACGTCGACCCCGGCGCCGCGGTTGAGCAGCGTGCGCACCACGGCCAGGTTCGGGTTGCTCTTGATCGAGTAGGCGATCAGGTGCGGTACGCCGGCGAACGCCGCGTCCAGCGCGTCGTAGCGTTCCGCCAGCGCCGTGGCGCAATAGACATAGACGGGGGTCCCCACCTCCTCGGCAATGCGCGCGAGAGGCACGCCTTCCGCGTGAAGCCAGCCGTCATGGCGCTGGAACGGGGGGGGTGTGGTCACGATGGTTTCTCCTCGTCAGCGTCGTCCGGTTCAGCCCCCGCGGGAGCGGGCACATCGATGGCGGGTGCCGGCGGCGTGGCCCGAGAGCGTACCGGCGGTCCGACGCGTCCACACGCGGACAAGAGCGCGAGCAACAGCAACAGTGCCAGTGCGAGCCTCATGCGTCCTCCGCATCGAGTGCGGCGAGCGCGTTGCCAATGGCCGCTCCCGCTTCGCCGAGTGCCGCCGAGACCGTCTCTCGCGCGGTGCCGCCGGTGAGGCTGCGCGCCTCGAGGGAGGAGTCGAGGTCGAGTAGCTCTGCCGCCGGGCCGGGAAAGCTCGCGTGGAACGCAGCGAGATCCTCGCGGGAGAGCTCGCGCAAGTCGAGGCGCTTGTCGATGCAGTGACGCACGACCTGGCCCACCGCCTCGTGGGCCTCTCGAAAGGGCACGCCCTCGCGTACCAGCACTTCTGCCAGATCCGTGGCCAACAGCATCGGATCCTCGGCGCCGACGCGCATCTTCGCGACGTCGACGCGCAGGGTCGCCACGGCTCCGGCGGTCACCTCGAGGCAGTCGCACAGCGTGGCCGCAGTGTCGAAGAGGGGCTCCTTGTCTTCCTGCAGATCGCGGTTGTAGGTGAGCGGCAATCCCTTCACGACGGTGAGCAACGCGACCAGGTTGCCGATCACGCGCCCGCTCTTGCCGCGCACCAGCTCTGGAACGTCCGGGTTCTTCTTCTGGGGCATCAGGCTCGAACCCGTCGAGTAGGCGTCGGCCAGCTCGATGAAGCCGAACTCGGCTGTCGACCAGAGCACGAGTTCTTCGGAGAGGCGCGACAGGTGCACCATGGCGATTGCCGCCGCCGCCAGGAACTCGAGCGCCACATCTCGAGATGCCACGGCGTCGAGGCTGTTGCGGGAGGCTCCCTCGAAGCCGAGCGCACTCGCCGCGGCCTCGCGGTCGAGGGGCAGCGTCGAGCCTGCGAGTGCGCCGGAGCCCAGCGGCGATAGCGTGAGTCTTGCGCGCAGGTCGCGAAAGCGTGCGGCATCGCGGCCAAGCATCTCGACGTAGGCGTGCCAGTGGTGCGCCAGGCGCACGGGCTGCGCTCGCTGCAAGTGCGTATAGCCCGGCAGCACCGTGTCGAGGTGCTCGCCGGCCCGTGCCAACAGCACCTGCCGCAGCTCGTGCAGGCCGCGCTCGCCGGCGCGCGCCGTGTCGCGGAGATAGAGCGCCAGATCCGTGGCGACCTGGTCGTTGCGGCTGCGTCCGGTGTGCAGACGTCCGGCCGGCTCGCCGATCGTGTCGCGCAGCCGTGCCTCGATATTCATGTGCACGTCTTCGAGGGTCGCGTCGAAGGGGAATGTGCCGGCCTCGATCTCGCGCTCGACCGAGTCCAGCCCGTCGAGTAGAGCGCTGAGGTCGCTGGTGGCGATGAGCCCCTGGGCCTCGAGCATGCGCGCGTGGGCGCGGGACACCCGCAGGTCGTAGCGGGCCAGCGCCCGGTCGAAATGGATCGAGGCCGAAAAGCGCTCGACCGTGGGGTTGGTGCTGCCTTCGAAGCGCCCGCCCCAGAGCTTCTTGTTCCCGGTCTCTTTGGACATGGTGCAAATCTCGGAAAGAAAAGAGGATTTCGCAAGAGGAGGATTGACGGGTCAGGGGCGCCGGGCCTAGCTTGGACGGGCCGTGATCATCGTCCTCAAAGCCGACACCGAGGCCTCTTCCCCCGAGGTGCGCCGCCTGATCGCGCAGGCGGAGAGCTACCCGGACGTGCATACGGAGCTGCATCGCATCCAGGGCGCCACCCGCTCGGTGACCGAGGTCTACCTGCTGGGGCACACCGGGGTGATCCCCACGGAGCCTTTCGAGGAGCACGCCTGCGTCGAGAAGGTCGTCCGGGTGACGGAGAAGTACCGGGCCATAGGGCGTCACGCCGGCGGTGTCGATGCCGTGGGCTTCGAATACAACGGCGTGCGCATCAGCCAGGAGACGCTCCACGTCGTCCCCGGGCTGTGCGCCGTCGACAATCGGGAGAACGTCGACCAGATGTTTGCAGCGCTGGCCGGCCACGGGCTCCAGACCGCGCGTGCGGGAGCGTACAAGCCCCGGACGAGCCCCTATGACTTCCAGGGCCTCGGGCAGGAGTGCCTGCCCTGGGTCTTCGAGCGCGCCGGGCACCACGGCATTCGCATCGTGGCCATGGAAGTGACCCACGAGGCCCACGTGGAGCAGATCCAGCGGGCGCTCGAGGCGTCCGGCAATGCCACGGGCGTGCTGCTGCAGATTGGCACCCGCAACGCGCAGAACTTTGAGCTGCTGAAGGCCGTCGGCCAGCAGACGGAGCTGCCGGTGCTCTTCAAGCGCGGTATGGGCATCACCCTCGAGGAGTCGATCAATGCCTGCGAGTACGTGGCCTCGGGGGGAAACCGCCGGATCATTTTCTGCCTGCGGGGCATGAAGACGAACCTCGGCGACCCGCACCGCAACTTCGTCGATTTCAGTCATGTGCCCGTGGTGAAGCGCTTGACGCGGCTGCCGGTGTGCGTCGATCCGTCCCACTCCGTCGGCAGCCGCGCACTGGCGCCCGACGGGCTGATGGACGTGTACCACGTCACCGCCCAGGGGATCATCGCCGGCGCGAATCTGGTGCTGGTGGATTTTCATCCTCACCCCGAGGAGGCTCTCTGCGATGGGCCTCAGGCGCTGCTCATGGAGGAGCTGCCCCATTTCCTCGAGGATGTGGCGATCGTCCGGCGCGCCTACGAAGATCGGCTCGCCCGGGCGAAACAGGACGACTGAGCCCTCCGCGACAGGCAGCTCTGCTCTTGCGCCTCGACACGAGGCCGGGCGGCCGTGCCTCTACGGGCCTCGCCCCAAGAGCCGCACCCTCCGCCAGCGCGCCTCCGGCGAATGGCTCGTCTCGCTTCGCGCCGCTCGCCATGCGACGAGCACCGGGTCTGCGATCGATGGTCGGGGTCAGCCGGCTCGCCTGCGCTGAGTTCGCCTCCAGCGCGCTGGCTGCGGGCGCTCCCTCGAGACGAGGCCCGCTTCGCTGCGACCTGAGGGTCCGCCGGGATGTCGAGGGCACTGGAGGGCTCCCGTAGCGTGCGGTCGGGCTGGGGTGACCGCGCAGGGCCGGCCGCTCCCCGACCTCGGTGGCGGAGTCCGTATCACTCGACTCTTGGAGCCAGACCCTTGCCCGGCGATGTGGCGGTGCCGCTCGAGTACCCACCTGCCCGTGCCCCACGGAGCGAGGCCCGGTCGCTTTGCCTCGTGTAGACGAGCGAGGGGTTGGTTGGGGGTGAGGGATGAGATTGGTGTAATGGGGTGGGGGATTGGGTGGGTCGGGGACGGGCGGTGTCGGAAACAGTAGCTTCTGAACTGGGGGTGGGGACGGATTGGCGAAGGCTCGGGGCAAGAAGCGACGCAAGGCGGGAACGCGACGTCCTGCGCCGAGACGGCGGACGGGGCGTTGGCCGCGCTGGTTTCGGGGGTTGGCGCTCGGGATTGCGGGGGCCGCATTCGTCGGTGGCTGGCTCTCGGCGGGCTGGGTGGTTTCCCTCGACGGGGTGGTACGGCAACGCTTCGGAGGGCAGCGCTTCCGGGTGCCGTCACGCGTCTACAGCGCGCCGACGATCATCTATCCCGGGCTCGACTGGAAGCTGATCGACCTCGAAGGCGGCCTCCGGCGGCTCGGCTATCGCCGCGTTGCGGAGAGCGCAAGGCTCGAGCCCGGTCAGTACATCTGGGACGCATCGCGGGTGCGCATCAGCGTGCGCGCGTTCGCGCACCCGAGCCGGCCCGAGCCGGCCCGCGACGTGGTGGTCCGCCTTTCGGGCAGCAGCATCGAAGAGATCCGGGAGCTGCCCGCGGGGCGGGAGATCTGGGCGCTGCCCCTCGAGCCCGAGCAGATCGGGGCGTACTACGGCCCGAACCGGGAGCAGCGCGATCTCGTCGTGCTCGACGAGTTGCCGCCCCACGTGATCGATGCGGTGCTTGCCGTCGAGGACCGGCGCTTCGAGAGCCACGCCGGGCTGGACCCGCGGCGCATCGCGGGTGCCCTGATCGCCAACCTGCGCGCCGGTGCCGTGAAGCAGGGGGGAAGCACTCTGACGCAGCAGCTCGTCAAGAATTTCTTCCTGACGCCGGAGCGCACCTTCAGGCGCAAGGCCCAGGAAGCCGTGATGGCCCTGCTCGTCGAGTTCCGTTACGACAAGCACGAGATCCTGCAGGCCTATCTCAACGAGATCTATCTGGGCCAGCGCGGCGCCACCGCGATCCACGGTATCGGCGAGGCGTCGCGGGTCTTCTACGGCAAGAGTGCGCGCAGGCTCTCAGTGGCCGAGGCCGCCTTGATCGCGGCGATCATCCGTAGCCCCAACGGGCTCTCTCCCTATCGTGAAGCGGAGAGCGCCGTGAAGCGCCGGGATCTGGTACTCGATCTGATGCGCCGCCAGGGACGCATCGACGACGCAGCGTGGCGTGGGGCCAAGGCGGAGACGCTGCGCCTGGCTGCCGTGACGCCGGACGTGGGTGACGCGCGCTATTTTCTCGATCTGCTGCGCCGTCAGCTCTCGAGCGTCTACAGCGAGGACGTTCTGGCTTCCGAGGGCCTGCGCATCTACACCACTCTCGATGGTCGCGCGCAGCGGCTCGCCGCGCGCGCTCTGCGCGAAGGCCTGGAAGATCTCGAGAAGCGCTACAGCGGGCTCGCAACCCAGGAACCGGAGCGCGCGTTGCAGGGCTGCCTCGTGGCGATGCGACCCCAGACTGGAGAGATCCTGGCCCTGGTGGGTGGGCGCGACTACGGCGACTCACAGTTTGATCGTTGCACCCAGGCGCGCCGCCAGACGGGCAGCGTCTTCAAGCCGTTCGTCTACATCGCGGCGCTCGAGCCGCGTGGCGTCGGGCCCAAGCTGACCCTGGCGAGCTTCGTCGACGATTCCCCGCTCGAAGTGAAGACACCCTCGGGGCCTTGGCGACCGCGCAATTTCGATCGCGAGTTCCACGGCAGCGTGCCGGTGCGCGAGGCGCTCGAGCGCTCCTTCAACGTGGCGACGGCGCGCCTGGGTCAGGACGTGGGCATCCGCCGCGTCATCGAGCTGGCGCGGCGTTTTGGTGTGACGAGTCCCCTGCCGGAGGTGCCGAGCCTCGCGTTGGGCACCGCCGAGGTCTCCCCGATGGAGATGGTGCGGGCGTACGCCACGCTCGCCAACGGCGGCGTGCTGCCGGAAGTGCAGGCCATCGAGGATCTCGTGGGCAAGGGCGGCAAGACCCTCGAGCGGCGCCGTCTGCGCTTCGAGCGAGTGCTCGACGCCGGTACCGCGTTCCTCGCGACGTCGATGCTTCGGGGCGTGGCCGAGCGTGGTACCGCCGCGGGGCTGCGCAGCAACGGGCTGCGCGGCCCGGTTGCGGCCAAGACGGGGACCACCGATGGCGAGCACGACCTGTGGCTGGTGGGGTATACGCCCGAGCTGGTGGCAGCCGTGTGGATCGGTTTCGACGAGCCTCGCAGCATCGGCATTCCCAGCAGCGTGGGCGCGCTGCCGATCTGGCGGCGTTTCGTGCAGGAGCTGACCGGCGGGGAAATTCGCGGCAAATTTCGGCGTCCCCCGGAGGTAACGGTGGCCGACATTCAGCCCGCGACCGGTTGGCTGGCATTGACGGGTTGCCCCGAGCGGCGCCCGGAGTTCTTCTTGAAAGGCACGGTGCCACGGATCACCTGCCCGACAGGGGCGGTGTCCGATGTTCAGGGAGACGACTCCCCCGCGGTGAGGCGTCGCTTCTTCGATTGGTTGCGGAGACAGATGTGAGAGCGCCGGCCGTGTTGATGCTTTCGATCGCGCTCGCCTGGGGGTGTCTCAGCGGGCCCGCGCGCGAGGCTCCGGTCGAGTCCCTGCGGCTCTCTCAGGTCGAGCCGCAGGGCGATCCTGTCAGGCGCGCTTCCTTGCGGCTGTGCGCCGAAGGTCTGCGTGCCGACATCGCTCGGCGCGACGGACCCGCGCGCAGCCAGTACGAGCGAGCGATTGCATTGGATCCCACCAACCCCTGGGCCTATCTGGTGTTGGCCCGACACGAAGTCGCAGTGGGCGACCCGCGGCGCGCGCTCCAGTATCTCCAACAGGCCGAGACTCTGCTGCGCAATGAGGGTGCCTTCATCCCCGGGGTCGAGCCTCACGTCGAGGGTCTGCGCGGCGCCGCCCTGGTTGCGAGCGGGCGCCCGGGGGGCGAGCACTTGCGGCGTGCCGCCGAGTTGTCGCCGGCCGTCTGGGACGACGGGCGCCTCGATGCCGATGAGCTGCTCTAGCCGCGTCCGCCGCGGCGCCCACGCGGCGCTTGCGATAGCGTGCTCTGCCGCATGACAGCGAAGCTTCGCGTCCTTTCCGGTGTTGCCGCGGTCGGCCTCGTGCTCGACCAGATCACGAAGTATCTGATCGAGACGAGGCTCATCTTTGGCGATGAGATCGCCGTGATCGAGGGGTTTTTCTACCTCACTCGTGTGCACAATCGCGGTGCGGCGTTCGGCATTCTGTCCAATCTGCCCGAGTCCATGCGCCTGGTGTTCTTCGTCGGCATCACGCTGATCGCGGTAGCGGTCATCATCTCCTTCTTTCGCAAGCTGGCCCCGGGGGATCGATGGGCTGCGTCGTCTCTGGGCTTGATCCTCGGGGGAGCGCTGGGCAACCTGTGCGACCGCGTGCGGCTCGGCGAAGTCGTGGACTTTCTGCACTTCAAGTTGTGGCAAGGTTATTCTTGGCCCGACTTCAATCTGGCCGACAGTTTCATCGTCGTCGGTGTGGGCTTGCTGATCCTCGAACTGATCGCGATCGAGGGCGATGAGGACGAGGCGTCCGAGAGCGTTTGAACGGCGCGCTCTTGCGCGCGCGGCTGCCGCCTGTTCGTCGCGCGGCGACGCCGAACGCAATTAGTCAGCATTTTTTTTCACTCGTTCCCGTCGGGGAACAGACGAAAAACGTTTGCGCCGACGCGATGCTGGCTCAACTGGGTGATCCGGCTTCGCAGAGGCTGTCTCGATCGCGCGAAGTATTGCAGGAGTTTTTGTTGACATCGTCTCCTCCGGTTGCGATACAGGCCGCGTCCCCGAGAAGGATTGTTCTTTCGGCCCCGACGGGTATCTCGGACTCAGGAAGCGAGCCGAGTTCCAGGGTTGTTGCAAATGTTGTCTCTCGAGTTCAGTACCAGGAACACCTTCGACCCATCGAATCTGATCGCGCCCCCGACTATGTCCTCGGACCGAACGGTCTCCCCCGCCGTCCGTGCCCGCCGGGAGCCGATGCTCGTGAGGGGGAGGAGACCGGGCAGATGAGGAAGCCGAAGGGCGAGTATGCGATCCAGACAGTGATCAACGCGATGCGACTTCTGGAGGCGTTTCGCGACGAGGAAGAGCTCGGGGTGACCGAGCTCTCACGCCGTCTTGAGCTTCACAAGAACAACGTATTCCGCCTGCTGGCCACGTTGGAGCAGGAGGGATACATCGAGCAGAGCGCGGACACCGAGCGTTATCACCTCGGTGTCCGCGTGCTCGAGCTGGGCTCTTCGTTCACGCGCAGCCGCTCGCTGTTGTGCAGCGCGGAGCCGGTGCTGGAAGCCCTCGCTGCCGGCACGGGGGAGACTTGCCACCTGGGTGTGCTGCGGGATTTCGAAGTCGTGTACATGCGCGGGCATCAGACCGAGCGCGCGGTGATGTCGGGTCTGCGCGAAGGCCGGCGCCTGCCGGCTCACTGCACCGCGCTCGGCAAGGTGCTGGTGGGCTGCGCCCCGGAGGAGCTTCGCCAAGCCTACGGTCGCTTCATCGGCGATGGTGCGCTCGAGGCCCGCACCGAGAACACGATCGTCGACCGTCACAAGCTTTTCGATCACCTGCGGGCGGTCGGTGGGCGGGGACTGGCCTTCGATCTGTCGGAGTGCGACGACGGGCTGGTCTGTGTAGCGGCGCCGGTGCACGCGGCGGGTGGTCGCGTCGTGGCGGCGCTCTCGGTGTCCGGGCCGCAGTGTCGGCTCGATGAGGCGCGGCTGCGCTCGGAAGTCGCGCCGCAGGTCGTCGTGGCGGCGGAGCAGCTGTCGAAGGCGCTGGGTTACGTCTGAGCCCTGCGGGCTCCATTTTTCTTTTCCGACGCTCTCTGCTCCGGCGCGCCCGCGACCAAGGGCCTGGTGTGCCTCGCGCCGGGCCCTGGTTCTTCCCATCATCTCCCCCCAGGCGCTCCGCGTAAGGGGGCAGATGGGGACGGTGTTGCCTTCTTGCTTGTTCAGGGCCTTCGTCTGAGAAGGCGGGTCTGCGTGGAAAAGGCAAGAAGGCAACACCGTCCCCGCTAGACTTGGACTGGCGAAAAAGCCGGGTAGGAGCCAGGGATGGAGTTTGGGCTGAGCGACGAGCAGCTGGTGTTGCAGGAAGCGGCGCGGCGATTTTCCGAACAGGAGATCGTGCCGGTTGCCGCGGGTTTCGACGCCAGCGGCGAGTTCCCGCGCGAGGTCATCGCCCAGGCCTGGGAGCTGGGTCTCGTCAGCACCCAGATCCCGTCTCAATACGGCGGGCTCGGGCTCTCATGCCTCGACAGCTGCATCGTGACCGAGGAGCTGGCATTTGGTTGTTCGGGCTTCGGCACCTCGATGATGGCCAACGACCTGGGACTGATGCCGATCGTCGTGGCCGGCACGGAAGATCAGAAGAGGGAGTGGCTGGTTCCCCTCGCCGAGAGCTTCAAGCTGATCGCCTTCTGCCTCTCCGAGTCTGGCGCCGGCTCCGACGTGGCGGGGCTCCAGCTCAGGGCGGAGAAGGACGGGGACAGCTACGTCCTGAACGGTGCCAAGTGCTGGATCACCAACGGTGGCGAGGCGGATCTCTACACGGTCTTTGCGACCCTCGACCCCGGTGCGCGACACGCGGGCATCTGTGCCTTCGTGGTGCCGAGTGATCTGCCGGGTATCTCCTTCGGCAAGAAGGAGGACAAGATGGGCCAGCGTGCCAGTGACACGCGGGTCATCAACTTCGACTCGGTGCGGGTTCCGGCCGCCCAGCGGCTCGGCGAAGAGGGTCAGGGTTTCAAGGTCGCCATGCAGACCCTCGACCGGACGCGCCCTCCCATCGGGGCGCTGGCCACGGGCATCGCACGCCGCGCCCTCGAGGAGTCGCTTCAATACGCCGGCGAGCGCAAGGCCTTCGGCTCGCCGATCGGGGGCTTCCAGGCGGTGCAGTTCATGCTGGCTGACATGGCCAAGGACATCGAGGCGGCCCGGCTGCTGACCTATCAGAGCGCCTGGATGGTGGATACCGGCAAGCGCGCCGCAAAGTACTCGTCCATCGCCAAGTGCTTTGCCACGGATATGGCCATGCGGGTCACCACCGATGCGGTCCAGGTCTTCGGCGGCAATGGCTACACGAAGGAGTACCCGGTCGAGAAGCTGATGCGGGATGCGAAGCTCATGCAGATCTACGAGGGCACGAACCAGATCCAGCGGCTGGTGATCGCGCGCGAGCTGGCCCGCTAGCCGCCAACGCACCGAACTCCCCGGTTCTTTTGAGGTTTTGCTCAGGCCACCGGAGGGGCTTTCTGATAGACTCGCCGGCTCCGTCGAGCGCAGCTCATGTGGACGAGGTTTCGAGCGTGATCACCAAAGAGGAGGCCCTCGCGTACCACGCGGAGGGCCGACCGGGAAAGCTCAAGGTCGAGTCGACCAAGCCGACCGAGACCCAGAAAGACCTCTCCCTGGCCTATTCGCCTGGGGTGGCGGAGCCGTGCCGGGAGATCGTCAAGGATCCGGAGAAGGTCTTCGACTACACGACCAAGGGCAACCTGGTCGCCGTGATGAGCAACGGCACGGCGGTGCTGGGCCTCGGAAACATCGGTGCCCTGGCCGGCAAGCCGGTGATGGAGGGCAAGGCGATCCTCTTCAAGCGCTTTGCCGACATCGACGTCTTCGACATCGAGATCGCCACCGAGGATGAGGACGAGTTCGTCCGAACTGCCGAGCTGATTGCGCCGACCTTCGGGGGCATCAATCTCGAGGACATCCGCGCGCCGGAGTGCTTCGAGATCGAGCAGCAGCTGATCGAGAAGCTGGACATACCGGTCTTCCACGACGATCAGCATGGCACGGCGATCATCTCCGGTGCGGCGCTCATCAATGCCGCGCACATCACCAACCGCAAGCTCGAGGACATGAAGATCGTCTTCTCGGGAGCGGGCGCCGCCGGCATCGGCTGTGCGCGCTTCTACCGCGACCTCGGCGTGCCGGTCGAGAATATGCTGCTGTGCGACAGCCGCGGCGTCATCCATGCGGGCCGCGCCAACAAGGTGAACCGCTACAAAGCGGAGTTTGCTGCCGAGACCGATGCGCGTTCGCTGGGAGACGCGCTGTCGGGTGCCGACGTCTTCTGCGGCCTCTCCCAGGCGGGGCTCATGACGGCGGATATGGTCCGCAGCATGAATCGGGATCCGATCATCTTCGCCATGGCGAATCCGGATCCCGAAATCACGCCGGAGCAGGTTCGCGAGGTGCGCAGCGACGCAATCATGGCGACGGGGCGCTCCGACTACCCGAACCAGGTGAACAATGTGCTCGGGTTCCCTTTCATCTTTCGCGGTGCCCTGGATGTGCGAGCGAGGACGATCAACGAGGCGATGAAGATCGCCGCGGCGCAGGCCCTCGCGGAGCTCGCGCGCCGCGGCAAAGTCGTGCCCCAGATCGTGCGCGATGCCTACGGCAACGAGAACTTCGAGTTGGGTCCGAACTACATCATCCCCAAGCCGTTCGACCCGCGGCTGCTCACCTACGTCGTGCCGGCCGTTGCCCAGGCGGCCATGGACAGCGGCGTTGCCCGCAAGAAGGTCGACATCGTCGAGTATGGCCAGCGCCTGGCCACGACCAGCGCGATCTTGTCGAATATGTAGGCAGACAGAAGGCCCTCCCCCCATGAGCATCGAAGAAAAGATCAAGAAGCTCGATGAGATGAACGAGCGCGCCCACCTTGGCGGAGGCGAGGCGCGTATCGAACGCCAGCACAAGGCGGGCAAGCTCACGGCGCGCGAGCGCGTCGAGCTGCTGTTCGACCCCGGCACCTTCGTCGAGATCGACCGATTCGTCGTGCATCGCTGCAACGACTTTGGCATGGGCGAGCAGAAAATCCCCGGCGATGGGGTCGTCACGGGCTACGGCAAGATCGACGGCCGCACGGTCTTCACCTTCGCCCAGGACTTCACGGTCTTCGGCGGTAGCCTCTCCGGCGCCTTCGCCGAGAAGATCTGCAAGGTGATGGACCTCGCGATGAAGGCCGGCGTGCCGCTCGTCGGTCTCAACGACGGCGCCGGCGCACGCATCCAGGAGGGCGTCGTCTCGCTCGGCGGCTACGGCGACGTCTTCCTGCGCAACGTGCTCGCGTCCGGCGTGATACCGCAAATCTCGCTGGTGATGGGCCCCTGCGCCGGAGGTGCGGTCTACAGCCCGGCCATGACCGACTTCATCGTCATGGTGAAGAAGACCAGCAATATGATGATCACCGGCCCGGACGTGATCAAGACGGTGACCCACGAGGAGGTCACCGCGGAAGAGCTCGGCGGTGCCGTGACTCATGCGTCGAAGAGCAGCGTGGCCGACTTCGCGGCGAACAGCGAAGAAGAGTCCATCCAGATCACGCGCAGCCTGCTCTCCTTCATCCCGCAGAACAATCTCGAGGATCCGCCGTTCGTTCCCACCGAGGATCCGGCGGACCGCAGCGAGCCGGCCATGCGCACGCTGGTGCCGGACGATCCGAGCAAGCCCTACGACATCAAGGAGCTGATCAAGCTCACCGTCGATGACGACAATTTCTTCGAAGTCGCTCCGCTCTACGCCAAGAATCTGGTGGTGGGCTTTGGGCGCTACGCCGGGCGCTCGGTCGGAATCGTGGCGAACCAGCCGGCGTTCCGGGCCGGCGTGCTCGACATCGAGTGCTCGAAGAAGGGCGCCCGCTTCGTGCGCTTCTGCGATGCCTTCAACATCCCGATCATCACCTTCGTCGATGTGCCGGGCTTCCTGCCCGGCGTCGACCAGGAGCACGGCGGCATCATCAAACACGGTGCGAAGCTCCTCTACGCCTTCTGCGAGGCCACCGTCCCGCGCGTCACGATCATCACGCGCAAGGCCTACGGTGGGGCCTACGTGGTCATGAGCAGCAAGCACACCCGGGCGGACATCAATCTCGCCTACCCGACGGCGGAGCTTGCCGTGATGGGCCCCGACGGCGCGGTCAACATCGTGTTTCGCAAGGAGCTGGCCGGGGCGGACGATCCCGAAGCCAGGCGCAAGGAGCTCGAGGCGGACTACCGCGAGAATTTCGCCAACCCGTTCAAGGCGGCGGAGCTGGGTTACATCGACGAAGTGATCCGGCCCGAGGACACGCGACACAAGATCATCCAGTCGCTCGAGATGCTCGCCAACAAACGCGACAGCTTGCCGCCCAAGAAGCACGGCAACATCCCGCTCTAACCCCCGAGAGACGATGTTCAAGAAGATCCTGATCGCCAATCGAGGAGAGATCGCGGTGCGCGTGATGCGCGCGTGCCACGAGATGGGCATCGAGACGGTGGCCATCTACTCCGACGTCGACCGCGAAGCCCTGCACGTGCGCATGGCGGACGAGGCCTACCACTGCGGCGCCCCGCCGGCGCGCGACTCCTACCTGGTGGTGGAGCGCGTGCTCGACATCGCCCGCAAGTGCGGCGCCGACGCCATCCACCCGGGATACGGTTTCCTGGCCGAGAACGGTGACTTTGCCGATTCCTGCCAGGCCGCCGGAATCACCTTCATCGGCCCCAGCGGCGACGTGATGCGCGCGATGGGCGACAAGGTGACGGCTCGCCAGACGATGCAGCGGGCCGGCGTGCCGATCGTGCCGGGGACCACCGAGACGCTCAGCGACGAGCAGGCCACGGCGTTTGCCCAGGAGATCGGATTGCCGGTGATGGTGAAGGCCAGCGCGGGTGGCGGCGGCAAGGGGATGCGGCTGGTGCGCGAGGAGAAGGAGCTCGAGCAGGCGCTGGCCCGAGCGCGCTCGGAGGCGCAGGCGAGCTTCGGCGACGACTCACTCTACGTCGAGAAATTCGTCGAGCAGCCGCGACACATCGAGATCCAGCTGCTGGCCGACACCCACGGCACGACCATCCACCTGTGCGAGCGCGAGTGCTCGATCCAGCGCCGCCACCAGAAGGTGGTGGAGGAGGCGCCGGGCAACGGCATCACTCCGGAGCTGCGTGAGCGAATGGGTGCCGCCGCGGTCGCGGCTGCCGAGGCCGTGGGCTACGTCGGCGCCGGCACCTGCGAGTTCCTGGTCGACAAGCACGACGAGTTCTTCTTTCTCGAGATGAACACCCGCGTGCAGGTCGAGCACGCCATCACCGAAGCGATCACGGGTGTCGACATCGTGAAGGCGATGATCCGCGCCTGCGCCGGCGAACCGCTCGGCATCGAGCAGAAGGACGTCCAGATCACCGGCCACGCCATCGAGGCGCGCATCTACGCCGAAGATCCCGACAAGAATTTCGTGCCCTCTCCCGGCGAGATCATCGTGTTCAGGCCGCCCGGCGGTATCGGAGTGCGGCTCGATTCCGGCGTCTACCAGGGCGCGACCGTCAGCGTCTACTACGACCCGATGGTGGCGAAGCTGGTCTGCTGGGGCGCCAATCGGGAGGAGGCCATCGAGCGCACCAAGCGTGCGCTCTCGGAATTCGTGGTGAAGGGCATCAAGACGTCGATCCCGTTCCACCAGAAGGTGATGCGCCACCCGGTCTTCCTGCAGGGCCGGTACGACACCGGCTTCATCGATGAGCAGATGGACGGCGGCAAGGGCGGCGAGACGCGCGGGGGCGAAGAGGATGCCGAGGTGTTGCGCGTCGCCCAGATCATGGCTGCCATCGCCGCCTATCGACGCGACAAGGATCGCGCGGCGAAGGCGAGCGGGAGTGTCGGTGGCGGCTCGGGAGGCGATCCCTGGCGCGACTTCGGCCGCCGCGCGGCGCTTCGGGGTGGTCTCCGATGAACTACGAAGTCTCGGAGAAGCAGGGCGAGAGCATCCGCATCGGTCTGCGCGAGCTGGAAGAGGGCATCTACGAGGTCACCCTGGACGACGCTGTGGTCCACGTCGATGCTGCGCGCAGCAGCCGGACGGTCTACTCGATCATCGAAGATGGCAAGCAGTTCGAAGCCATCGTCGACGAGAAGGGCGCCCACGACTTCGACGTCACCGTGGCCGGGCGCCTCTTCCACATGGAAGCGCTCGATGAGCGCACCAAGCTGCTCTCCGGCGCCGCCGCGTCGGTGGCCGCCGGCCCCCAGAACGTGGAAGCGGAGATGCCCGGCAAGGTCGTGAAGGTGAACTGCGGCGTTGGCGCCGAGGTCGCGCAGGACGAAGGGGTTCTGGTGATCGAAGCCATGAAGATGGAGAACGAGATCAAGTCGCCCATCGCCGGCATCGTGACCGAGATCGAGGTCTCCGAAGGCGACACTGTGGAGGCCGGCACGCCGCTCTTCACCGTCGAGCCTCCCGCGGAAGCGGGCAGCTGAGTTCCGGCCGACCGATCCTGCTCGATACCGACGTCGGCTCCGACGTCGACGACGCTCTCGCGCTGGGAGTGATCTTCGCCGAGCGAGAGGCACTCGACCTCGTGGCGGTGACGACCGTCGGTAGGCGGGGCGCCGTTCGGGCGCGGGCCGCGGCCAGCCTGCTGGGTCTCGCCGGGCATCGGGGCGTCGAGACCTGCATCGGCGCAGAGGCTCCGCTGCTGCGCAAAGCGTCGCACTTCAACTGGTTCGGTCACGAAGAGCGCTGCGTTGCGGACGCACCCCTCGCACCGATTTCCGAGGAGCCGGCGGCGGAGCGCATCGTGCGCGCCGCGCGCGAGCACCCGGGCCTCGAAGTGGTGGCCATCGGGCCGATGACCAATCTGGCCCGGGCCATTGCCCTCGACCCCGAGCTGCCGAATCGGCTCGGCGGCGTGACGATCATGGGCGGTCACATCCGCGAGGTGCGGGTCGGGAGCTTCGAGTGCCCTGCGGGCATCGATTACAACCTCTGCTCCGATCCCGAGGCGACGCTGGCCGTGCTGGGCGCCGGCTGTGTCACGACACTCGTACCGGCGGACGTCACGCTTCGGGTCTGGCTGCGGGATGCAGACGTCGCGGCTCTGCGCGGGGGCAGCGACCTGCAGCGCGAGCTCGCCCGCCAGGTCGATATCTGGAAGCCCGTGCAACACCGCATCTTTACGGCTCTGGGCGGGGATCTGGCGTCCGACAACGCCGCCTTCCTGCACGACCCGCTCAGCGTGCTGGCGCTGGTCGATGCGAGCTCTCTCGTATTCGAGGAGCTGCGCGTCGTCCCTACTCTCGAAGGCGGGGTATTGCGCACCCTCGAAGCGCCTGCCGGCACGGGCCTTGGCGCGCGCATGCGCGTGGCGACGGGGGTGACGCCGGCGCGCGCCGGCGCGGCGATTGCCGAAAGGTTGTGCTGCCTCTGACCGGTGCTGCGGAGCTCGCCCTCAGCGAATTGCTGCTCGGGACTCCGATTTGTCAGTGTTGCGTCGGCGGTCGAAGAGCCAGGCGACGCCGACGCCGATCAGGTAGAGGCCCACCATCGGGATGGCGAGGAAGATCTGGCTCACCCAGTCGGGCGGTGTCAGGAGCGCGGCTGCGACGAATACCGCCAGCACGGCATAGGGAGTCCCGCGCAGCAGGGTCGGCGCGTCGACGATGCCGGCCAACGCCAGGAAGAAGACCAGCACCGGCAGCTCGAACGCGATGCCGAAGGCGAGGAAGAGACGCGTCGTCAGCGCGAAGACCTCTCGCATCGTCCAGGCCGATTGCACGAATTCCGAGTCGAAGCCGGTCAGGAAGTCGAACATCAAGGGGAATACCATCGCGTAGCCGAAGACCGCGCCACCGATGAAGAGCACTGTCGAAACCGCGACGAAGGGTACGACGGCGTTCTTCTCGGTCGGGTAGAGCCCGGGTGCGATGAACGACCAGGCCTGCCACAGGAGCACTGGCAGCGCGAAGACGAAGCCTGCCAGCAGGGCGCATTTGAGGTAGGTGAAGAAGATTTCCGTCGGCGCGATTGCCTGCAGCGGGCGCTCGCCGCCGCCGAGGGCGCCAATGGCCGGCTCGACCAAGAGACCGAAGATCTGCTCGCTGAAGCTCCAGGCGCCGCCGGCGCCGATTACCCACGCGATCACGCACTTGAACAGGCGCCCGCGCAGCTCGGCCAGATGATCAGTCAGCGGGAGTCTTGTCTCGTCCATCATTCGGCGCGGGGCTCGCGGGCTCGGGGTCCTGGTTTGCCTGGGCGGGATCGCCGTCTTCGACGGCGCTGCGGTCGGGCGCGCTCAGGTCGGAAGGGTCGATGCGCGCCGAGTCGGCGACGTCCATGAATTCCTGGCGCAGGTCGGTGGAGGCCCGGCGAAATTCCGAGAGCCCGCGGCCCAGGGAGCGTGCGAGCTCCGGCAGCCGCTTCGGGCCGAGCACGAGCAGCCCGATCGCGAAGATCACCAGAAGTTCCGTCATGCCGATGCCGAACACGTGGGTAGGCTAGCGAAGCGAGCCCGGCGTGGGGCGTCGGACCCGGACCTGGCCCCCCGGCGTCGCGCTCGCCAGCACGTGGCCCGGCGCCTGGAGATCCAGGTCGCCGGCGCCGACTTCGATCAGCCACAGGAGCTCCTTGGCGAGCAAGGGGTCGACCGGAATCAGGCGGGGGCCGGCAGATCGAGCACCAGGATGGTTTCGCTGCGATCGCTCGAATCGATGGTGAGGCTGCCGCCCTGCGAGCGCACCAAGAGGTCGACGACCGCGAAATCGAGTGCATTGGCCGTCGGTGTCACGCCGGGGCTGATGTCGTCTCCGCGTGACTGCGGGGCGCGGTAGCGCAGCAGGACGCGCACCCGGGGGTGCGAGCTCGAACTGGACTCGAGGCGGCGCGATGCCAAGTACATGTCGCCGCGTTCAGGCACCAGTGCCAGCGTCTTGTCGAGCAAGGCCTCGAGGCAGAATCGCAGCTGGCGCGGGTCGCAGTGCGCGCGCGAGCGGGCTGGATCGAGTTCCTCGAGTACGACCAGGCGTCGCGCACGGATGCGTTCGCGGCGCTTTTCGAGGAGCTCCTCGAGAAGCGTGGAGATGTCGACGGGTTCGGGTGCGGGCGTGCCGAGGTCCGCCAGATGCTCGAGCTGGACCACGATCTCCTCGCTGCGCTCGATGCTCTCGCCGACCAGCTGACTGAATTCGCCGCGGAACTCGGGATCGGCGTAGCGTTCCGGCAGCAGGTCGGCGAAGCTGCGAATGGCAGCCAGCGGGTTGCGCAGCTCGTGGCCCACCGCCGCCGCGAGGTGGCGCAGCGCCGGTCCCGCAGGGTCGGGTTCGGCGGCCGCAGCGGTGCCTTCCTGGTCGAGCGTTTCGAGCGGGGTCTCGACATCGGGGAGCACGTCGGGTCGCTCCGCTGCAACCGGCTGCGGAGCGACGGATGCGATCGAGGGCGGCGAGGCGTCGAGCGGCGCCAGCTGCTCGCCGTCGAGCACGAGGTCCTCTGGCCCGAGTGGGTCGTCTCCGCTGCTGGCCAGAGATTGTTCCACCACGGCCTCGAGCTCGCGCAGGTTGCCGGGCCAAGGATATTCTTCGAGAATCGCCAGTGCGTGCTCGCCGAAGCGTCGTGCGGCGACGCCGCGCGCGCGGCACCAGTTTTCCGCAGTGGCGCCCACCAGGTTGGCGATGCGCTCGGGGCATTCGCGCAGCGCCGGAATGCGCACGGTCAGGCCAGCCAGCGCGCGCAGCAGCTCCGGCTCCAGGCTCTCGCCCGAATCGCTGGCGACCCAGCGCAAGCGTCGGCACGGCGCCGTCGAGGCCGGCAGCCCGTACTCGATCCAGCCTTGCACCACGCGCTGCACGTCGACCGCCAGGCGCGCTGGCTCCGCCAGCCAGAGCGTGGCGGCGGTGTCGGCGCCCGGCATCGTCTGGGCGGCGGCGATGCGGGCGAGCAGATCGCCAGCGCGGGTCTCCTCGGAACACGGAAGCTCGACGAAAACGCCGCCGGCCGTTCCTCCGAAGTGGTGCACGTAGCGCGCCAGGATCGCGCGCCCGGTGCCCTGTTCACCGAGCAGCAGCAATGGCACATTTACCAGCCGCGGGTCGAGCGCCCGCAACAGCGTGGCCGGCTCGAGATCTGCGAAGGCGCGGGCGAAGTGCTCCGCCAGTGCATCGCGAACGGGACGCTGCGAGAGTGCGATGGGCTCCGCAGCCGTCGCAGCCGCCGCGCCGGCGATGGCCTCGCGCAGCACCCGTGCCGGCGTTGGCTGCTCGCAGAGCCGCGCGGGCAGCACGTCGAAGAGTCTCCGGGCCCGGGCAAGGGACTCGCGACTGCCCACCAGGATCCAGCGCGCCGTGCGGCCGGCCGCTCCGGTTCGATGTGCGAACTCGAGCTCGGCCTCGAGATCGCCCGCAAGTCCGAGCACCACGGCGTCCGGTGCCGGTGCGTCGCGGAAGACGCCGTCGCCCGGCGCGCCGATCGTGCCACCGTCGGACACGCCCGCCAGCCGAGCCAGGGCGGTGCGCTCGGTCGGGTCACGGTGCACGATCCAGACGACGCTCATCGTGGCAGTGTCCTCCGGGCGTTGGCTGCGGCGACCCTCGCCGGAGCACACACCCCCGGCTGCGATTGGCGCAATTCGTGTGCCAATTGTGCCCGGCGCGCACCTGGGTCGCAGCTGTGGCTGCAAACCGCTGAAAAATCATGGAAAATATCCGATGGTGGCACGCGCGATCGCATCCGTCGCTGCGGTCGAGTTCCAGAAAACGGGAAAATCTGGGAAAATCCTTCCACAGAGGGTGAATGCACGGGTCCCGGTGCGTCTGCAGAGATGGGCCGTTCTCGCGGGGTTTCGGGAGGGGGGGCATGGCTGGGGTTCGACGTCAGCCGCCGCGCGCGTGCGCCGCGGCGCTCGTGGTGTGGCTGGTGTTGCTGCCCGCTGCCCACGCCGCAGACCCGGGAGTCGCGGGCACCGTCGATCTGGCCGGAGCCTGGCATGTGCTCGTGCACTACACCGACGACAACTCGAGCCATCCCGACCAGCTCCGCTGGCACGATCGGGTCTGGGTCTTCGAGCGGAAGAACGGCAAGCTCGTCTGGACGGAGTATCCGATCGTGGTTTTCGGTGACGACGCTGGTCGCTTCGAGCGCCGCAGCTCGGGGCAGTACGCTCGGGTGTTGGGGGGCTGGTGGCCGAGCGAGGCGCAGCTCGCGAACATCCGCGTTGGCCTCAGGACCAACACCCGCGGCATGAAGAGCAAGAAGCTACGCGGCTCCGACGCCGAGGGCTGGGCAACGCACTCGCGAGTGCGGGCGGCTTCCGCATCGGTGATCAGCTACCAGGAGAACTGGAGTGTCACGTACGAAGCGGGTCTGCCGCACTTCCAGCAGCAGGATGTGATGGGTTCGGCGCGCACCGAGAGCCTGGAGGGAATCACGCGTTACGAGACCCGGGAGAGCGCGGCGGGCGGCGCGTTCGCCGGCGCCTACGAGCGCGATGGCACGCGGCACGGAACGTTCTGGATGCGTCGTGCCGGTGCCCGGCTGCGGCTCGACGCCAAGGACCCGAAGCGGCAGCGCAGCGAGGTGCCGCGCCGGGGGGGCTCCCAGGCGGAACCCGTGCTCGGCGAGGGTGAAGTGGATTGATGGCGGCCCGCGCCGCGGTGCGTCGAGCGTGCCACCGCGATATCGAGGGTCTGGTGGCATTGTGGCGCGAGCTGATGCGGCACCACGCACCGCTCGATCCGCAATACGATCTGGTACCCGGCGCGGCCGCCGCCTGGCGCGTTCACCTCGCGGGGCTGCTCGGTGGTGCGTCGGGCGCAGTCTTCGTGTCCGGCGAAGAAGGTGCGCCGGGGGCCTTCTGCAGCGTCGAGCTGCGCCCGGCGCCGCCCCTGCTGTCCGAGCCCGGGCGGGCCGAGATCACGGACCTCTTCGTCTCTCCGGCGCTGCGTCGCAATGGGTGCGGGCGCGCGCTCGTCGAGGCAGCGCTCGTCTGGATCCGCGAACGCGGCATTGCCCGGGTCGAGGTGCGCGTGGTGGCCGCGAACCGTGACGGACAGGCGTTCTGGCGTGCGCTCGGTTGGGGTGACTTCGTGGACGTGTTGCAGCGACGTTTGTAATCTCGGCGTGAGGACACGCCATGACACCCCCCCAGAGTGACGAAATCGAGATCAGTCGGCAGGCACAGCAGCTGAATCGACAGCTCGCCGATGTCGCCCCCGAAGTGCTCGACATGTTGTCGCCACTCGGAAAGCGCTTGTACTTCCCGTCCGGTGGTATCCTCGCGCAGACTGCCGAGGCGCGGGAGCACGCGCACGCGGCGAACGCCACCATTGGTATCGCCACCGAGGGCGACGGTCCGATGTACTTGCCGTCGCTCGCGCGTCACATCGAGGGCATCGAGCCCGCAGATGCGTTCAACTACGCGCCGCCGGCGGGGCGACCCGGGTTGCGCGCACGTTGGCGCGAGAAGCTCGGAGCTGAGAACCCGTCACTGCGCGGCAAGGCGTACGGTCAGCCCATCGTCACCAGCGCCATTACCCACGGTCTGATGCTCTGCGGCGATCTCTTCGTCGGCGTCGGTGATCGTCTCCTGCTTCCCGACAAGCTATGGGGCAATTATCGGCTCACCTACGAGGTGCGTCTCGGCGCCAAGATCGTGACATTCCCCTTCTACGCCGGGAATGGCTTCAACACCGAGGGCTTCCGCGCCGCCTTGGAAGAGAACGCGGTCGGCCGCGAGAAACTCGTCGTGCTGCTGAACTTCCCGAACAATCCCACCGGCTATGTGCCGACACCCGCCGAGGGGGACGCCATCGTTGCGGCGCTCGAGCGTGTCGCGGCTGCCGGTACGAAGGTGGTGGTGTTCTGCGACGACGCCTACTTCGGGCTCTTCTATCACCTGGGCGGCGAGTCCATGACCGAGAGCTTGTTCGCCAAGCTCGCGAATCTGCATTCGAACCTGCTGGCGCTGAAGCTCGACGGCGCCACCAAGGAGCTCTTCGTCTGGGGTCTTCGCTGTGGTTTCGTCACGGTGGGGCCGGGGAGCGCGGCGAGCGCAGAAGTCGTTTGCGATGTGCTCGATGCCAAGCTGCGCGGCGCCATCCGCAGTGGCATTTCGAACGTGCCGATGCTCTCGCAGTCGATCGTCGAGCGCGCCCTGGGTGCCGGCACTCTCGACGAGGAGCGCAAGCAGAAGCACGAGGTGCTGCGCGTGCGCGCCGAGAAGGTATTCGAGGTGGCCGGCGCCCCGCGCTTCGCCGAGAGCTGGGAGGTATATCCGTTCAACAGCGGGTACTTCATGCTGGTGAAGGTGCGCGGCGTCGATGCTGAGCGGGTGCGCAAGCACTTGCTCGAGAAGCACGGCGTCGGCCTCATCGCCACCTCGGCGACGGACCTACGCGTGGCGTTCTCCTGCCTCGAGGTCGACGAGGTGGAGAACCTGTTCGAGACGCTTCATCGCGCCATCCAGGAGCTCGTCTAGCAAGCTGGCTCGGCGTCAGGTCGTGTCCTGCCGGTCGAGTTCTTCGACGATCTCGACGAGGGTCTCGATGCCTCGTTCGAGATTCTCGATCGAGATGCGCTCGTTGGGGCCGTGCACGCCCCGCGATTCGCCGAGCTCGTGCCAACGCGGCACGAAGCCGTAGGCCTCGATCCCGATCTCGCGGAACCAGTGGGCGTCGGTGAAGCCCGCGTTGACCCGCGGCACCACCACGGCGGCCGGGTCGCGGCGTTGGGCCACGCTCGCGACGGCGCGGTAGAGCGGGCTGTCGATGGGAGACGCGGCCGACCGGAAGCTGAGCAGCGTTTCGACAGCGACGCCGGGCGCGCGCACCCGCTGACGCACGCGCGTCGCGAAATCGCTGCAGGTCGAACCGGGGAGCAGTCGCGCGTCCACGTGGGCCGCGGCTTCTGCGGGCAGCACGTTGGTGCGGGCGCCGCCCTCCAGAACGGTCAGACTGGTGGTATCGCGGACGAGCGCGGCGTAGGCCGGCTGAGCCAGGAAGCGCTGCCGGAAGGCCGGGTCCCGTGCGAGGGAGCGGCGCAGGTCTGCGAACGCCCGGCGATCGGCAGCCGGCGAGGCCGGCGCCAGGGTCGCGAACATACGCTGCACCGACGGCACGACGCGTACATCGTCTTTCAGCTGGCGGAAAGCGGCCAGCGCGTCGAGCAGCCGCGGCACGGCGTCGGCACCGCTCGGTACCGAGCTGTGCCCGGGCGGACCTTTTGCGGTGATGCGCAGCCAGCACGGGCTCTTCTCGGTCACCGCCACCTGCCAGGTGGGTGCACCGCGCGGGCGATGCAGCACGCCACCGCCCTCGGTCAGCAGAAAGCGGGCGCCGCGCAAGAGCGAGCGGTGCTCGCGCACCAGCCAGCCGGCCCCGTTGCGCCCGCCGGACTCCTCGTCGGGCGTGGCGAGAAAGATCACGTCGCGTGCGAGTGGCTGTTCGCGTCGCGCGAGCTCCAGCAGCGCCAGGAGCTGAATCACCGCGACGCCTTTCGCGTCCTGGGCGCCGCGACCAATTACGTAGCCGTCGCGCTCGATGCCGGCGAAGGGATCTTCGTGCCAGCGCTCGGCGTCGACGGGCACCGTGTCGAGATGGGAGAGCAGCACGAGGGGCGGACGTTCGCCCGTGCCGCGCAGCATGCCCCACGCCGCAGCGCGGCCGACCCGCGACGCCCCGCGCGGTGTTTCGACGAGCGCCGCCTCGAGCCCGGCGCGCTGCAACAGGCCCACCAGGTACGCGGCCAGCGGGGCCTCGTCGCCGGGCACAGCCCAGAGCCACCACGAGAAGCCCCGCTGCGATCGCGCGCATACCGACAACCAGTTGTTTCGAAAGGGTATTTGTCATTTTTTGCAGTGCCGCGGAGGCCGTTCGGCGGGTTCGGATGTGTCATCGCTGGCTGCTGGCAGAGCCCGCCGTGCGGGTCGAGCCAGAGTATTACCGTGCGAATCCTCCTGCTGAAAGCTACCTATGTGCGGCGCCATTTCT
>JAFDDG010000115.1 GCA_019310965.1 Deltaproteobacteria bacterium
CGGTCTGCGCTTTCTCATCCTCGAGCACGTCGGACGGAAGTCCGGCGCCAGACGCAAGACGCCGCTCCTCTGTGTCGAGCACGAGGGGAGCTTCCTCGTGGTGGGGTCGAACGCCGGCAAGGACCACGATCCCGCGTGGTGGCTCAACCTCCAGGCGCAGGCCGAGGCCCGGGTGTGGATCGGCGGCGACCCGTTGCCGGTGACGGCGCACCGCGCGTCCGGCGAGGAAGCCGAGAGGCTGTGGCCGGTGTTGGACGCGGCATTTCGCTGGTTCGAGGACTACCGGACCGTAACCGACCGCGAGATTCCCATCGTGGTGCTCGAGACGAGAGCGGCCGACGCCACGGGTACCTTCGGAGGCCGCGTCGCGGTGGTGACCGGCGCAGCCAGCGGCGTGGGGCGCGCGGCGGCGTTTGCCCTGGCGCGGCGCGGCTGCCACCTGGCCCTCGTCGATGTGAACGAGGTGGCCCTGAGGGAGGTCGCCGATCGGCTCGCAGCCCCCGGGCGCCGGGTCACGCTGCACGTCGCCGACGTGGCCGACCCCGAGCGCATGGGCTGCCTGCCGACCGAAGTGCTCGCCGAGCACGGCCACGTCCACATCCTCGTCAACAATGCGGGGGTGATGTTGGCGAGCTCGTTCGCGGAGGCCACTCTGCCGGAGCTCCAGTGGCTGGTCGGCATCAATGCCTGGGGCGTCCTTCACGGCTGCCATTTCTTTCTGCCGGCCCTGCAGCAGGAGGAGCAGGCGTACCTGGTGAACGTGGCCAGCGCCTCGGCGCTCATGGGTTTTCCCGGTCACGTCGCCTACTCGGGCAGCAAGTCGCTGGTGCGCGGGCTGTCCGAGGCGCTTCACGCGGAGCTCGCGGGAACGAATGTCCACGTGGCGTCCGTGTATCCCGGCGCAATCCGCACGGGGCTCTTCGCCGCAGCGCGGGGCGCCGATGCCGCCACGATGCAGCGCCACGGTGACGATCCCGGGCTGGCCCGCCTCTTTCGCACGCCGGAGCAGGTCGCTGCGCGCATCGTCCACGCCATCGAGCGCCGGCGCGTTCGGGTGTTGGCGGGCTGGGACGCCTATGCGGTCGAGTGGGCCTGGCGTATCTGGCCGTCGGGAATCATCCGGCTGGCCGGTTGGGTGGCGGCGCGCTCCCGCGCAGGTGGAGAAGGCCGCACCGCGCGCATCGAGCACGTGGAGGTCGTGCATCGCTACGATGCGAGCGTGCAGGAGGTGTGGGACGCCTACACGGACCATGCGCGTTGGCGGGAGTGGGCGGGTACTCCCGGCTCACGACTGCTTTGCGAGGGAGAGAAGGAGCGCAACGGTGTCGGAGCCGTGCGGGGCTTCGTCGGCGGGGTGCGCGAAGAGATCCGCGGTTTTGACCCGCCGAAGCGCATGACGTACGCCGTGACGGCGGGCATGCCCATGAGAAACCACGCCGGCGAGGTGTGCTTCGAAGCCGATGGCACCGGCACGAAGCTGACCTGGCGCTGTGAGTTCGAGTGTCGGATCCCGGGCTTCGGAGGCGCGCCAGCGCTTTCCGCCGAAGAGCGTGTAGCGCGCTACGCGCAGGCGGCCGGGCCGGAGCAGGCAAGGTGGTTGGGCTCGGACGGGCCCGGCCCGAGATCATTCTCGACCCTGGGCGCGCGGCCCGTCCGGTTCGTCGACGTCGTTCCTGCGTGCCCGGCGCGCATCCTCCAGGCGCTGCGCCACCTCGGGATTGCGTTCCGCCAGGTCGAGAACGTCACGGCGTGCGAGCCGGAGCAAGGTGCTGGGCGTGCGCGCCGTGACCGTCGCGGTGCGGAGCTGATCCCCCAGCAGCGCCAGCTCGCCGAAGAAGTCGCCCTGATACATCTCCCGCAGGCTGACTCTGCGGCCCCCGAGCGTCTCTTGGCACACCGATACACTGCCGTGCGTGATGACGTAGAGCGCGTCGCCGCGCTCGCCCTCGCCGATCACGATGTCTCCTGCCAGGAATGTGACGGTGTGGGCGCGTTCGGCGAGCGCCGCGAGCGACCGCTCCGACAGCCCGGAGAGCAGCGGAACCGAGGCGATCAGCTCACCGGCCTCGTGGTGCGGCAGTGCTTCATCCAGCGGCGCGAGACCCGACAGCGCGCCGCGAATGCGGTGCTCGACGTGGGTGAACGCTTTGGCGCCGATCTCGCCGTGGTGGTGGTCGTGCTCGGCGCTGCGCATGGCACTCCTGAGCGCAACGCGCGTGAGCAGACCTGTCTCGAAGCGTTCGAAGAACTCCGGGAACTCCCTGCGAACGGCGTCGACCCGGTGCCGGCGCCGCGCCAGGCGTTCCGCGTACAGGCGCTCGAGCGCAACGCGTGCCGCAGCTTCGAGCTCTGCGTTGCTCGCGAGTGCGGTCAGCACGGTCTCGCACATGAGGATGCCGGCCATGTCGCGCTGGAGTCGCTGGGCCATGCGCCGGTCCTGGTAGCGTGACATCAGCCTCGCCGCCCAGTCCTGCTCGCGCAGGCGCCGCAGCAGGGCCCGCTCCAGGCGCAGGAACGGGCTCTGCCGTTCGCCGGCCACGGGCGTCCGCAATCCGCCGCTGGCGTGGGCCTCGCGATCCCGCAGCAGCGTCGTGCGGATGTCGAGGAAGATGTACTGGCTGATGGCGCCGAGCTCGGAGAGACGATTCAGCTCTTCGAATTCCGTCCGCAGTGCGGCCAGGTAGGCCTCGCGGTCCTGGCGGCCCCACGCCGCCCGAGGCGTGTCGATCTTCAGCGTTGCCCAGACTTTCCTGCGAATCGCAAGATCGGTCTCGGTCGAGACGAGGCCGAAGTGTCGGAAGCGGTCGAGGTCGCCCTCGGCGCAATGGCGCGCCGCGAGCAATGACCGGCGTAGCTCGGTGCCTTCCTCGTCGCTCAGGCGATCGAGGCCGAGCCACTTCATCAGTGGGCGGATGCTGGGCGCGTTCACCAGCAGCGTGAAGAGCACGACGCCGAGGGTGAGATCGAGCAGCAGGCCGCGCCCCGGCAGGTCCGGAGGCGTCGACAGCACGATGGCGATGGCGAGCCCCCCCTTGAGTCCGCCCCACCACATGATGTGTTGTTCACCCGCGGTGACGCGTGGCAGCGAGAAGAGACGGGTCGTCAGCGGCACCAGGCCGTAGACGGCCGCGGCCCGCGCGGCCAGCAGCAGCGCCACCACGGTGAGAACCGGGCCGAGCCGCGAGCCGAGCGGCCCCGGCTCGACCGATAGACCCAGGAGCAGGAACAGCAGGGAGTTGCATACCAAGGCGAAGAGCTCCCATGTCTCCTCCATGGCGGTGACGGTTTCTCGGGGCATGCGGGTGACGCCGAAGACGCCGAGGGATAGCGCCGCCGCGGCGGACGCCATGACGCCGGAGAGGTGCAGCACGTGCTCCGCCAGGATGAAGCTCGCGTAGGCCGTGACGAGGGACAATGTGAGAACCGCGCTGCGGCCGCTGCGCAGCCGGCGAATCAGCTCGCTGACCGCCAGGCCCAGCGCCGCGCCCACTGCGGCGCCGCCGAGAAAGACCCTCAAGAAAGTGCCGACGGCTCGGGCGGCCACTCCCGCCGATGGACTCACCCCCTCCGTCGCGACGCCCAGCAGAATGCCGAAGACGACGATGGCGGTGGCGTCGTTCATCAGCGCCTCGCCCTCGACGAGGACCCTCAGGCGCTGCGGTGCGCCCAGCTCCTTGAACAGCGCGACGACCGCCACCGGGTCGGTGGCGGAGATCAGTGCGCCGAATAGCAGTGCGGTAATGGGCTCCACGTCGAGTGCCAGCGCGAGCCCCGTACCGATTACGGCGGTGGAGATCAGCAGCGCCGGTATCGCCAGCACCAGTACCGGGGCGAGGTCCTTTACCAGCTGGCGGGCGTCGAGATTGAGGCCGGACTCGAAGATCAGGGCGGGCAGGAAGATCGAGAAGACCACGTCCGGACTGAGGTGGAACTCGTGCAACGGCGCCAGCGGCGGAAAGACTCGTGCCAGCTCCCCCAGTCCGACGCCGATCACGACGAGCACCACGGTGTAGGGGACCGGCCAGTTCCGGCACACGCCGGCGGCGATCATTGCGACCGCGAGCAGCCCGCTGAGGATCAGGACCGTCTCGGACAGGGGCATGCCGCTTCCTCGTGGGGACTGCATCCCCCGCCGCGAGCAGTCTAGGATAGGCCGCCGCGGCAGACGATGGCGCCTACCATGCCGAGGAATGGTTGGACGGCGGCCCGCGCAGCGACCTCGGTCTTCACTCTGCGAGGCCGTCGAGAAATCGCCTGATGTGAGCGAAGAAGCGTTCCGCGGACTGCTCGATCAGGTCATTGTGCCCCACACCGGGAATCGCGAAGAAACCCCTCCCGCGCGGAGCTCTCTCGTGGAGCTCCTTCCCCATCGACGGCGGAAGAACTCGATCGTCTTCGCCGTGGATCACGATGAGCGGGGATCTCACATTCTCGATCTTCCCGACGGAATCGAAGGGATTCCCGATGAGGGGCAGGGGTCTCTGCCGGAAGTCAGTGGACTCACGAGAATCAGGCCACCCAGGTTTCGCTCCTGCGCCAGGTGAACAGCGACCGCGCTCCCGATGGAACGCCCGAAGATCACCACCTCCTCGGGCGAGAAGCCGAGCTTCCCGACGAGATGGGCAAGACCTGTCGCGCCATCCCGATACACGCCGCGCTCCGACGGGCGACCTTCACTGAGGCCATAGCCGCGGTAATCGAGCAAGAGGACACTGGCGCCGAGCGACCACAGCTGCACCGCGTCGGGCAACCGATGCGAGGCGTTGCCGGCATTGCCGTGCAGGAAGAGAATCGCGCGGCGAGACCCCTCGCGGGGCAAGTAGAACGCGCTGATGTGGATGCCATCATCGGTGCGCAGGGACAGCGTTTCGATCGGAAGCCCGAATGCCTCGGGTTCGATCTGGACGCCGGGCGTCGGAAAGAACGCCGCCCAGTTGACCAGGGGGTTCGAAATCCATGGGATGCCACCGATCAGGATCGTGAAGGAGAGCGTCATGATGAGGACTTTCGAAATGGCTCAACCCCGCTTCCGGCGGGATTCGAGCTCCCGCCCCAGCGGACCGCACGTCTCCTCACGGCAGGGCGTGTAGACTGGTCGCGGTGGGCACCGGTGGCCCATCGCGAAGGCAGGGTGCGAAGATCCAGTGACGGACCCCGCGAAGCTCAAGAAATGGCTGACCCTCGGCGCCGTTCTGTATCTCCTCTTTCCCCGGGACCTGATCCCCGACTTTCTCGGCAGGGGGCTCGGCTTCGTCGACGATCTCCTACTCATTGCAGTGCTGGTCTACTTCTACCGCAGTCGCCTGCGGAACCTCGCCGCCGGCGCAGCGTCGGAGAGCGGAGGCCGGGAGAAACGAGAGAGATCGAGATCCGGGCAGGCGGCGGCGTCCGAAGACTCATTCGATCCCTACGAGGTTTTGGGTATCCCGCCTGCGGCAAGCGGGGAAGCCATTCGAGCCGCCTACAAAGCCCGCATGAAGGAATACCATCCCGACAAGGTGGCCTCCCTGGGCGCGGAGCTGCAAGAACTCGCGCATCGCAAGTCGTTGGAGATCCAGAGGGCATACCAGCAGCTGTGCCCCTAGGCTTCGAGGGCAAGCGAGTCGCCGCAGACGGCGCCCGGCAGCGCATCGTCAGCGAGGTTTCCCGACGGGCATGACGCCGACGGCTTCGACGTCGGCCGGGAGTCGCAGCACTCGCTCGAGCTCCCGATTGCGAAATGCGCCGACCATCACCGTTCCGAGATCCAAGGCCACCGCCTGCAGATAGATGTTCTGCGCCGCGTGTCCCACCTCCATGTACACATAGCGTGGCGCGCGCCTGCCGTACTTGCGCGCGGTCCGCCGGTGGACTGCAGCCAATATCAATAGGGCGGGCGCCTCGGCCACCCACTCCTGCTCGAGTGCCGCCTTTGCCAGGGCGCTGCGAACGTCGCCGTTGACGTGAGGGAGCAGACGATGCCGCCGTGGATCGTAGTGGTACACCCCGGAGCGCAGGCCCTTCGCCACTCCAATCACCAGGTAGATCTCGAGCGGGTAGAGCGCACCCGCGGAGGGTGCCGTGCGCAGCCCGTCGGGGGCCGTGATCCCCTGCGCGGCCCACAGGAGCTGCGACAGCGAAGCCAGCGGCACGGGCTCTGCGCTGAAGTCTCGGGTCGATCGCCGCCGCGCGAGGGCGCTCTCGACCGAGACGCCGCTGTTGCGGCGCGGCTCGGGGAGTTCGACGGCTTCCCCCATATCTTCTCCCGCCCCGGCCGCCTCGATCGCTCCCGAGCCCAGCATGACTGCAAGCAACAGCGAGGCGGTCGAGCGGCCGAGCTTCACGGCTGACTCGACGACTCCGGGGAAGCCGGGTGGGTGAGCGCGCGGGCCCTGCTGCGGGGGCTCGATTCGAGCATCTGCACCCAATGATACGGCAGGTGGCGCAGGCGGCGCGCACGGGTCGGCCGTCGGAAGCCGCCCGCGCGGGTCGAGTCCGAACGCGGCCCTAGCCCTCGCGCAGGCTCTTCTGCACCAGCTCGTCGAGCTTCGAGAGAAAGCGCGAGCGATCCTTGTCGGAGATGGCACGGGGGCCACCCGTGTGGATGCCGGTCTCGCGCAGGTGTTCCTTCAGGGAGCGCGTCGCCAGCGCTCCGCCGATCGAGTCCTCGGTGAAAGGGCGGCCGTTCGTGCCCAGCACGCGCCCGCCGGCAGCGAGGCAACGGGCTGCCAGTGGGATGTCTGCTGTGACGACGACGTCGCCGGGGGCGACGCGCTCGGCGATCCAGTCGTCGGCGGCGTCCGGGCCGGCGTCGACCACCACCAGCTCGACGCCGAAGCCCTCCGGCACGTGCATGCGAGCGTTTGCCACCAGCGAGACGGGAAGCCCGTAGCGGGTGGCGACGACATAGATCTCGTCCTTCACCGGGCACGCATCGCCGTCGACGTAGAGCCGGATTGCCCGGGGCATCGGCGCGATCCTAGCATGCGAGTCTCGCACGAAGGATCGCGCCGTGTCGACGACGACGGCCTTCTCAGCCGCGTGCCCGGGCTGCACCTCGTGGATCGGGCTGTTTCTAGCGCTACGCCAGCAGCCCCTGCAGGATGCGCTCTGCGCCAGCGCGATCGGGTAGAGTTCGCGAGCGCCGACGGGGTCCGGCCGAACGAGGAGCCAGCGACGTGCTGCAAGTGAGTCTGGATTTCCGCGAGGAAGTCGAAGAGTTCCACGGCTTGCTCCAGACGTTGGAGCCGGGCGACTGGGAGCGCGCAACCGACTTCAAGCAGTGGACGCCCTGGGACGTGGTTGCTCATCTCCACTACTTCGATCTCGTGTCGCTGGTGGCGCTCGAGGGCGAGGAGGCGTTCGCAGCGGAGCGCGAGGCGTTCATCGCAGCGATCACCGCGGGACGCAGCCTCCGGGAGATCGCCCGCACGCGCTTCGCCGATCTCGACGCCGCCGGCCTGCTGGGCCATTGGCAGAGTACGGCCCACACCCTGGCCGACGCCCCCGGCCAATCGGATCCGAAGCGCCGCCTGCCCTGGTTCGGGCCCGACATGGGCGTGCAGATGTTCATGACGGCCCGCTATATGGAGGTCTGGGCGCATGCCCAGGAGGTCTACGACCTCGTCGGAGCGTCGCGCAGCCACGCCGATCGCATCGAGAACATCGCCACCATCGGCATGAAGACCTTCGGTTGGACGTTTGCGAATCGGCAGCTTCCGCTCCCCGGTCCGCCGCCCTACGTGCGGCTGGCGGCACCCTCCGGCGAGATCTGGCAATGGAATGAGCCCAGCGAGACCGAGTGCATACGCGGTGACGCGGCCGACTTCTGTCAGGTGGTGACGCAGGTCCGCAACATCGCCGACACGGCGCTCGAGGTCAGGGGCCCGGTCGCCACGCAGTGGATGTCGATCGCCCAATGCTTCGCCGGTGTTCCGGTGGATCCGCCGAAGCCGGGGACGCGAGGGCCGCAGAGCTGAGAGGTTCCGGCGGCGCCGCGTCGCGCACACGGAGGAGGCAGGCATGGATCTCGAGTACGGCGCTCGTTACGAAGCATTCCGCACGCAGGTGCGGGACTTCGTGGCGGAGCACCGCCCCACCAGGCCCTTGAGGCTCGCCGACGGCAAGAGGCAGGAGCGGATCGCCTGGCTGAGCCTGCAGATCGAGCACGGCTACTGGGCCCGCACGATTCCGCGGGAGTACGGCGGCTACGGCGCCGAGCCGGATCTACTCGAGACTGTGATCATGGACGAGGAGTTCAACAAGGCGGGGGTGTCCCGCGGCATGAACGCCCAGGGGCCGTCGATGCTCGTGCCGACCTTGTTGAGTCACGGCAGCGAAGAGCAGCGCAGGCGCTGGATCGGCCCCACCCTGCGCGGCGAGGTCCTGTGGTGCCAGGGCTACTCGGAGCCCGGTGCGGGCAGTGACCTCGCCAGCCTCCAGACACGGGCCACCGAAGACGGCGACGACTTCGTCATCAACGGGCAGAAGATCTGGACGACCACGGCAGATCGAGCCGAGATGTGTTTCATCCTCGTCCGCACCGAACCCGATGCCGGGAAGCACGCCGGCATCAGCTATATCCTGCTTCCCATGGATACGTCGGGAATCGAGGTGCAGCCCCTGCGCACGATGTCGGGGGGCATTGGCGAGAGTTCGTTCAATCAGGTCTTCTTCACCGACGTGCGCGTGCCCAAGGCGAATGTGGTGGGCAAGCGGGGTGAGGGCTGGAAGGTCGCGAACACGACGCTCGCGCACGAGCGCAACTCCCTGAACGCCAATGCCGAGGGAAAATTGATGCGCCTCGCGCGCCTGATGGAGCGCGAGACGCTGGGCGGCGTGCCGGCCATGGCGAGCCCGATCTACCGCGATCGCCTGATGAAGCTCCAGGCGCGGGTGCTCTCGATGAAGCACCACGGCATGCGAATGTTGACCTGCAGCTTGAAGGGCGAGTCGCTCGGCGTCGCGGGGCTCGTCGTGAAGCTTCAGAACTGCCAGCTGAACTTCGACATGGCAGCACTCGCCATCGACGCCATGGGCGAGCTCGGCGTGCTCTACGACCACACCAAGTACGAGCGCGAGCGCGGCTACTGGCAGGCCCACTCGATGCTCTCGTTGGGGCTGATCATCGGGGGCGGCACCGCTCAGATCCAGAAGAACATCATCGCGGAGCGCGGGCTCGGGCTGCCGCGTGAGCCAAAGCCGAAGCAAGCCTGACCAGGGCCCGAGGGAACGACATGGATTTCGCACTTTCGGAAGATCAGCTCCTCCTCGAAGAGACGCTTCGGAGCTTCCTGGCAGACCGGGTGCCCATCGAGCGGGTGCGCGAGCTGCGCGAGAAGGCCTGCCCCAACGACCGTGCACTCTGGAGTGCGCTGGCTGAGCTCGGCATCACGGGCATTCTCGTGCCCGAGGCGCAGGGCGGCAGCGGTCTCGCGCTGCTCGATGCCGCGCTCGTCTCCCAGGCGCTGGGCCATGCGGTGACGCCGACTCCCTTTCTCGCGTCGGCGGTCATGGTGCCGACGGCGCTCGCGGCTGCCGGAGGCGGCGCCTCCGAGAGCTGGCTCGCGGGCATCGCCGGCGGTGAGCTGGTCTTTGGCGTCGCCGTGACGGAGCTCTTCTCCGTGCGCGAAGGCGCTGGCGTCAGCCTGGAGGCGGGCGCCCTCCACGGCAAGGCGATGATGGCGATCGACGCCTGCGGGGCCGATCTCCTCCTCGTCGCGGTCGACGAGGACACCCTCTGTGTCGTGAAGACCGACAGCACCGGTCTCGAGATGACACGCCTCACGACTGTCGATGCCACACGCTGTACCGCCGAAGTGCTCTTCGACGGTGCCACCCCCGAAGCCGTATTCGAAGGCGTTGGAAGTGGTATCGCCCGTATGCTCGATGCGGGTCGCATCGCGCTGGCCGCCGATATCCTCGGCGCCTGTGAGGCGATGGTCGAACAGGCCGTTGCCTACGCGAAGCAGCGCAAGCAATTCGATCGCGTGATTGGCTCGTTCCAGGCCGTGAAACATATGTGCTCGGAGATGATCGCCGAGGTCGAGCCCGGGCGATCGCTGCTCTGGTACGCCGCGCACAGCTTCGACGCGCTCCCCGAGGAGGCGCCGCTGATGGCGTGCCACGTCCTTGCGCACACCTCCGAGATCGCCCGGGAGATTGCGAGCGTCTCGACCCAGGTGCACGGGGGCATCGGCTGGACCGACGAGCAGAACCTCCATTTCTGGTTCAAACGCATCGGCAATGCGCGCCACCTGCTCGGCGGCCCCGAGGCACTGCGGCAGCGCGCCGCGGAGCTGCAGGGCTTCGCGGCAACTGCCTGACAGAAGCCGCAGCAGGGAGCCCCGATGCACAGACTTTGCGAAGGCGTTCGGACGCGGCTCGACGAATGGGCCGAGGGAGAGCAATCGTGAAGATCGATGCTGGACTGATGGCCTCGCTCGGCGACGTCCCTGCAGCGGCGAAGCGGGTCGAAGCACAGGGATTCGACGGCCTCGTGACTGCGGAGCTCAGCGCCGACCCCTTCTTTCCGCTGCTCCTGGCCGCCGAGCACACCGAGCGCGTCGAGCTCATGACCTCGATCGCGGTGGCCTTTTCACGCAATCCCATGATCCTGGCAAACCTCGGCAACGATCTGCAGGCCTTCTCGAAGGGCCGGTTCATCCTCGGCATTGGCTCGCAGATCGCACCACACATTGCCAGGCGCTTCAGCATGCCCTGGTCGCAGCCTGCGGCGCGCATGCGCGAGTTCATCCTCGCGATGCAGGCGATCTGGCGTTGCTGGTACCAGGGCGAGAAGCTCGAGTTCCGGGGCGACTTCTACACGCACACGCTGATGACACCGATGTTCACGCCGACCAACAACCCGCACGGCGCGCCCCCCGTCGTCCTTGCCGCAGTCGGGCCGAAGATGACGCAGGTGGCGGGCGAAGTTGCCGACGGCATGCTGGTGCACGCGTTCAGCACCCGGCGCTACCTGGAGGAGGTAACTCTGCCTGCGCTCGAGCGGGGCTTTGCCGAGAGCGGGCGCAAACGCGAGGCCTTCCAGATCTGTTACCCGCCCTTCGTCGTCACGGGTACGGACGAACGTGAATGGGAGGCAGCGCGAACGGCCGTCACCCGCCAGCTCGGCTTCTATGGCTCGACGCCCGCGTATCGCGGAGTGCTCGAGATCCACGGCTGGGGTGAGCTACAGGCGGAGCTCAACGCACTCTCGAAGCGCGGCGAGTGGGAGACGATGGGTGAGAGGATCACGGACGAGATCCTGGAGGAGTTCGCCGTGGTGGCCGAGCCGCACCGGCTCGCAGCTGTGCTCAAGGCGCGCTTCGGGGGACTGGTCGATCGGCTGCTCTGCACTTTCCCGTTCGTCACTGACGAGGAACGCCAAGGCTATTTCGAAGAGATTCGCGCGCTCTGAGAGGGCAGCTGGCGAGACCGGAGGGCAGGGCCCAGGGGAGAGCGAGAAGGAGTCGGCTTGGCTAGCGAAAACGCTGAGTTCTTGGCGAAGTGGCACCGACTGGTGCAAGAGCGGGACCTCGTCGCCCTCGAGAAGATCCTCGCCGAAGACGTCACGATGGGCGCGCCGCCCTACTGGGACAAGCTGAAGGGGCGCACGGTCGTCGGGCACTTGCTCGGGTTGATCATCCGCACGATCGAAGATTTCACCTACCACCGCGAGTGGCACGCCGACTCGCGTGGGGAGGGTGAAATTGCGCTCGAGTTCCGCGGCCACCTCGGCGAGCTGAAGCTGCAGGGGATCGACCTCATCAGCCTGAACGATCGCGGCGAACTGCAGAACCTCGATGTCATGATCCGCCCGATGAACGCTCTTTCGGCGCTCAGAGACATCGTTGCTCCGCAGATGCTGGAGTTTCTCCGCAAGAACGCCGTGTAGCCCGCGACCACGCCCGCGGGATTCTTCGCGATCCGCCTTCCTCGACCGCCGCATGAACCGATGGTTCTGCCGTCCCGGTGAGCTTGCCCGTGGCGTGGTGATCTTCTTCCCTCGTCGGTTCACGGGCTTTCGCGGTCACTGTGGAGGCGGAGGGCGCAGAGAACACTGGTGAGTGATGCGTGGGAAGTGCGCGGTGAACGCCCTGTCGCATAACAGTGTTCTATAAGCGAAGGAAAAGATCGGGATCCGATGTAACTCGGGAGTCGGACGGAACGTAGATCTGTAACGTATTGTGGGGGTGCGCAGCTCGAGCGTCGAGAATCGTCGACGTCACGTCGATGCTTTGCGTCGAGCAACTACCGAGCAGTTTCTTCGACGGACAGCAGAGAAAGCCCGGCGTCGCGCTTGCGCGAAACGTCCTGCAGGAGGTAGGTGTGACTCGATTCGTCTCGGCCGTGGCGTTCTTCGTCGTGGGGCTTTCGTTTTCGACCGGTGCAATGGGTGACCAGATCACCCCCGAGGCCGCCCCGACCCTTCTCGAGGCCGACCAGACCGAGCTCGAGGCTGCGCTGCGGGGGCTCGCGGCGGCGGCCGAGGGGGAGGCCGCCCTCTCTCCTGAGTTCAAGTCCGCGCTTCAGAAAGTGATCACGGGCCTGCGCGAGCAGGAGAGACGAAGGGAGCTGCGGTCGGAGCTTCCCGCGGTGGGCATGGAGAATCGGGGCTTTCTGGATCGCCTCCATCCCTATGCGGACATGCGCCTGCGCTTCGAGCACGACGGCAGCCGGCCGGGAGCGGGGGATCGCAACCGTCTCCGCGCGCGTCTCCGCATCGGCGCGAATTACGACATCACCGAGACGGTCACGGCGGGCTTCCGGATCAGCACCGGCGATTCCGACGACCCCAACTCGTCGAATCAGACCTTCGGCTCGATGTTCGACTCGTGGCAATTCGATCTGGACCGGGCCTTTCTGAAGTACTCGCCCGAATGGTTGAAGGGTGCGTGGCTCATTGGAGGAAAGTTCGACAATCCCTTCGTCACCAGCCCCGTCTACGGTGAGCTGGTCTGGGATGGCGACGTGAATCCCGAGGGTGTTGCCGGCGGATACACCTGGTCGCGCGACGGCATGCAGGCGGGCTTCAGTACGGCCGGCTACATCCCGGTTCAGGGCGGCGACGACAGCGCGACGATCTTCGCCACCCAGCTGTTTGCCCGAAACGAGTGGAGCGATCATCTCTCCAGCATGCTGGCGATCGGCTTCACCAACTACGAGGACCTCCATGCCGACGAGCCGCCGCCCTTCGAGTCCGTGGGCGACAACCCCGGCGGCATCGCTGGCAACGATATCGTCGGCGATCGCTACCGGTCGGATTTCGGGATCCTGAATCCGATCGCCAGCATCACCTGCGACTGCCTCGGCTGGCCGCTGACCCTCTCGGGCGAGTACATCTACAACACCCGTGCCAAGGGGAACCGCGACGATGGCTACTCCGTGGGAACCTCGACCAAGTTCCCGCTATTCGACAAGAACCACAATGCCTTCTACCAGTATCAGCGCATCGAACGGGACGCGGTGTTTGCAGCGTTTGCGCAGGACGACTTCACCCAATCGAGCAACTTCAAGGGGCACGTGCTCGGCTTCGACTGGCAGCTCGCGGGGAGAATCAACCTGCGCACCTGGGCGTTGTTCACCAAGCCCATCCAGAACGAGGGGGTGAGCGACAAGACTCAGACGCGCCTCCGCACGGACATCAACGTGAAATTCTGATCTCCCCGAGGAAGCCGACAGGATTTCGGGGAAGTCGGAGCCGGCGCAGAACCAGCGGCACCGGCCTCCCGCCGCGGCTCAAGCGCGCAGCCATCGGCGCATCAGGAGCAGGGCGAGGCATTCCTGGAGACGTTGGGGGTCTTCTCTGATCTCGGGGAGACTGGCAATCGCTTCCAGGCTGGCTCCGGCATCGATTGCGCTCAGCACCGGCCACAGCTCCGCCTCCACTTCGTCCGCGCGATGCAGGCCGCGATCGCGCCAGACCGCGATTCGAAGATCGGGCTCGGGGCCGCGCCAGCCCTCCCTGTGTACGGGAAAGCGGGGGGTGAGCAGCGTGAAGGAAGTCCGCAATTTCAGGTGAACCCGATCCGGGGAGACCTCGAGTAGCTTGCGGAGCTGCGCTTCGTCGATGCCCGCGTCGGATGGGGCGAAGAAGGCGTGCTCCTTCGCCCATTCGAGATCGGCCAGGTCGGCCACCTCTTCTCGCTCGACCGATCGCAGGAACCCGGCGAAACCGGCCCCCACCTCGCCGAGCCGGCTCCCCTCGGCTTCCGCGCTGAAGAGATAGGAACGCGCGCAGCCGTCGAAGGCTTCCTGTCCGAGCAACTCCAGCGTGCGGGAGTAGGTGCTGCGCAGCTCGAGAACCACGCTGGCGAGCAGATTGTTGCGATAGACACCGAGCCCGATCTCGGGCGCCACCGGCCCGCTGCAGCTGAGAGCTTCCATGACGGCGCGGCTCTGCTCGTCCGACGGCTTCCGGGTGTAGAGAAAGCGGCCGAATTCCTGCTGGAGATCAGCCAGCCTCACGAGGCGCCACCGGTCTCTTCCAGCATCACTTGCTGGGCCCGGCGTGCCTCGTCGAAGATCACATCGAATGCGGGAATGTTGCTGTCGCGTTCGACGCACGCCGGAACGGCACCCAGCAGCTCGACACTGTCCCTGTATAGGCGCCAAACGTCCGCCGACACGTCGGCCCCGTGTGTGTCGATCAGATGCGTGCGTTCGTCGGAAAAACCTGCCAGGTGGATCTGCTTGACCCGCTCCCGAGGGATCGCCTCCAGGTACTCCCGGGGGTCGAAGCCAAAGTTGTAGGAGTTGACGTAGATGTTGTTGATGTCGAGCAGAAGGAAACAGTCTGCTCGCTCCGCAACTTCGCGCACGAACTCCCATTCGCTGCACTCGCTGTCGCGGAACGCCACGTACGCCGAAGCGTTCTCGAGCAACATGCGCTCACCCAACCGGTCCTGGACGCGGGAGACGCGTTCGCAGAGGTGGGCGATCACCTCCTCGGTGCACGGCAGGGGGAGAAGATCGTGGTGGTGTCTGCCACGAGCCGCGGTCCAGCAGAAATGGTCGGAGATCCACTCGGGCTGCAACTCCGCCCGCAGCTCCAGCAGTCGATCGAGGTAGTCCTCGTCGAGAGGATCCACCGAACCGAGGTTCATCCCCACGCTGTGAAAGACGACCGGATAGTGGGCCCGGATCTCGAAGAGCCTGTCGCGGGGCCGCCCCCCGATACCCAGATAGTTGTCCGCGAGGACTTCGAACCAGGGTACCGGGGGGAGGTGATCCAGGATCTCCTCGATGTGCGGCTCCCTCAGGCCGAGGCCCGCCCCTCGAATGATCCCCATGGGTCGATCCCCGTGAGCCCCAGCTCTCGCTGCGCGCGAGCGCTAGAGCTTCTTGGTCTTGAGTACCTTGCCGCCGATCTTCTCGCAGACACCAACAGGTGTGAACACCCATTCGTCCGGAATGTTGTCGGTCGCGGCCATTCCTGCACAGTTGTGGCCCTTCGCGCCGCAGTCGTTCTTGCCGGCCTTGGCCACGCCGCCGCACTTCTCGATTTTTTCGAGCCCCTCCGACCAATCGGGGGCTGCGCTGGCCGCCCCCGCCAGGAGACTGCTCACCCCGAGGGCGAGAACGCCCGCCAGGGCATTGCGCGCAATCGATCGTGCCGTGGTCTTCTCGTCTTCGTTCATTGCCGTTCTCCTTCTCGTCAATTGACTCATCCCTGATTCCTCGCATGCGCCGACGTGCCTCGCCAGTGTCACGCGTCTGCCAGCTCCTCTCCATCG
>JAFDDG010000056.1 GCA_019310965.1 Deltaproteobacteria bacterium
CGTGTGCATTCGTCTCGAGCCCATCGTCGGTGAAGGTCTGCGCCATCAGGTGGCGACACTCTTCGGGTCCGTCGGGCATCATGAAGTGAATCGCACGAAGCGAGGGGTCGGCCTGGTACATCCCGTCGATCTCCGCCTTGGCAGCCTGGAAATGAGGGTGCGCCTCCCATTCTGCACGCGGGGGGCGGGGCTGCGGGTTGCCGGCCAGCCAATACTGCAGGCACTGCAGGTCGGGGTCCTGCCCTAGCAGGTAGTGGAGAGCCGTGCTTCCGGTGCGCACCAGACCGCAGATCACGAGGGGGCGTTCGATCGTGTTCTCGAGAACCGCCGGATTCTCCCGCAACAACCGGTTGGCGCGCAGACGCTCCTCGAGCTGTTCTCGAGAACCGCCGGATTCTCCCGCAACAACCGGTTGGCGCGCAGACGCTCCTCGAGCGTGGTCAGCAGACCTTGACGCGCCCCGAGGCGCCCGTTCGGGCTGAACCGGGCCTCGCGATCATAGGCTTGCGACACGACGCGCATGCCTTCGAGATAGGCCGGGTCGCCGAAGTCGTCGTAGCCGACCGCCCGACGCGCCTCCTCGTGGAGCAGATCCTCGGATTCGACGAAGCTCAGGTCGCTGCCATCGGCCATCGTCCGATCGTAGCAGGATGAGCGCCCGACCAGCGATCCCCGTCGGGAACCTCCGGTAGCATGCGCTCATGTGGATCGCGATTTCCCTCACGCTCGTCGCCCTGATCGCCCTGCTCGTGGCGGAATACGCCGATCTCCCGCTCGGAATCTGGACAGCGAAGCCCCTCGCTTCGACCGGCTTCCTGCTGGTGGCGCTCGCTGCCGGGGCCCTCGACGCGGGCGGCTACGGCTATGCGGTGCTCGCCGCGTTGGTGCTGTCGTGGTGGGGAGATGTCTTCCTCATCCCCAAGGGCCGCGCCGCATTCTCCGCCTGCGTGCTGATCTTTCCGGTCGTCATGATCCTGCGCTGGCTCGGGCCCAAGGTTCCCAGCGACATGGCGCTCCCCGTCTACGCCTATGTCGCCGCCATCTCGGCCATGCTCATATGCGCCACCGGTGCATCGGTCACCACTGGCAATCCGCGCATCCTGCTGGGTGCCGCGATGTTCTACACCTCGGACCTGGCGGTCGCGCGCGACCGCTTCGTCACACCCGGCTTCTCGAACCGCGCCTGGGGGCTTCCCCTCTACTACGGCGGACAGCTGGTGCTCGCCACCACGGTGTGATCCGAAACGCGGGAACCCCGTTGCCCGCTGGCAGCGCCTCCGGCGTTCTCGACCGTCGACTGCCGAAGTGCCGTCTCATGGTTAGGCCGGCATCTCCCACATCGGCGTCTTGGCCCAGCCCTCCTCGAAGGGGGTGAAGTACTTGAAGTCGACCTTGAGCTCGGAGATCTTCCACTGGCCGTCCAGCCGCCGATAGCGGTCGTTGTACAGGCCCATCGCCCACACCGCCTGGTTGTGGGGCATCAACGTTGTGTTGGCTGTCAGGTACCAGCAGGCCGACGCAGTATCGCCGCTCACCTCGATCAGCGGGTTGTGCACCATGTGGGCGCTGAACGGTGCCACGTTGGCGACCAGCTCGCGAAAGAAACCATTCATGATCTCTGCCCGGCCGCTGAAGGTTCCGAAGAAGCCGTAGTCGCATTCGGCATCCTCGGTCCACAGGGTCTCGAGCTCATCCCAGCTCGCAGAGTCCACCAGGTGGCAATAGCGAGCCTTGAGTTGCCGGATGTCTTCAAAGGCCTTCAGCTCCCGATAGGCCGCCTGCAGCTCATCCAGTTGTGAAGTCATCGCATCCTCTCCTCGAAGGGTTCGTCCGGCCTCGACTCCGGCCCAATTTGACACAGGGCCGCTTCTCGGCGGTAGCGAATTCGCGGCCGCTCCTGCGCTCGACCCCGCCGTCGGAGCGCGCCCGCAGCAGCGCACCTCACTTCCCCTCGGGCCACGCGGCGGCGCGCAACGCGATTGGCGCTCAGTGAGCCAGGAAACCGCCGTCCACGACCAGCGAGTGACCGGTGCAGAACGAAGCCGCATCCGAGCAGAGCCAGATGACCGCCTGCGCGATCTCCATCGGGTCGGCCATCCGCCTCATCGGCGTGCTCTCGAGGAGTGCCTCGACAACCCAGGCACCGCCTGCCTTCACGGGCTCCAGCATCCCCGTGTCCGTGTTTCCGGGGCACACGGCATTCACGCGAATATCCTTCTTCGCGTAGGCGAGCGCCGCCGACTTCGTGAGGCCTATGATGCCGTGCTTGCTGGCCGCGTAGGCGGGGCAGCCCGGGTGCGCGACCAGTCCCATGGTGGAGGACGTGTTGACGATGGCCCCCCCACCCTGCTCCAGCATCTGCTGTAGCTCGTACTTCATGCACAGGAAGACGCCGCGGAGATTCACGGCCAGGATGCGATCGAAGACCTCGATGCGGGAATCGGCCGCATGCGTCTGTCGCTCGCCGCCGATGCCCGCATTGTTGCTGGCGTAGTCGAGCCGGCCGTAGGTGTCGACCGCAGCGGCGACGAGCGCCTCGACCGACACCTGCTGGCTCACGTCGGTCGCAACGAAGGTGGCCCTGCCTCCCTCCTTTTCGATCAGGCGCACCGTCTCCTCACCCCCCTCGGCGGAGATGTCGGCGACGACGACGCTCGCTCCCTCCCCCGCAAAGGCGTGGGCGATGGCCCTCCCAATGCCAGAACCCGCACCGGTGACCAGCGCCACCTTGCCGTCGAACGGCTTCGCCATACCTCTCACGACCCTCCGATCCTGTGCCGAATGCCGACCCGCCTCAGCATGCATCAGTGCTCGCGAGATCGGTACCCCTGGCAAAGCTGCGCGGCCGGCGGGAGAGCGACTCGGCCGCTGTCGATGCGCAGGCCGCACCCAGCAGCACGATCGGCCCCACGGTGACGTTCGGTACCTTGCGGTGGGACCCGCCGTCGAGTGCGGAGCCCAACCCGTCGAGACGGAGTCGCGACATGTACCGGGTCTACGCCACCATCGACCAGCGGACGCCACCGGCGGCGGCGGCCAAGCTCGCCCGACGGACGGAGGCGATCGGCTACGACGGCCTCTTCGTGGCGGACGGGATCCACGATGGACTCCTCGTCGCCGCCATGGCCCTGGCGGCGACTTCCCGGCTGCGTGTCGCTACGGGCGTGCTGGTGGCGTTTCCGCGCAGCCCCATGACCGTGGCTCACGCGGCCTGGGATCTGCAGGCCCTGTCGGGCGGACGCTTCGAGCTAGGTCTCGGCTCTCAGGTGCGCGGCAACATCGTCGGTCGCTACGGCACGCCCTGGACGGCCCCCGTGCCCCGGATGCGCGAGTACGTACAGGCACTGCGCGCGATCTTCGCGTGCTTCCAGCACGGCGGCCCCCTGCGCTTCGAGGGCGAGCACGTCCGGCTCACCCGGCTGCAACCCTTCTTCAACCCGGGTCCGATCGAGCACCCGACCATTCCGATCGTCCTGGGCGCCGTGGGCCCGAAGATGACCGCCCTGGTCGGGGAGGTCGGCGATGCGCTCCTCACGCACCCGACGAACTCTCACCCGCGCTACGTCGCCGAGGTGACGCGCCCGCGGCTGACCGTGGGCGTGGCTCGGGCTGGGCGCGAGTCGGGCGACGTGCAGCTCATGGTCACGCCGTTGATCGCGACCGGCGCCAGCGAGGTGCAGCTCCGAGCGGAGCGCGAGAAACAGCGTCGGTTGCTGGGCTTCCTGTATTCCACGCCCGCCTACTGGCCGAGCCTCGAGCTCTTCGGCTGGAGGGAGTGCGGCGAGCGCCTGCGGCAGCTCACCCGCGAGGGCCGTTGGGACGAGATGATCGCGCTCGTAAGCGACGAGATGCTCGACACCTTCGTACCGACGGGAAGCCACGCCGATATCGCCGACATCTTGCGCGAACGCTACTCAGACCTGACCCCCGTCCTGACCTTTCCCCTGCCCGAAGACCCCGCACTCGACACGGCGGTCGCGCAGGTCGTGGAACAGCTGCACGCTTGAGGCGACCGCCGATCGCCTCGCGCGTCCGGACCCTGGCCTCTGTCCAGGCCCCAGCCACCGAGCCGCGCCGCTGTGCACGGCGGATGTCCGCCAGCTGGATGCCGGCCTCTAGCCATCCGCAACGGGCAGGTTCAGGCGGGAAAGATGCGGTGCATCGTGAAATATCTGCTGCACCGCCTTCTTGGCGTCCTCGGCCGAGCCAAGTGCCGGTGTGACGCGTGAGTTCAGGTTGCGGTCGAAACGTGGGAAGTTGCTGCTCGATACCTCCAGCCTGATCTTGTGATTCGGCTTGAAGGTGTGAGCGATGTCCCAGAGGTCGATCGTGAACTCCGTCACCTCGCCCGGTTCGAGAAAGACCTCCTTCTCGCGGCCGTTGCGATAACGAGCCCGGATGATGCCCTCTGAGATATTGGCGCAGTAACCGTCGGGCTCCACATCGACCAGCTTGGCGGTGAAGTCGGTGTCCGGGGCATCGCTGCTGGCATGCAGGGTGACGGAAACAGGGCCGTTCAGGACCACGGCGTCGGCAAGGCGAGGCGTGGTGTAGACGAGCACGTCCTCACGTTCCTCGACCTGCGCCTGATTCTCCACGCCGGTCGCGACATCGATCATGCTGCGTCCACCGGTGGTGGGAACCGGCTCCATGGGATCGTAGACATAGCTGTCCAGGGGCTCGATGCCGGGAGCCTCTGTGTCGAGCGTGCCATCCCCCATGCGGCTGTTGGCGTGGCCCGCACTGTGGAGGTAGTAAGGCTGCAGGGTGTGGGCGGGCGGCCAGGACCGCGTCTCCTTCCAGACGTTCTCTCCCATCTGGTAGTAGCGGACCCTGTTCTCGGGCATGAAGGTCTTCTCTTCGCCCCTCAGCCAGTGGTCGAACCACTCGAAGACCTGGCCCGAAACTACCTCGGGGCCGGTCAATGCTTCGGGGCCGAAGTCCCGCTCGCCCGCACAGCTGGGCCGTTTGTTGTAGTAGGCACTGTGGTCCGTCGGGCCGATGATCATTCGATGCTGATCGCGGACTCGCTCGTCGCCGTTCTTCTCCAGCGCCGCATCGAGCTCCATATGCCCCTTCAGGCAGGTGTCGTACCACGCGCTCATGTGCAGGACCGGCACCTTGATGCGATCCGCATGGGCCACATTGTCGACCCGCTCCCAGAACTCGTCATAGCTCGGATGGGACAGCCACTCGCGCCAGTAGGGAGCCGCTCCATTCTGGTAGGGCGGAAAGTCGACGAGCGGCAGATAGCTGGCCGACTTGTTCATATCACCGGAAGCCTCTGCCAACTTGTTATGCGCTTCTGTCAGGGCAGCCGGATCCAGATCGAGCCGGGAAAGCGTATCCCGTGCCAGAATCGTCCATACCCAGGACATCTGGAAGCCCAGCTCGAAGGCTCCGCCCGTCGAATAGGTCCAGCCGCTGTGATAGTTGGTGGCGGTCATGTAGGCGAAAGCGGCCTTGAGGTGGGGCGGCGATTCGACGACACCCTGAAGCGTCGCCAGCCCCAGGGCACAGGCTCCGTACAGACCGACATTGCCATCGGACCAGGGTTGAGCCGCAGCCCACTCCACCGTGTCGTAGGCGTCCCCCGCCTCTTCACCGTAGGGGCGCCACTCCCCCTCCGACCCCGCTCTGCCTCGAGCCTCCGCAGAGACCACGACGTAACCCCTCTGGGCGGCGATGAGGGGGCTGAACAGCAGCTCGTGCACCACGAGAAAGCTGTCGTTGTCGTAGGGATGCAGATTCACCAGAACCGGGTGCTCGGCGTCGTCGGCCGGCCGGTAGATGTCGGCGGCCAGCGCTACGCCATCTCGCATCTTCACCATGCAGTCACGTTCGACGATGATGTCGTGGGCCATGCGAATTCCCCTGTATTCAGCCGAATGGTCTTGCTGCCTGCGGTCCCCGTCAGCCCGAGATCCCGCTCGAATATACCCTTTCGGCCCCGACTCGTTCGACCGCGGTGAGCCGAGCTGGGCGGGCCGCTACTCGTTGCCGCGCGGCGCCGGTTCGCCCGCCAGGATGCCGCCATCCGCCACGAACTCGGAGCCCGTGCAGTACCCGCTCTCGTCCGAAGCCAGGAAGAGGGCCAGGCGCGCAATATCCTCCGGCTCTCCCGTCCGCCCGAGTGGCACGCGTCGCGACGAATAGTGGTCGAGGATCTTGCGCGTGCCCTCGGGATCGAAATTGCCCAGCTGCGTGTGGACGAAGCCGGGATGGATCGAATTCACGCGAATGCCGACCGAGGCAAGCTCTATCGCGGCGGCCTTGGTCATCCCACGCACCGCGAATTTGCTCGCGACGTAGGCGAAGACCAGATCCATCGCGATGATCCCATCGATGGAAGAAATGTTGATCATCGAGCCGCCGCCCGAGGCCTCCATCGCCGGCGTCGCGGCCTTCATGCCCAGAAAGACCCCCGTCTGGTTGACTTCCGTTACGGCCCGGTAGTTCTCGAGGGACAAGTCGCGCATGGGCGCGGGGATGGCGATCCCGGCGTTGTTCACGAGGATGTCGAGGCGACCGAACGCACGGGTCGTCGCGGCGACGCAGGCGTTCCACTCCTCCTCGCTCGTCACGTCGAGATGCTGGAAGAGAGCCGAGTCGCCGATGTCGCTCGCGAGGGTCTTCCCCTCGTCATCGACGATGTCGGCAACCACCACCCGCGCGCCTTCGGCGGCAAATAGACGAGCCTCGGCATTGCCCATGCCGCGCGCAGCTCCACTGATCAATGCGACCTTTCCATCCAGACGTCCCATGCGTTCTCCCCTTTGTCAGCTCACCGTTGTCGACTCGAACCCATCCCCGATGCCCCGCTGCTGCCCTCGACCAGCGAATTCGCGGAACGGGCCGGATCGCCTGCGTCGGAGCCGCGGCGCTCGACGCCAAAGAGCGGGCGCCTCGAAATGCCTCTCTTCCTAGCGGCCGCTGCGCTCGGATGACGCCGCGGCGCGATAGTCCAGAGGAGGGGCCCGATCGCCCACCAGGGAGCGAAACTGGAAGTCGGGCCCCAGCCGCTTGCGGTGCTCCAGCGTTGCAGCCTCGATCAGCGACGGCTGTGTGAACAGGTCGATCGCCGTCATCGCCAGGGTCTTGGCGGCGTTGATCATGGCCTTGTTGCCGATCTCGGTGCCGCCACTCGCGACGGCCTGCCAGGAATGCGGCGGCGTCCCGGGCACCCACGCCGCCGTCGAGAATCCCACGGTGGGCACCACGTGGCTGACATCGCCGACGTCGGTGGAGCCGGGGAACACACCGTAGATCTCGAACTCCGCCACCTCAGCGGCGGACTCGATGGGCGAGACCTTTCGGTCGAAGCTCTTCTGCAGCTCGGCGGCGAAGCGCCTCTCTTCAGCCGTATAGGACACTCCACCCACGTCCTGCAGGTTGGCGTCCAGGGCGCGCCCCAGGGCCTCGTTGGGAACCAGCCCGTTGGCCCCGTGGATGACTTCGAAGTCCATCGTCGTGCCCGTGCCCTGGGCCGCGCCTTCTGCCGCGGCCACCAGACGCTCGAAGATGCCGTGCAGGGTCACGGTGTCCGGGTGGCGTACGTAGTAGAAGACCTCGGCGAAGTCGGGGGTGACATTGGGGGCGTGGCCGCCCGCGGTGATCACATAGTGGATGCGCGTTTTTTCGGGAACGTGCTCGCGCAGCAGGTTCGCCATGTGGTTCATGGCCTCGACCCCGTCGAGGGCCGAGCGCGCCCGCTCGGGCGCGGCCGCGGCGTGGGCCGAGACACCTCGGAAGCGGAACTTCGCCGACTTGTTGGCCAGCATTCCATAGATACCGGCACCGTTGGCGTCTGCCGGATGCCAGTGGAGCACCACGTCCACGTCGTCGAACAGCCCGTCCCGGACGAGATACACCTTGCCGGCACCGCCCTCCTCGGCGGGCGTACCGTAGAGGCGCACGGTGCCGCGCGTTCCGGAAGCGTCGAGCCAATCCTTGACCGCAATGGCCGCCGCCGTGGAGCCGGCACCGAAGAGGTGATGGCCGCAGGCGTGGCCCGCCGCCACGCCCGGCCGCGGCTCTCGCACCGGCTCGCGTGCCTGGGACAAGCCCGGCAGGGCATCGAACTCCGCCAAGATGCCGATCACCGGCCCACCCTTGCCCGATTCCGCGACGAAGGCAGTGGGAATGCCCGCAACCCCCGACCGGACGGAGAATCCAGCCTCCCGCAAGGCGCTCTGCAAGAGCGCGGACGACTCGACCTCCTGGTAGCCAACCTCTGCGAGGTCCCAGATTTGCTGGGCAAGAGCACCGTAGTCGGCCCGGCGACTCTCCACGTGCGCCTGCACCTGCCCCTTGCCATCCGCTACGCCCGCCGCCTGCCCGATGCTGGAGGGCCCGAAGAGCGCCACGGCGACGCCGCACAGCAATTGCATGGTTCTCATGACGTCACCATTCCTCCTGCCATCGCCGCATTCTCCACCGAGAAGACAGGAGGCACTTCGAGCCATGCACAGCGACGGCTCCAATGACAACTATTTCGACCGCTCCGGCAGCTGGCCCCGCATCCTATGCGATCTGATGCCGCTTCGGGGCAAGCATTCCGGCGCGGGTGCGGGAGACGAAACGATCCAGCAGCCACCCCGGAGCGGAGGCTCTGGCCCGTCGTTTCGCTGCTGAGCCGGAGCCCGACACGCGAGAGGCGTGACCCGGCCTGCCGGACTCTCGGCTGCCACGGGCTTCCGCACACCGAGCCAGGGCCCGCCTCGTGCACGGGGCTCGACGGCAGGGGCTTCAACGGACTTTAATGGGGGTGATGGCTTGCCCTACATTTCGCGGAAGCCAACTCCCATCAGAGGCATCTCATGCACGGATTGAAAGAGCTGCGCGTCATCGATCACTCGAACGAGATTGCGGGCCCCTACTGCAGCAAGCTCTTCGCCGACGCCGGCGCCGACGTGATCAAGCTGGAGGTGCCGGGGGGCGATCCGCTGCGCGCCTGGTCGGTGACGGGGAACGACCTCGGCGGCCAGGACGGCGCCCTCTTTCGCTACCTCAACGCCTCGAAGCGCAGCGTCATCGGCCTGCTCGACGAGACCGCTCGAGAGGGCGACGGCGATGGGAGCGACGCGCTGATTGCGAGCGCGGATCTGCTGATCGAAGACCTTCCGCCCGGCGCCTACGATCGCCCTGCACTGCTCGAACGACATCCCGGACTCGTAATCCTCTCGATCACACCCTTTGGCCTAACAGGTCCGATGGCCGAACGGCCCGCGACGGATTTCACGATCCAGGCGGAGTCCGGCTCGATCAGCTCGCGCGCACGACCCGGAGGCGAACCCTTCCTGGCCGGGGGCCGCATTGGGGCGTGGACAGGAGGCTGCTTCGCCGCGGCCGCTGCGCTGGCGGCGATCCGACGTGCCCAGGCGACGGGTCATGGTGAACACATCGATTTTTCCTTGCACGACGTCACTGCGCTGGTGACGAATTGTTACCTCGACCTGATGTGGGGCATCCTGGGGCGCCCGCCGGCCGAGGGTGCGTTCGCCTACATCGAGACGCCGTCGGTCGAGCCCAGCAGCGACGGCTTCGTCGGCTTCACCACCTACTCGGCGCAGCAATTGTCCGACTTCTTGCTGCTGATCGAGCGCCCCGATCTTCGCGAGTCCGGAGAATTCGATCTGATTCCCGAGCGCCTGGCACGTCTCGAGGAGTGGGAGAGTATCGTCCACGCCTACACCCAGACACACACGACCGACGAGATCGTCGAGTTGGCGCAGGTGCTGCGGATTCCCGTGGCTCCGGTCAGCAACGGCCAGACGGTTCTCGATCAGGAGCAGCTGAAGGCGCGCGGCTCGTTCATCGAAGATCCGTCGGGCGATTTCAAGCGACCGGTTCCGCCCTACCGCATGGATGGCGCGGCGCCCGATCCTCCGCGGCCCGCCCCCCGGCTCGGCGAGCACGGCGGACAGATCGAGGCGCATGAGCCCAGGCGACCGCGGCCCGGCGGTGCTCGCAAATTGCCGCTCGAGGGCATGCGCATCATCGACACGACGAGCTGGTGGGCCGGCCCGATCGCCACTCATATGTTGGCGATGCTCGGGGCCGACGTGATCCACGTCGAATCCATCCAGAAGATCGATGGCAGCCGTTCGATCGGCGGCACCTTCGCTGCAATGCACGAGGATTGGTGGGAGTGCAGCTTCATCTTCTTGTCGGCCAACTCGAACAAGCGCGGCATCACGCTGGATCTCTCCAACCCGAGAGGCATGGCAATCTTCGACTCGCTGATCGCCGGCGCCGACGCGCTGGTCGAGAACTTCAGCCCACGCGTGATGGATGGCTTCGGCGTCACCTGGGAGAAGGTGCAGGCGCTGAATCCCCGCTGTCATTACGTTCGCATGCCGGCCTTCGGTCTCGACGGGCCGTGGCGCGAGCACGTGGGCTTCGCAGCGACGATGGAACAGATGGCGGGCATGTCGTGGCTGACGGGCCATGTGGACGATCAGCCGCGCATCCAGCGTGGCCCCTGCGACCCGCTGGCGGGCATGCACGCCGTATTCGCGCTGCTGGTCGCGATGGCCGAACGCGACCACACGGGACGCGGTCACTTCATCGAATGCGCGATGATCGAGGGCGCGTTGAATGCCACCGCCGAGCAGGTGATCGAATACACCGCCTACGGCAACCTGATGCAGCGCCAGGGCAACCGCAGCCCGGAGGCTGCGCCCCAGGGCCTGTATCCCTGCAGTGGCCACCACATCTCCGAGAATCCCCAGTGGCTGGCGCTATCGGTTGCCACCGAGACGCAATGGGAGGCGCTCTTGGACTGGCTGGGCCGCCCTGACTGGGCCACTCAGGTCGGCGCAGATCTGCTGTCGCGACGCAGCCACCAGGACAAGCTCGACGAGGGTCTGCGGCGCGTATTCGCGGAGCGCGAACGCGATGTCTGCGTCGACGAGCTGATCGCAGCCGGCGTACCGGCCGCGCCGCTCGTCGATCCGCGCACGCTGACCGCGCATCCACAGTGTGTCGCGCGCGGCTTCCTGGAGGAAGTCGATCATCCGATCGTCGGGCGCCAGACGACGATGGGCGCGCCCTTCCGCTTCGCGAGCACCGACCATTGGCTGGAACGAGCGGCGCCGCTGCTGGGCCAGCACAACGCCGACATCCTGCGCGAGCTCGGTCACGATCAAGCGGAGATAGACGAGCTCATAGCCGAGAAGGTGATCGGCGAACGACCCGAAGGCTTGTGAGAATGGCTGCCGGAGGCGCGGGCGAGAGCGTTCGCCCGCGGAGCCCCTTGGGCAGCTGACGCGGCATCGCTTCTGCGACTCCACGCATGTGGCCGAAGCGCGCGCCCGCCGCTCCGGTTCAGCGCCAGCTCGCCAGCGCCTTCTCGATCTGCTGGCGCACCTCGGCCAGGATCGCGCGGCGGTCCTCGTCTTCCCGTCGCACGATCGGATCGCCGATGCGCACGCGAATGCGCGTGCCGAATGGAACCGGCAACAAGTTGTGGCGGAGCAAGCGCCACGACTCGTCGATCGTTACGGGAAGAACCGCGACCCCTGGGGCTGCATCGAGCAATGCGAGGACACCAGCGGCCTTGAACGACCTGAGCTCACCACGCCGGGCCCGGGTCCCCTCCGGATAGATCACCGCGCTCACGCCGCGCGCCTCCACCTGCTCGCCGAGAGCGCGAATCGCGTGCGTCGCCTGCGCCCGGTTGCCGCGGTCGATGATCGCATTGCCACCGCGCCGCAGGTTGTACGAGATGCTCGGCAACCAGCGCGCGAGCTCGCGCTTCGAGACATACTTGGGGAAGTTCGAGAACAGCAACGACCCGAGGATCGGGACGTCGAACAAGCTCTGATGGTTCGCGACGACCAGGTAGGGAGTGCGCGGCATCACCGCCGGCGAACGTTCCACGTCGATGCGGGTTCCCGCCAGGCGGAAGGCCCAGACGAGCATGACCTGAAGAGACGCTGCCACGATCTCCTGCGGCCGCTGCCCGAAGAGGCGCGCAATTCGCTGCGGAGGGTCGAATACGAGCAGAACGCCTGCGAAGGCGAGCAGAAACGGCAGCGTGAAGATCCAATCGATGATTCGGCCCCGCACCGGCTCCAGGGTCGCAGATTCCGGGACGCGATCACACCCGAGGCTGGCGCTTATTCGCGCGGAACCGCCGGCCCCAGGCACCGAGCCCGGCTGCTCGTTGAAGGACTTGTTGACGCGTTTTGCGCTCGAAGGGAACATGCAGGCGACCGCATCGCACCGCCGGAGGCTCCGATCATCGAGGTCTGCGCCGGCTGGAGGTCAATTGCTGACGGCGCGGCGTTCTGCAACGCGACAGCCCGCATGGGGAAGAGGTAGGCATGGAGTTTGAATCCGGCGGCGAAGCAGCTGCCCACGCCCTGCTGGCACACGGCGTCGACACGATCTTCACCCTGAGCGGCGGGCATCTCAACCCGATCTACGTCCATCTCGAGAATACGAAGCTGCGCTTCTTCGACACGCGTCACGAGCAGGCCGCGGTCTGGATGGCCGAGGCTTACGGGCGTCTGACGCGGCGCCCGGGTGTCGCCCTCGTGACCGCGGGCCCCGGCTTCACGAACGCACTGACCCCGATCGCCAGCGCCGCCATGGCCGCGACACCGCTGGTGCTGATTTCCGGCTGCGTCGGTGTTCGCATGGTCGAGAAGCTCGACTTGCAGGACATGCGCCAGGCACCGGTGATCGAGCCGATGGTCAAAAAGGCATTCACCTGCCACCACGCCGAGCGCATCCCCGAGTTCATCGATCTCGCTTTTCGCGAGGCATCCAGTGGACGCCCGGGCCCCGTCTACCTCGAGCTGCCCGTCGACGTGCTGACCGCAAAGCCGAGCCGCGACGTCGCGATCCCGATCACGCGTGTCGACTCGCAGATCGTCGACCGCGCCAAAGCGCAGCAGCTGATGGAACTTTTGAAGCGGGCCGAGAAGCCGGTGCTGGTGGCCGGCAGCGGAGCCTGGTACGCGGATGCAGGAGAGGAGCTCCGGCGCTTCATCACGGCGACCGGCGTTCCGATCTTCACCGCCGCCAACGGCCGCGGCATCGTTTCCGACAGCGACCCTCTCTGCTTCGGCGGGGTCATGGCCATCCGCCCGGGTGCCGGGATGCACGCCGGCCAGAACGCCGATCTCGTCGTTCTTCTCGGCAACCGCCTCAACCTCTTCTGCCTGTTCGGCGCGACCTACAACGCCGATGCAAAGATGGTCCAAGTCGACATCAAGGCCGAGGAAATCGGACGCAATCGGCCCATCGATCTGCCGATCGTGAGCGACATCCGCGCATTGGTGGGCGAGCTGAACGAGCTGGTCGAGGCGTCGGGCGAGCAGGGGGAGTTGCGCCAGCGCTTCGCCCCGTGGATTCAAGAGCTGGGCCGCGCCCAGGACGAGAGCCTGGCGGGCGCAGAGGCAAATTGGCGCAGCGCCAGCAAGCCGATCCACCCCATACGACTCGCCAAGGATGTCGACGAGTTCATGGACCGCGAAGACGACATCGTCGTAACGGATGGCGGCGACGCCACCACCTGGATCGGCATGACGCGCACCATGCGTCGGCCGGGCCACTACCTGGACTACGGGCTCTTCGGCTCGCTCGGCGGCGGGCTCCCCTACGCCAACGCTGCCAAGCTGCTCTACCCGGAGAAGCGCGTGCTGCTCTTCACCGGCGACGGTTCCCTCGGCTTCAACTTCATGGAGTTCGAGCGAGCCATTACCAAGGGACTGCCCATCGTGGTGATCATCTCCAACGACCTCGGCTGGGGAATGATCCGGCATAGCCAGGTGGTGAAGCTCGGGCGCGCGATCGAGCCCGTGACGGAGCTGGGTCGCATCGACTACCACCGCATCGTCGAGAGCATGGGCGGGGTGGGGTATCTGGTCGAAGAGCCCGATCAGATCCGCCCGACATTGGAGAAGGCCTTCGCGTCGGGCAAGGCGGCCTGCATCAATGTGATGACCGACCCTTCGTCCATCAGTCCGGGAAGCGTCGCCCTGGCGAACGTGGGTGCCTACCAGTAGGGGGTCAGTGGCTCTCCACCTCACGCCGCGTCTGCCGGATCATGATTCGCTCCAGCAGCGTGGGGAAGAGCCGGGAGACCCACCAGGAGACCCGAGCGACACGACCCAACGGCAGGAAGCGGCTTTCCCGCTCGATGGCCCGGATCATGATCGACGCCGCCTCTTCGGGAGTCATGCTCTTGCCGATGGTCTGACTCGCCTGGCCCGGCCGCGCCGTCCCCTCATAGAGACCCGCCCCCTTCAGGTTGCCCTGCTGGGTAGCGACGAATGACGGGCACACGATCATCACCCGCACCCCCTGCTCCGCGACTTCGGCCCGCAGCGTGGCGAAGAACCCGATCATCGCGTGCTTGCTGGCCGCGTACGCGCAGCGCCCGTGAAGGGGCGTGAAGCCCGCCACGCTGGAGACCGCGACGATCATGCCACGCCGGCGAATCAGCCCCGGCAGCAACAGCTTGCTGCAGTTGACGCTCCCACTGAAGTTGACCGCCATGACCTGATCGATGATGGAGAGATCGGTCTCCAGCACACTGCTGAAGTGGGTGATGCCCGCATTGTTGATCAGCAGATCCGCGTCACCGCATTCGGTGACCGCCGCCTCCAGGATCTCCCTGCATTGCCGGACATCGGTCACGTCGAGCCGATGGGACTGAAACCGGTCCGACGGAATCGCGCGGGTGAGCTCGGCCAGCTCGTCCCGATTGAGATCGAGGGCGGTGACCCGGGCGCCCTTCTCTATCAGCTGCCGGCACAGAACCCGGCCCAGACCGCCACTGGCACCCGAAATGACGACGTGTTTTCCGTTGACGTCCACCTTCTCGCTGGCGTCCTTGCTCGCGCGGTTTCTCTCGCGAGGCGTTGGATGTCCGTGCTCAATCGCACGCCGACGTTTCGATGCCGAAACGCTCCATGTAGGGCTCGAATCGCTCGCGCACTTCGAGCGGGTCCAGGCCCCACTCCTCGAGCGAGTAGTTGTGAGCGCCGTGCTTGCCCTTCGGGTTGGCGCGCGTGTGAGCTTCCATGCTCTCGAACGCCTCTTCGCCCAGCCCGAGTCCGAAGTACTCGTAGATATGCGCGACAACGGCCTCGGGCTTCTCGACGAACTCGTCATGCATCACATCGACGAAACGCGCAGCGTCGCAGCGGTCGCGAGCCTCCAACCCCCGCTCCAGAGAGGTGGCGTAGAAATCCATGACCACCGGGCCGAGCTCCTGCTTGGGCGTGGCCAATGAACCCTGCCCGATCGCATGAGTCATGCTGCAGATCGACGCCGTACACAGCAGCGGATCGCGATGGCTCCAAACGACATTGGTCCCCGGAAAGACGTCCAGCAGGGCCTCGATCGCCCACATATGCGCAGGAGCCTTGAGCAGCCAGCGCTCGCCGGGACGCTGCCAGTCCAACATCTGCAAAAGCATGCGGTAGTAGCGATACATCGGCAGCAGATCCTGGCGCCGATACCATGAGGCGTAGGGCTCCAGCATGACCTCGACACCGTGGTGCACACCGTTGAAGGTCAAGGCGTGCAACAGGACGCACTCTTCGGGAGTGTCGGCGCTGGAATAGTGGATCTTGGCGAACTCGGGGTTCTTCTCGTGGTCAGCCTCGAAGTGGGCGCGCACGGCCTCGTGCCGTGGGTCAGGTGCACCGGGCTCCGATGCGTCGAGAGGCTCGGGGAACAGCGTCTCCCACAACAGCAGCGCACGCGCGGCCGGGTCCGCGGCCAGTAGATTGAAGAGCGCCGAGGTCCCCGAACGCGGCATACCGGTCAGAACCAGCGGCGGGCCGAGCTCGCGATCGGCAATCTCGGGGTGGAGGCACAGCGCGGCCTGGACCCTCAGGCGCCGGCCGAGCAGATCCAGCACCCGACGGCGATTGCGCTCTCGCCCCTGCTCGTCGAAGGGTGCATTCTCGTAGGTCTGACACAGCACCTCGAGCGGCTCGAGGAAATCCTCTGCGCCGAAGTCCTGCAGGCCCGCCGCCGCACGCGCCGTTGCGAGAAATTCCTCTACATCAAAGCTGACTTTCGACATTTCTGCCCCCGCGCGACGCTCGACCGCCTCGGTCGCCCTCGGCGCCGCCAAAAACATGGCAAATGCCTATGCTTGCCACGATCACGGGGAGAGTATGACCGAGCAGTCCATGCGCCAACACCTCGGCATTCCCGACGATGCCGAGCGCGTGATCGTCTTTGCCGAATCGAGCCATTGGGATCCGAACTGGCTCTACACCTCCGAGGAGTACTTTCAGCGTTTCGTCCGCGACAACCTCGACCGCGCAATCGAGGAGCTCCAGCGCGAGCCGCGCCGCATCTACTCGGTCGAGTGCATCTTCTTCTTGCGCATGTACTGGGAGCGACGCCCGGAGCAGCGCGAGAGCATCCGCGCACTGGTGAACGAGAGACGTCTGCGCCTCACGAGCAGCGGCGTGACGACCGCAGATACGTTGTTGCCCAGCAGCGAGGCGATCCTGCGCGACCTGCTGATCGGCCAGGAATGGCTGCGGGCCAATGGGATGGAGCAGGAGCCGCGGCTGGCCTACTTCACCGACAGCTTTGGCTGCACACCCGCCCTGCCTTCGCTGATCCGAGCGGCCGGCTTCGATTGGGCCGCCATCACGCGCGTCGACGGCATGTTCTTCGCCGGCTGCGACTACGAATCGAAGAAGCGCTTTCCACGGCCGGACTCCAGCGCTGCCCTGCTCCTGGACCGGGAGCGCACTCTCGATTTCGTCTGGCGCAGCCCCGACGGCGCCGAAGTGCTGTGCCACTGGAATGCCTTCACCTACGGGCAGGGTGACATGCTGGCCCATCGCGGCCTCAGCCGCGTCTACCTCTTTCCCTCCGCTGTTCCCGACCGTTCCGAGCACAACGTCGCGCGCCGCATTGCACAATTCGACGCACAGCTATCGCCCTACAGCCGCACGCCCTATCTGTTCTGCCCCATCGGCTTCGACTTCGTTGCCCCGATCCCCGACCTGCTGACCCTGCTCGACCGCTACAACCGGCGCCACTACTCCACCACCGGTGTATGGGCGCTCAATGCCGGGCTGGACGACTACCTGGCCCTCGTCGACACCCAGCGCGCGGCGTTGCCGGTGCTGGATCTCGACCCCAACCCCTACTGGACCGGCTTCTACACGGCGCGCCCGACACTCAAGAAGCTGTGCTTCGAAGTCGTGGACGACCTGCTGCTCGCCGAGAAGCTGGCGCTCTTGCCGGATAACGAGAGTGCGGGGGGTGCGAAGACCGCGGAAGAGATCGGGGATGCCTGGTGGAGCGCGGTCGTGTCCAACCATCACGACTTCATCACCGGTACGTCGCCAGATCGCGTGGTCGAGGAGGAGCAGCAGCCGTCCTTGGAGCGGGCCGCAAAGAGCGCACGCGCCGCGATCGACCGCCTGGCGTCCACCGTGGAGACGCCGCGCCGCTCTGCTGCCGCCCCGCGGCCCGACCCCCCGCAGTGGCAACGCCGGGGAGGCGTCGTCGAGGTCCACACGCCGAACTACTCCATGGAGCTGTCCGAAGAGGCGGGCGGCGGCATCACGCGTGCGTGGTGCCCGACAAGCGGGCGAGAACTGCTCGGAGGGATTTCGAACGATCTGATCTGCTACCGGGATTCGGGGGGCCTATGGCGGATGGGCATGGAGTTCCGCGGTGGCGTGTTCGAAGAGATCGCACGGGCGAGCGAGCGGCCAGCGCGGCTGCAGCTCCACGAGCACGGGGGGGGCCTCGAGATCCTCTGCGAGACCGACTTCGCCGGCGAGGCGCTGCGACGGCGCATGTGGATCGGGGGCGATTCGCCGGCGATCCACATGCGCGTCGAAGGCCGCGCCGCGGAGAAGCGAACTCTCAGCGTGCGCTTCGACCCGTTGCTCGCACCCGACCGGCTCGCAATGGACCAGCCGGGATGCGTCGCCTCGAGACCCATCCAGAAGTTCTTCGATCCCACGTTCTGGCCGTTCCAGAGCTTCCTCCACCTGCACGACGAGAAGCGGGGACCGGGGTTCGCATTCTCGACGGGGATGCCCGGCGCGGCCTGCTACCGACCGCAACACGGCCTGGAGGCGGTCGCACTCCGCAACGCGACGCGCGAGCGCGCCTTCGGCTTTCTTCCGATCCCCGGCATGCCGGCAGCGGGCCACGAACGCAGCGACCACGCTTTCGACTACGCGATCCGATTCACGCAGGCCGGAGACTGGCGCGACAACGACATCCCTCTTGCGGCAGACGGCATGGCGGCCAGCCCATGGGACACCAGCGACCGCGCTGAGCTGCGCGCACTGGCCGCGAGCGTCGTGACGACCGACCGGCCCGATGTCGTCGTCACGGCGGTGAAGCCGGCCTCTCGGGGTGCGGGAATGATCGTGCGCCTGACGACGCTCGGCGCATCGGGGTCGAGCGTCTGCGTCGCAGCCCGCGGCCGCAGCATCATCGCGGCGTCTCTCTGCGACGCTCGCGAACGCGACATCGAAGAGTTGGAGATTCTCGAGGGGAGCGCCCGCCTGACGATGCCGGGCGGTATTGCGAGCGTACGGCTCCTGACGTGAGCCGCGCGGCCATCGTCCGGCGGGGCCTCGAGCAGTCGACGCACGAAGACTCTACGCAACCATCAAGTGCTTCGCGAAGAAGCTCCGCGCCGCCTCCGCAGAACGGGCGAATCCCTCACCCTCGTACGGAACGAAGTGGTGGCCCTCCAGCATAACCAGCTGCTTCGGCTCGCCGGCGCGCTCGAAAGCCTCACGGGTGATGGCCGTCGCAGCCAGGCGGTCCTCCGTCGCGACGACGAGCAGCAAGGGGCGCGGTGCCACGTGGGAGATGCAGGCGCCCGGATCCCAGACGGGCTCGGTGCCCATGCCGTTTTCGAGCGTGATGGAGTTGAGCCAGCGCGGCGCGCGAGTTTCCCATTGGCCGAACCACTCTGTCGACTCGGGCTGATCCAGCATGACGGGGCCCTCGAGCCCCGGGCTGCGGATCACCGGGAGCGGACCGAACGAGCTTTGCTCGACGTCGGCCAGCGAGGCGCCGCTCTCGTCGCCGAGCTGCTGGCAGATGGCGGCGTGGCGCGCCGCGGTGTCGGAGTAGTCCACATCGGGGAGGCCGGCGAATGGGACGTTGGCCACCACGGCCTTGACCCGCTCGTCACAGGACCCGACGACGATCACCTCGCCGCCACTGTAGCTGCTGCCCCAGATGCCGATGCGATCGGAATCCACCTCGGGCTGGCACCCCAGCCAGGTGATCGCGTAGCGGTAATCACGCGCCTGGGCCCAGGGGTTGATCTTCTGCCGCGGCTCTCCGTCGCTGGCACCGAAGCCGCGATGGTCGTAGACGAGCACGGCCAGACCCGCCTGGCAGAAGACCTCTGCGTAGCGGTCGAGCGCCATCTCCTTCAGCGCGGAGAAGCCATGAGCCATGACGACCCCGGGCGAGGCAGGCGCCGTCGTCCGCGAGGGCGAATAGAGCCAGCCCCGCAGCAGCGTTCCGCCATGTCCTTCGAATTCAACGTCTCGGCGCACGTCCACGCTGCTTCTCCCCGATGCCCTGCGGTCCGGAGGGGCTCCGCACCGAAGCCCTTGCGGCCGGTTGCTCAGCCTCTCGACGACACGATATTGCTAGTCGGGTAGTTCCCGCCGAAGCAGACGCTCGAGCCCCATCTGGAAGGGAAAGCGCTGCAAGACTCCCGCGAGATCCGCCGCCGCATCCACGACATTCGGAAAGTCGCTGCGCGGGGTCGCTTCGATGCTGAGACGCATTCGACGCCGCTCCTCGTCCGGATCGCCCGCTCCATCCGCTCTACTCCACGCCGTGGCGAGCCCCGCCGCACCGATCGTGTAGGCACACAGCACCGCAAAGGTATCTACGGCCTGCTTTTCCGACATGCCCGCTCGGCGCAGCACCTCGAGGACCGCGTTCAGCGCGGACATTGCCGCGGGACCGAAGCGCGAAGTCGTGCTGAGAAAGGGCATGACACCCGGCGTCTGTGTGAGGGCATCGAACATCTTGCCGAACGTGACAAGTGTCCAGCGGCGCCAGGCGTCGGGCTCCTTGCCCACCTCGTGATCGGCGACCGCTGCGTCGCGGACGAAGAGATCGAGCACGCCGTCGATGACTTCCGCCTTGTTCTCGAAGTGGCGGTAGATGGCCATGGGGGTGACGCCCAGCTCCCCGGCCAGCTTCTTCATCGTGAGGCGCGTCAGTTCGTCCCGCTTCGCGATCAAGAGGCCTGCCTCGAGAATCTCCTCGCGCGAGAGCGAGCCACGCGGGCGCTTGCCGGGTGCGACGGCGATGCCTGCGTGACTTCGCGCCATCAGGGAGACCTCGAGCAGAGAGGAGATCGCGAAAAGAGCCGCATCAGAAGAAGTTCCCCATATGCGAAGAATCGCAGATGTTCATGTCCAACAGCACGACCCGCTTGACGAGCAAGAATCCCTTCTCGGTCTGCCGCAGGACATCCCGGCGTTGCCCGACGAATTGCGACACCTCGTCGGTGCGACGCGATCGATGGAGCACGAGGTTCGAGTAGACCAACAGCTCATCCGGCGCCTCGCCTCTCAGGACCTCGATGTTGCTCACCAGCCGCCGCGTGCGCGAGGGCGGATTCTCGCTCCAGGAAGTCCCGGTCCCGAGTCGCAATGCCTTGGCCATCAGGGTGAGCTTGTCGTCCTCGTAGTAGGCGAGCCCAGCCAGCTCGTCCTCCGTGGTAACCGGGGGCTTGCCGCGAACGGCCTGCACATTCTCGCGGGTCGGCACCAGATAAGTGCAGTCGTCGGCCAACAGCCCGAGCCACTCCGTGTACTGGCGGTCGTCGAGCATGCGCGCCTCGCGGTACAGAAATTGCTCCACCGCACGTTGCTCTTCGAGGCTGATCAGTGTGCTCTCGGCGCTGTTCGAAGCTTGGCTCATCGGGAGCTCCTTTCGTCTCTCAAAGTTCTCTCGTCGAGATGGAGTCGTCGTTCCTGGCTCTGCCCGAGCCGGGCCGCTTCACGGCTGGAGCATCAGCTCCTGCCAGCGGAGGTAGAGATTTCTCTGAGTGTGCTCGCTGTACACCGTGCTCACGCGGCCGGGCAATTCCGGATGCGGTCCCGCGTCGAGACCCGCGCCGTAGTGGAAGGGGTGGGCCGAGGCTTCGATGCCCGACGCGCCATAGGTGACGCCCTCCCAGTTTTCGCCGTCGTCCTGCTCGAACATGCCTCCCGGACCGAAGGTCATCGTGTAGAACTTGCGCATGGCGTCCTTGACCTCCTGGGGCGCCTCGCGATCGACGAAGACCCAGGACCAGAGCTCGGACTTCATCGGACCGCGCGGATGCGCGACGCGGAAGGTGAAATTGCTGCCGAGCAGGAAGAGATTCGGAAAGGTCGTGCACGTTGCGATCTTGACATGCTTGCGCACCTCGCCCAGGCGCTCCTCGGCCTCGGCCTGCACCGATGCCAGGTACTCACCGACGCCGGGAGCCTCGCGTATGACATGCTCTCCCGGCATGCGTCCCTCCGTGTCGTCCTTGGGATAGACCCGGTAGGTGCCGCCGTGACCGCCCGGAAGAGCCACGTTGCGCCCGTACTCGAGCACCGACTTCAGGGCGAGGTCGAAAGTGGGGTCGCCCGGTGCGATCTGGAAGATCGATGCGTGCGAGGCGGACGCATGTGCCACGTCCCCGACCATGTTCTCGGCCGGAACCTTCCAGTTCGTGCCGATCCGCCACTTCTGAACGCCGAGTACCTCGATGCCTCCCGCGCGGCGGTTCAGGCTCGTATCGAGATACCACCTGGCGTCGCCCAGATAGTCGTCGAGCGATACCGCACCCGCGTCGTGGTTGGCGAAGATCAAGCCGCAGTAGGTCTCGACTCGGGGCACCGCGATGAGACCGAGATTCGACTTGTCGAAGTCTTTGGGATACGAGGCCCGCTGGTTGGGGAGCCCCGCGAGCGCGCCGTCCCGGCCGAAGCTCCAGCCGTGATAGACGCAGTAGAAGGTGCGCGTGTTGCCCCGATCTTCCCGGCAGACGGGCATGCCGCGGTGGGGACACGAGTTGAGGTGGACGCGGACCTTTCCCTCGTTGTCGCGAACCACGAGGACCGACTCCTCGCCCATGGAGGAGAGGAAGAAATCTCCCGGATTCGGAATCTGGCTCTCATGGCCCACCATCAGCCACGAACGCGCAAACACCCGGTGCTTCTCGATCTCGTACAAGTCCGCATCGAAGAAGAGTCGGCGACTCACCCAGGTGCCATCTTCGCTGAGCAGCCCGGGGATCTCTTCTTCGATGCTCGGATCCACACTGCGTCCCATGATTCGCTCCTCCAGCTTGTGTTATCTCTGTAGTCTACAGCATATACTTCTCGGGACAAGGCGGCCAATGGGCTCGGCCTGCTCGGCAAGCAGCGGGGCAGCAAACATTGCCCGGCGGCCGCAGGCGAATTGCAAAAGTTCTGTATCAATGGGCGGCGCCACTTGATCGGGCGCTCCGCCCTTCGCACGCTCTTCCGCTGCCACCGCACCTCGGCCCCGGAGCGAGACCGTGCTGAAGACGCTTCTGACCCGCTACGACCGTGCCCCCGACGAGCGCATCAACTGGACCGGGAGCACGGCGTTCATCCTCGTGCACGCGCTTCCGCTGGCTGCGATCTGGACCGGCGTCACCCGCTTCGACCTGCTGCTCTGCGCCGCGCTCTTCGCCGTGAGGATGTTCTTCATCACGGCGGGCTACCACCGCTACTTCTCTCACCGGTCCTTCAAGACGAGCCGCCTGATGCAGTTCGTGCTGGCGTTCGGTGGCGGCATGGCCGCCCAGAAGGGTGCGCTCTGGTGGGGCGCGCACCACCGGCACCACCATCGCTACTCGGACCAACCCGAGGACATCCACTCCCCGATGAAGGGCTTCTGGTGGAGTCACATCGGCTGGATCGCCTGTGACCGCTACAACGCCACGGAGTACGGGGCCATCAAAGACCTGGGGCAGTACCCGGAGCTGCGCTTTCTGAACGAGCACCACTGGATCCCGCCCATCACGCTCGGCCTGGCGTGCTTCCTGGCCGGCGGCTGGAGCACCTTGTGGACCGGCTTCTTCCTGTCGACGCTGTTGACCTACCACGCGACGTTCCTGATCAACTCTGCGACCCATCTCTTTGGCAGGCGGCGCTACGCGCTGAACGACACCAGCCGCAACTCGCTCCTGATGGCCCTGCTCACATTCGGTGAGGGCTGGCACAACAACCACCACCACTACCAGGCGTCGGCGAAGATGGGCTTCTACTGGTGGGAGATCGACATCTCCTACAGCCTGCTCAAGCTGTTGAGCTGGTTCGGCCTGGTCTGGGACCTGCGCACGCCACCCCGGGCGACGCTGCAAGCGAACCGGGTGGCGGACGGCAACCCCGACCTCGGGATGCTCCTGCTGCAGGACTGAGAACCGGCGCGGAGCCCACTCGCGCCCGCCCTCCCCGGGACGAGAGCCGAGGCTCACCGCTACACTGACGGCCCATCGATCCGACGGGCACGGGGCCACTGGAGCGGCACCCCGTTGCGCGGGACGCGGAGGGCGTGACGTGGGCAGCAAGAAGGGGATCTGCGGGATCTGCCCGGCGGGATGCTGGGTGGAAGTCGGGATCGAGGACGGGAAGCTCGCATCGATCGAGCCCGATTCGGGGCACCCGCTCGGCATGCTCTGTCGACGCGGTCGGCACGCACCCGAGATCGTCCATTCCGAGCACCGACTCACGCGGCCGCTGCGCCGGAAGGGCGCGAAGGGCAGCCACGACTTCGAGCCGATCAGCTGGGACGACGCCTACGACGAGATCGTCGCACGCCTCGGCGAGATCAAGCGCGAATCGGGCCCCGAGGCCGTGGCCATCTACACGGGGCGCGGGGCCTTCGAGCTCTCGCTCTGCGACATGTTCCAGCCGAAGGGCGTCTCCGTCTCCTCTGCTTCGAGCGTGCTGTTTCCATTCGGATCGCCGAACACCATGGGAGTGGGCGCGCTCTGTTACGTCTCCTTCGCGATGATGGCGCCCCACCTCACGCTGGGCCGCACGCTGACGGATATGTTCACCGACCTCGAGAGCGCCGAGCTCATCGTCGTGTGGGGTGCCAACCCGGCGACGGATTCGCCTCCCCTGGACATGCACCGCATCCAGGCCGCTGCGGAGAGAAATGCCGAGATCGTCGTCATCGACCCGCGCCACACGGACACCGCGAAGCAGGTCGGTGCCCGCTGGGTGCCGATCCGACCGGGAACCGATGGAGCGCTGGCGCTCTCCATGATCGGTGTCCTGATCGACGAAGATCTCTTCCACGAGGACTTCGCCGAGAACTGGTGCCACGGCTTCGAGGAGCTCGCGAGCTACGTGCAGCACTTCTCGCCGGAGGTAACCGAGAAGATCACCGGAGTTCCGGCGCAGCAGATCCGAGAGCTGGCTCGCCGCATCGCGGGCGCCACCGGGGCGTGCCCCGTCATGTACACCGGCCTCGAGTACTCCGACAGCGGCCTGCAGGGCATCCGGGCCGTGCTGACGCTCTTCGCCCTGGCGGGACAGCTCGACGTGCCGGGGGGCATCGGGCTGGCGATGCCCGAGAGCCACTTCCCGATCAACCGCTCCTGCAACGTCGAGAACCCCGACCTGGAGCGAGCGGTGGCCCGCGAAAAGTACCCGCTCTACAGCCTCTACCGCGGCGAATCCCACGCCAGCGGCCTGGTCCAATCGGTCCTCGAGGGAGAGCCCTACCGGATCCGCAGCCTGCTCATCCACGGCGCCTCGATCCTCACGGCGTGGCCCCAGACCCCACTGTGGCGCAGGGTGCTCTCGGAGCTCGAGTTCGTGGTGTGCATCGACCGGCAGCTGACCGCCGACGCGGCCTACGCCGACCTGGTGCTGCCCGCCACGACGATGTTCGAGATCGATTCCTACATGGTGTACGGGCCCATCTTCCGACTCCGCGAGAAGCTGATCGAGCCCGTCGGAGAGGCGCGCAACGACTTCCTGATCATGGCCGAGCTGGCCCGACGGTTGGGCTACGGCGAGCGCTTCCCCCAGAGCGAGGAAGCGCTGATCCGCACTGCCCTCGAGGGCTCGGGCTACACGCTCGAGCAGGTGCGCGCGGCGGGAGGCAGCGTCAAGCTGCCCTCGACCATCATGGAGTACGAGAAGTGGAAGAAAGGCCGGCTGCGCCCCGACGGCAAGCCGGGCTTCGACACACCCACGGGCAAGTTCGAGATCGCGTCGACCCGGCTGGAGGACTACGGCTACGAGCCGCTCCCCCGGTACAGCGAGCCGAGCGAGGGGCCGCTGGCCGATCCGGCCCTGGCGGGCGCCTTTCCGCTGGTCTTCAACTCGGGCGCTCGTCCCCACACGGACTTCCGCTCCCAGCACCACGGCATCCGGGGCCTCGTCGCGGCCCACCCGGAGCCCACGGTCGATCTGCACGTCGAGGATGCCGAGGCCCGGGACATTCGGAGCGGCGACCTGGTGGAGGTGCGCACACCCCGGGGAGCCGTTCCCTTCCGGGCTCGGGTCACGGCGGACATCATTCGCGGCGCTGTGGAGTGCAGCATGGGTGGGGGCGGCCCGGTGGGCCCGGCCGCATGGCAGCAGTGGAACGTCAACGAGCTGACCGACCTCGAGAACGCCGACGAGATCAGCGGCTTTCCGGTCTTCAAGTCCCTGCTCTGTGAAGTCGTGCGGATCGAGGCGGGGGCCGACGCCCCTGAAACCTCCGCGGCTACCAGCGAGTCCGAGCCGCAGCCCCTCGCTATCCGCGTCGAGAAGCCCGCGAAGCCGCGGCGCAGCATCTACCTCGACAACAACGCCACGACACCGGTGCTGCCGGCGGTTCGGGAGGCGATGCTTCCCTTCCTCGACGACCGCCACGGCAACCCGTCGAGCATCCACGGCATCGGTCGCGACGCTCGCCAGGCCGTGGAGACGGCTCGTCGACAGGTGGCCCGCCTGATCGGCGTGCGGCCGCGCCGGGTCTTCTTCACCGGGAGCGGCTCCGAGGCCGACAACCTGGCCATCAAGGGCGTGGCCGCGGCTCACCGCGAGAAGGGCGACCACGTCATCTGCTCCAGCGTGGAGCATCCGGCGGTGCTCGGGGCCTGCCGCTTTCTGGAGAGCCAGGGCTTTCGGGTCAGCACGCTCGCGGTGGACGCCGACGGCCGTGTGCAACCGGATGCGCTGCGGCGAGCGCTCTGCGACGAGACTCTCCTGGTGTCGATCATGCTGGCCAACAACGAGGTCGGCAGCATCCAACCGATCGCAGAGCTCTGCCGGGTCGCTCACGAGCGCGGTGCCCTGTTCCACTGCGACGCGGTGCAGGCAGCGGGAAAGATCGCGGTGGACGCACAGGCCCTCGACGTCGATCTGCTGAGCCTCTCGGGGCACAAGCTCCACGCGCCCAAGGGCGTGGGCGCCCTCTACATCAGAAAGGGCATCGAGATCGAGCCCCTGATCCACGGCGGCAGCCAGGAAGCGGGGCTGCGAGCGGCCACGGAGAACGTGCCGGGAATCGTCGGCTTCGGCCGGGCCGCCGAGCTGGCGCTCTCGGCCGTGGGCCAGGCACAGCGCGTGGCCGGCCTCCGCGACCGCCTCGAAGCCGGCATCCGCCGTCTCGTGCCGGAGGCGAGACTCAACGGCCACCCCGAACACCGGCTCCCCAACACGCTCAACCTGACCCTGCCCCGCTTGAGGGGCGAATCGCTGGTGATGGCCCTCGATCGCTACGGCGTGTCGCTGTCCTCGGGGTCGGCGTGCAAGTCGGGATCTCCAGAGCCCACCCACGTGCTCCTCGCGATGGGAAGATCCGAAGAGGACGCCCACTGCGCCGTGCGCTTCTCGCTCTCGGCCGAAACTTCCGAGACGGACATCGACGAGAGCGTCGCCGCCTTCGAGAGCGTGCTCGAAGACCTCGAAACCACGGTACGCTTCCTGCCCTGCAAGTAGCTGCGAGAAGAGGAGACGCGGGAAAGTGCGTAGACGGGGCGGAGGGCAGCGCCGGCTGCTGACGGCGCTGGCAGCCGTGGGGGTCGCGGCAGCCGGAGCTCCGGTCGCGGCAGCCCGAGACGACGACGCGTCGGCGATGGACACGATCACGGTGCGCGCGTCTCGCACCGACCAGAGCTTGGGCGACTTCCCGGGAGCCGCCAGCGTCGTCGGAAGCGACGAGATCCAGCTCGCCCGACCGCAGCTCACGCTGGGCGAGTCGCTGCTGGGCATCCCCGGCGTCTTCACCCAGAACCGCGACAACTTTGCGCAGGATCTTCGCATCGCCATTCGCGGCTTCGGCGCCCGAGCCAACTTCGGCATCCGCGGCATCAAGCTCATCGTGGATGGCATCCCCGCGACCCTGCCGGACGGCCAGGGACAGGTCGACACCATCCAGCTCAGCACGGCGCGGCGGATCGAGGTGTTGAGGGGGCCAGCGGCCACTCTCTATGGCAGCGCGGCCGGCGGCGTCATCCGCATCGAAACCGAGGAGGGACCCGACACCCCATTCCTCCAGGGCCGCACCGCCTTCGGAAGCCATGGCTATCGCCAATACGACGTGAAGGGGGGCGGCAGCAGCGGACCGGTCCGGTACCTGCTGGGGGTGTCCCGCCAGGAGCTCGACGGCTATCGCGATCACAGCCGTATGGAGAACGTGCTCGCCAACGGCAAGCTCAGCTGGACACCCGACGAGAGCTCCAAGCTCACCGTGATCGGGAACTATCTGCACGCCCCCAAGGCGCAGGACCCCGGCGGGCTCACGAGCACCCAGGTGGAGGAGGATCGCCGACAAGCGCGCCAGCGGAATAAGGACTTCGATGCGGGCGAAGAACTGGACCAGGCCAGCCTCGGCCTGTCCTATGTCAGGACTTTCGGAATCGGACACGAACTGACGGCCGCCACCTACCACGTGTGGCGCGATTTCGAGAATCGGCTTCCCTTCACCTCGGGCGGAGCCGTGGAGTACGACCGCTACTTCGGCGGCGCCAGCCTCCAGTATCGCTACGAGGACCAGTTCTTCGGCATGAACAACCGGCTGCTGGTGGGTGTCGATGTCGACGCCCAGCGCGACGAACGAAAGCGTCGGGACAACGACGAGGGCAGCGTCGGTGATGTGGTCTTCGACCAGGACGAGGACGTCACGGCGTTGCGGGCCTTTCTGCAGGACGAGCTGGCCCTGGGTGAAGATTTCGAGCTGACCGCTGGTGTGGGCTTCGACCACCTCCGCTACGAGGTCGACGATGCGTTCGTCGATCTCGCAGACGACGACCTCGACGACTCCGGCCGGCGGAACTTCGACGAATGGAGCCCCATGGTGGCCTTGCGCTGGAGCCGCTGGCGCGCACTCAATGCCTATGCGCGGATTTCCACCTCCTTCGAGCCCCCCAGCACCGCGGAGCTCGCCAACCCGGACGCCAGCGGGGGCTTCAATTCCGACATCGAGGCCCAGCGCACCGTGAACTACGAGATCGGAATCAAGGGCCTGCTGCCGGGCACGCTCCGCTACGAGCTGGTCGGATTCTGGATGCGGACGAAAGACGAGCTTGTGCCCTTCGAGAGTGATTTGGGGCGCACCTTCTTCGAGAACGCGGGGCGTACCACCAGAGGGGGCATCGAGCTGAGCTTCCGGTACCAGCCAGTCGAGGGACTCACCGCCGCCTTCGCCTACACCTGGTCCGTGTTCGAGTTCGACAAGTTCCGGACGGCGGACGGGAGCTTCGACGGCAACAGCATCCCCGGCGTTCCCGACCATCACCTCTACGGCGAGCTCTTCTATCGCAGCCCCTTCGGTCTCTACGGCGGCCTCGAATTTCGCTGGGTCGGGCCCTTCTACGCCGACAACGCGAACGAGGAGAAGACCGACTCCTACTTCGTCTCCAGCCTCCGACTGGGCCACTCCCAGAACTTCGGTCGCTGGGAGATCGGTCCCTACCTGGGCATCCAGAACCTCTTCGGCAAACGCTACATCGACAATGTGCGAATCAACGCGTTCGGCGGGCGCTACTTCGAGCCCGCTCCCAAGCGCAGCTACTTCGGAGGCCTCACGGTCGCCTATCATTTCGAGGGGCTCTGAGCCGAGCCACGCTGCACGAGCCGAGCCCGTCTGGCAACGAGGCGCTAGTTGCCGATCGTCCCCGAGGCGCAGCGCGCGGCGATCCAGGCGAAGACGAAGGACGCCGCGATGCTCGCTCCGGCGCCGGGGTAGACGCGCCCCATGACCGAAGCGGTCGAGTTGCCGGTGGCGTAGAGACCGGGGATCACGCTGCCGTCGGCGCGCAGCACACGAGCTTTTTCATCCGTGACCATCCCGCCCGCCGTGCCGACATCGCCCGGCAGCATTTCGAACGCCATGAAGGGCGGCTTGGCGATGCTTCCCAGATTGGGGTTGGGCCTGCTCCACGGATCGCCAAACCAATTGTCGTAGACCCGCCCTCCGCGACGAAAATCCAGGTCCTTGCCGGTCTTTGCAAAGCCGTTGAAGCGGTCGACCTCGGCGCGCAGCGCTTGCGGATCGATGCCGAGCTTCACC
>JAFDDG010000057.1 GCA_019310965.1 Deltaproteobacteria bacterium
CCGAGGCCCCAGATCTCGCGCACGCCGCGCCGGGTTTCCCGCACGGCCAGCGGCGCGTTGGCGGCGATGGCATCCGCCGCGGCGAACGCACGCTCGAGCACCCGATCCGCCGGCACGATCTCGTTCACAAGCCCCACCGCTGCGGCGCGTTCCGCATCGATGGAGCGAGCCGTCAGCAACAGCTCGTTCGCGTGCACCCAGCCGATCTGCTTCTGGAGGTAGACCGTCGAGTTGCCCGTCGGATACATGCCGAGCGCCACCTCCTCCAGGGCGAAGGTGGCGTGGGGCGCGGCGTAGCGCAGCTCGCTCGCCAGCATCAGATCGAAGCCGCCGGCGCGCGCGTGACCGTTGATGGCGCACACCAACGGCTTGCGCAGATCGAAGCCGGCCAGGAGCGCCGTCTGCACCGAGCGCAAACCCTCGAACTCCGCGGGATCGATGCGCTCGCCTCGGGCCAGACGCTGCGCAGCGGGAATGGTGGTGGTCATGTCCATGCCGGCGCAGAAGACGCGCTCGCCGGCGCCGGTCAACACCGCCGCGCGGATGTCATCAGCCTCCGCGACGCGCCGCCAAGCCGCGGCGAGCTCGCCCAGCGTCACCGGATCCAGGCTGTTGGCCTTTTCCGGCCGGTCGATGGTGACGAGCGCGACGTGCGGATGCGCTTCGGGAAATTCGAGACGTGCGGTCATGGTTGCCTCCTCGCATCAGATCGGCGGCCGCGAAACGTTACCCCTCCCGCATGGGCCAACCCATTGCGCAGCATGCCGCCGGCGACGGCCTGTCGGGCGGCGTGCTCGAGATCGTCGTGGCGCTGGGTAGCTGCCAGAAGCGGAGCGGCCTGCAGAGGGAGAACTCCTCCGCGCGGACGATCGGATCGTGGAGACCGATGTGATGGAGATGTCTCTCCAGCAGCTGAGCGAGCGCAGCCGGGCGTGTTGCGAATGCCCTAGCGCGAGAAGGTTCCCGCGGCACCTTCGACCACGAGGCCCGAATGCGGGGCGCACGAGGGGCCCGAAGAACTCCGAGCGGCACCAGCCGAGCAAGTGAACGCACACGCCACCACCAGCGCAGCCAGCGGAAGGCGCGCGGTGCGGACCACGCGTCGCAACGACATTCGAGCCTCCTGAGGACGTGAAGCCGAGCACTGTGCGCGCACCGGGATTTCGAGTTTCGGCTGCCGCGGCGCGCAACTTGAGCACCAGCTGCATCAGGGTGGCACTGTCTCGCCGCGACGGGTCACGAAGCGCACCAACACCCACTGGCGACCGGCACGAGCAGGCAGCGGCTCGATTTCGGGCGCCAGCGCTGCGACGCCGCCGTCGAGCCAGGCATCGACGATCGCGTGCCCGGTGCGTCCCCGGGCGAGCAGCTCCGCTTCCGCATCGATCACCAAGGAGCGCACGTCGCGTTCGACGAGCCGTGCTCGTGCCACCTCCGGCGAAGTGCCCTTCATGAAGTAGAGCTCGCCGTTACGCTCCCAGAGCAGATTGTAGACGGGCTGCGTCATCCAGGAGACCGCACCCATGGGAATGCCGACCACCGGCTCCGCCTGGGCGACCATGCGACGCAGCGCGTCCTGCTCGGGAAAGCGCTCCCGCTCGTAGGCCCGCGGCGCACGCAGGGCCAGCACTCGGGGCACGAGCACCCGGGTCGCGAGCAGAGTCTGTTGCGCAGCGACCAGGAGCAGCACTGCGGCGAGCACTCGGCGGGCGAAACCACCTGACGCCGCCAGCCGGTGCCCCCCCACCGCCGCCGCCACCGCGACCCAGGGCCAGAGCGGCGTGCCGAAGCGCGCCGCAGGAAGCGTCACGAAGAGCGGCACCAGGAGCGCAGCACACACCCCGAGCAACGCCCAGGTCGCCCGCGACAGCTTGGCCACGGCCAGCGGCGCCAGCGCCAGGGGCAGCGGTCCGAGCAGGCCGCTCACGTGCACGTTGCGCCCGAAAGTGAGGGATACGAGGTACTGGAGAAAGCCGGCCGGGTCGCGTGCAACCGGATAGTTTGCGGCACCGCGAAAGGCACGCAGCTCGAAGTAGCGCGGCTCGGCGGCGCCGGTGCCGAGCCAACCGCCCAGGAGCGGGAAGAAGGGATTGCCCGAGGTGAGCGCCGTCTTCAGGAACCAGGGGGCCGCCACGCCCACGAGCAGCGCGGCACAGCGCGCCTGCAGCGCCCAGGCGGGACGCCTTCCGCCGAGCCAGGCCAGCGCGAGGGCGGCGGGCACCAGGGCTGCGGCGTGCAGCTTGGCGTTGGCGGCAAAGGCGAGGCACAGCGCTGCCGCAGTGAGGTTGCGTTCGCTTCCGCCCCGGTTCCAGCGATCGACCAGCGCCAGCCCAGCGAAACCGTACGCTCCCACCCCGAGATCCACGTAGCTGCTCGGTGCCAGCTCGATCGTGAGCGGTGCTACCAGCACGAACGCTCCCGCCAGCGCACCGGCTCCCGCCGACGCGCGGCGCGACGCCTCGGCACGAACCAGGGCCGCGAGCGCCAGAGCGAACGCGGCCGAGACCGAGGCCGCCGCATCCGGATACCCCGACGTCACGGCCGGCACGTAGAGCAGATCGATGCCGGCGCGAAACTCTGCGTCGATGAAGCCCGGCAGCGCGCGGATGGGTCCCTCGGTCCAGGCGGCGACGAGCGGCAGGTGGTACTCGAAGCCGTCCCAGAACGTTTCTGGCCCCAGGGCCGCCGCGAAGAGCAGCGCTCCGAACGCGGCGGCGACCAACTCGAGCGGGCGCCACCAGCCACCGGGTGCGGCCGGCGCACCGCGTTGCTGGCCCGCCCAGTCGCGAAACGGCCAGAGCGCGGCAGCCACGGCACCCGCCGCCAACAGCGGCAGAGGAACGTCCAAGCTGCGCAGGAGCAAGATCGCGAGGGAGCAGACGCCGGTGCCGAAGAGCCACGCCCAGGCCCAGCGCTCGGCGCCCACCGCCGCCGGCCCGAAGCGACGCGCGACGCGCAGGCCGACGCAGAGATAGGCGAAGCACGGCACCAACCCGGCCGACAGCAGGCGCAGGATCTCGCTGGCTTCCCTCAATGCACGAGCGCGAGCCCAAACTCACGCACGGCGAGGTAGAGAGCGACCACGGCCACGACCCAGATCAGAGCGACGCCGCGCAGAGCGCCGGAGAGCGCCACCGGCGCTCCGGCTCCGCGGTCTTCGTCTTCGCGATGCACGGACAAAACATCCCGGTTTGCCGGGATCTTCGCCAGCGTCGCCGTGCAGCGCCCTCGTGTAGACTCGCAGCTCGGAGGCGCGATGGCGGACGCGACGCAGCTCGGGGCGGTCGATTTCGAGGGCGCACTCGCGCTCCTCGCCGACATGACCCAGGACTTCGCCGAGGCAGGCGACCTGGGGAGCACGCTCGAGCGCGCGCTGGCCTCCATCGCGCAGCACGTGGGCTCCGCGGCCGGCTCTTTGTGGCTCATCGACGGCGAGGGGCACGAGATCATCTGCGTCGCCTGCGTCGGGCCAAACCCGATCAATGGGCTGCGATTGCCGGTCAACGAAGGCATCGTCGGCAAGAGCGTGCGCGAGAACGCCGTTCAGACGGTGCTCGATGTCGCCAACGACCCCGATTTCTCGCAGAAGATGGACGACGAGTCGGGCTTTCGTACGCGCTCGATCCTGTGTGCACCCATGTGCTTCAAGGACGACGCCATCGGCGCCGTGGAACTCATCAACAAGCGCAACGGCGACGGCAGGTTCATCTCGAGCGACGCTCACCTGCTGCAGGCATTGGCATCGGCGGCGGGCCTCGCGATCGCCAACGCCAAGCTCGCAGCGGCGCAGCTCGAGAACGAGCGGGTGCGCCGAGAGCTCGAGCTGGCCGCCGAGATCCAGCGCAACCTGCTGCCGGCGCCACGACCGGCGCCCTTCCCCATCTGTGGCGTCAACCTGCCGGCGCGCACGGTCTCCGGCGATTTCTTCGACATCCTGCCACTCGCGAACGCCCGCTTCCACTTCTGTCTCGGCGACGTCTCCGGCAAGGGCATGAACGCGGCGCTGCTGATGGCGAAGACGGCTAGCCTGTACCGGTGTCTCGCGCGGGACACGGTGATCCCATCGCAATTGCTCGAGCGCCTCAACGACGAGATCTGCGAGACCGCCACGCGCGGCATGTTCGTCACCATGGCGGCCGGGCTCTACGATGCGAACACCGGCAGCGTGTGCCTCGCAAACGCCGGCCACGAGCCACCGCTGTTGCACGCAGCCGACGGCAGTCTGACCGATTACGAGGCCCAGGCGCCGCCGCTCGGAATTCTTCCGGGCACCACGTTTCCCGAGGAGAACATTGCGCTGGCCGGCGGCTCCCTCTATCTCTGCTCGGATGGCCTCACCGAGGCGGGCATGGGGTCGGGGCAGGCCCTCGGCAGCGCGGGGTTGCGACGCCTGGTGCAGCGGCTCGCCGGCAAACCGGTGGCGGAGCGCATCCAGGCGATCGTCGCAGAGGTTTCCTCCCTCGAGCTGCGGGACGACCTGACCCTGCTCGCGGTGTCGGACGAGGCGCGCACGGGGTGAGCAAACGACTCCTCGAGCGGCGTTTTGCCGCGGCGCCCGGCGAGCTCAAGGCGACACGGCACGCGGTCCAGCGGGCACTCGCCGACTTCGGTATGAGCGAAGCAGACGCGCGCGATGTCGTGATGGCCCTCGACGAAGCCTGCCAGAACGTGATCCGTCATGCCTACATAGAAGACGGCAGCGGAGAAATCGAGCTGGCAATCGAGCACGAGGGCGACACCCTGGTCTTCTGGCTCACCGACTGGGCACCGCGCATCGACCCGGTCCAGGTCCGGCCTCGGGATCTCGACGACGTGAGGCCGGGAGGTCTCGGAACGCACCTGATCCGCGAAGTGATGGATTCGGCCGATTTCGTCGAACCGCCCCCGGGCTGCGGGAATCTGTTTAGAATGGTCAAGCAGATCGCCTGAGAGCGATGTGGGGAGACAGCATGGAGCATTCGGTCAGAGAGGAAGGAGGCGCGCTCGTCGCCAGCTTCTCGGGAGAGATCGACCTGGAGCACTCACCCGCCGCCCGCCAGGTGCTGCTCGACTGCGTGGGCCAGGGCAAGAAGGTGCTCGTGGACCTCTCCGGCGTCGGATACATCGACAGCTCCGGCGTGGCGAGCCTGGTCGAGGCCTTCCAGCGCGCCAAGAAGGGCGGCCTCGAGTTCGCCCTGGTGGCGGTGAACGACGGTCCCCGGCGCGTGCTCGAGTTGGCTCGGCTCGACAAGGTCTTCACCATCCACGACACCCTCGTGGACGGCCTCTGAGCATGGCGCCGCCCGAAACATCGGGCTCGGCCCCGCTGCGTTTCGTCGAGGCAGTTGGCCGCAGCACGCTGCGTGCCGTCGAGCAGGTCGGCTTCGGCGCGACGCTCGTCGGCGACTCGGCCTACTGGCTGATCATGGGCCGCCGCCGCGGGCAGGTCGTGCGACCGCAGCCCGTGTTCGCCGAGATGATGGAGATCGGCATCCGCGCGATTCCGATCGTCACGATGCTCGCGGTCACGATCGGCATCATGCTGGCGATCCAGGGCATCTATCAGCTGAGCCGCTTCGGCGCCGAGACCCAGGTGGTGGTCGGCGTCGCATTCGGGATGACCCGGGAGTTCGCGCCGCTCATCACGGGCATCCTCATCGCCGGGCGCTCGGGTTCCGCCCTGGCCGCCCGTCTCGGCACCATGACGATCAACCAGGAGATCGACGCGCTCGAGGTGATGGGTGTGAACCCGACACGCTTCCTCGTGGTGCCGAGCCTGGTGGCGATGCTGATCATGTTGCCCGCACTGGTGGTCTGGGCCGACATCGTGTCTCTGCTGGGTGCCGGACTCTACATCTCGGCCGAGCTCGGCATGAACATGTCCACGTACGTGGATCAGACGCTCGAGCTGCTGTCGGCCGGCGACCTGCTGCACGGGCTCGAGAAGAGTCTGATCTTCGCCGTGCTCATCACGACGATCGGCATCGCGGACGGCGCCTCGGTCGAAGGCGGCGCCGAGGGCGTCGGCCGCGTGACCACCAACGCCGTGGTGCACGGCATCACTGCGATCGTGCTCACCGACATGATCTTCGCCTTCGCGACGACCCGGAGCTAAATTTGGCCACCAGCAGCACCGACGCACCCACCGCCATCCTGGTTCGCGACCTGGTGACTCATTACGGCGACCGCGAGATCCTGCACGGCATCGACATGGAGGTCCGACAGGGCGAAATCATGGTGATCATGGGCGGCAGTGGCTCGGGCAAGACGACCTTGCTGCGCCACCTGCTCGGCCTCGAGAAGGCCACCTCCGGCTCGGTGCAGCTGTTGGGCCGCGAACTCACGGAGCTCGACGAATCGGGTATCTACGAGGTGGGCAAGAAGATCGGCGTGGCGTTCCAGAGTGGCGCATTATTCAGCTCCATGTCCGTGGGCGAGAACGTAATGCTGCCGTTGGTGGAGCACACCCGGCTCGACCGCGAGACCATGGAAATCATGATGCGCATGAAGCTCGAGATCGTGAAGCTCGCGGGCTTCGAAGATCTCATGCCTGCGGAGCTCTCGGGCGGCATGATCAAGCGCGCCGCCTTCGCGCGGGCCGTGGTGATGGATCCTGTGGTCCTGTTCGCAGACGAGCCTTCCGCCGGCCTCGACCCGGTCGTGTCGCGCTCCCTCGACGAGCTGATCCTCAACCTGCGGGACGCCCTCGGCATGACCATCGTCGTGGTGACCCACGAGCTCGAGAGCGCCTTCAACATCGCCGACCGCATCACCATGCTCGATCAGGGCAACATCCTGACGATCGGAACGGTCGACGATGTGCGAAGCAGCGACAACGTACGCGTGCAGCACCTGCTGAATCGCTGCTTCGAAGAAGAGGTACTCGACCCGGACGCCTACCTGGCCCGGCTGGTGGGCGAAGGCCGGAGAGCCTGACACAATGAAGAACGACAAGCGCAACTACATCGTCGTTGGCAGTTTCGTGATCGCAATGGTCACGGCACTGACCGTATGGATCACGCTGCTCTCCGACCGCACCGGTCCGACGGACACCTACTACGTCGTGTACGAGAACGTCGCGCAGCTGAAGAGCGGCGGCCAGCTCCAGTACGAGGGCTACGCGGTGGGTTTCATCCACACGATCGAGCCACAGCAGCGCGATGGCGAGCTGGTGTTCCGGGTGACGGTGCATGTGAAACGGGACTGGCCGATTCCGGTGGATAGTCAGGCAGCGATCGTGACCGGCATCTTCGAGGCCGCGGTCATCGATATCGCGGGGGGCAGCAAATCCGAGCTGCTGGTGCCGGGCTCCGAGATCTCGTCCCGAGAATCCGGGGACCTCTTCGCTCTGGCCAACGAGGCCGCGGCCAAGATCGGCGGCATCCTCGACGATATCGCGGAACGCGCGCCGGTGATGCTCGAGAACGTCGAAACCGTATCGACCGATCTGCGGCTGGCCATGGAACAGATCAACGACCTGCTCGACCGAGAGAACGTCGGCCGCATCGACCGCATCCTGACCAATGTGGAGGGCGCCACGGGCGACTTGAATCAGCTGCTCGACGCCCTGCGCGATGCGGGAGAGAACGTGAACGAGCTGGTGAAGAACCTCGACCGCCTGCTCGACGAGGAGGACGGCGACCTCTCCGAGGCAATCGACGACGTGCGGCACACCACCGCCGCCCTGGCCAGCCACATCGACGCGATCACGGCGAATCTCGAGGACGCGACGCGCAACGCCAACGAGTTCAGCAAGCAGATCCGCGAGAACCCGGGTGTGTTGCTCCGCGGCCGGGAGACCGGAGAGTGATGGGCCCGCCGCTCCGCCGCCGGCCCGTGCGCGGGGCGCAGCTCGCCGTGTGGCTGCTGGCGGCGAGCTTGTGCGCGTGCATCGCGGGCCCGGCGCCGCGGGACCATTTCTACCGCGTCGAAGTGGCGGCGCCCGCCGCCGGCAATGTCCAGCTTCCCGGCACGCTCGAGGTGGAGCGCTTCGCCAGCGACGACACGTTGCGCAAGCGCGGCTTGCTGAAGAGCACACCCGGCAGCCCGGAGGTGACACCCTACACCTACCACCGCTGGGTCGACTCGCCGACGCTGCTGCTACAGCGCGCTCTGGCAGACTACCTGCGGGCTGCAACGGTCGCGGGGCAGGTCGTGACTCCCGACGCCGGAGCCACCGAGGACTGGCAGGTGACCGGCTACCTGCGACAGCTCGACTTCGTGCTCGACGACGCGCCCCGGGTGCGCGTCGAGATCGAGCTGCGCATGCGACACCGAGCCGGCGACGACCTGGTGGCGCAGCGGATCTACGCGGCGGAAAGTGCTGCCGGGGCCGCGACCCCCGAGGCAGCGGCCCGCGCCTTCTCACTGGCGATCGGTGCTGTCTTCGCGGAGTTCACGTCCGACCTGCGCGCAGCGGCCGCCGCACATTGATCCACCTCATCCGGCACGGCGAGACGGCCGGCAACGCGCAGCGCGTGATCCAGTTTCCCGACACGCCGCTGTCGGAGCGCGGACACGAGCAGGCGCGCTCGCTCGCAGCGCGCTTTAGGGACGAGCCCGTGGCAGCCGTACTGTGCAGCGACTACGCGCGAGCCGAAGCCACGGCTCGCTGCCTTGCCGCAGCAACGGGGGCCACACTGGCGGTCGAACCCCTGTTGCGCGAGCGCTCCTTCGGCGACCTGCGCGGCACGCCCTACGCCGAGCTCGACGTCGATCCGTTCGCGCTGGACTACGCACCACCGGGAGGCGAGAGCTGGCCGGTCTTCCACGCACGCGTCGATGCGGCGTGGCGGCGCATTCAAGAGGTCGCCGCGGCCGAGGCGGGGCCGCTGGCCGTCGTCACCCACGGACTCGTGTGCCTATCGTTGTCCCTGCGCTACCTGGCGCTGCCAGAGGCCCACGAGATCGAGACCAGCGGCTTCGCCAACACATCCGTGACGACGCTGGAGGCGCGAGCGCCGTTCCGCGTGACCAGACTCGACTGCACCCGGCACCTCGACTGCGGCGCGGGCGACGGCGCGCCGGTCTAGCGCGTCAATACTGCGAACCGACGAACCCGATGGGGCGACGACCCTCGAGGTGGGCCGGTGTGAGCACGTAATCGCCCTTGATCGCGGAGTGCAGGATCGGCGTCGCGATGCTGCCGTCGCCGGCGGTCCAGACCCACGCCATGCCGCTCAGCAGCGAGCCCGTGAGCGCATAGCAAAGCTTCAACGGCGCGTAGACCAGGGTTCCCAGGGCGGCGCCAATGCCGACCAGCCCGGAGTAGGCGTTGCGCGGGGGCGCCTCTTCCTGAGCCCATGCCGAGAGCGGCGCTGCTGCCAACGCCAAACCGAGAAGGAGGGCAGCGAAGCCGCGGGCGGCACTTTTATTCCTTCGCATGGCAAGAGTTTAGGGCAAGAGTTGCAGGTTGGCCCCAAAATTAATTGCACGTACAATAAAGACATGCCGCGTCGTTCGATCCGCCCGACATCCCACCGGCGCGGGCCCGGCCGCCCCGCCGGCGGCCAGTCCGGCGGAAGCCGGGAGGCACTGCTCGAGGCCGCCCAGGAGCTGATGGCGGAGCGGGGACTGCCCCGCGTGACGGTGCGCGAGGTGGCGGAACGCGCGGGTCTGCAACCCGCCCTGGTCAACTACTACTTCGGCGGCAAGGAAGAACTGCTGCAGGCCGTGGTGGACCGGGCAGCCGGACGCCTGCTCGCGCGGGCGGCCGAAAGCGTCGACAGCGAAGGCTCGCCGCAAGAGCGACTTCGCGCCCTGTTGCGTTCGCTGGTCATCGGAATGACCGAGGAGCCGTACGCCCCGCGGCTGATCGTCGAGCAGGTGCTCTTCGGGCGCGAGGAAGTGGTCGACGAGTTCGCAAGGCGCTTTGCGAGCCGCCAGTTCGCGATCCTCGACAGTGTCTTCGGCGAGGGCCGCGCCGCCGGAGAGTTTCGCGACCTCGAAACGCACCTGCTGGCGCCGCAAATGCTGGGCGCTGCAATCTTCTTCTTCCTGGCACAGCCGGTATTGCGGCGCCTCTTCGGCATCGAGGAAATCACGCCCGAGTATGCCAGCCGCTACGCCGACCAGTTCGCGGACGTCTTGCTCCACGGCATCTGCACGCCCCGGGAAGCCCCGGAATGAGAGACCGCATCGAACGGGCCTTCGAACGCTGGGGGCACTTCGCCTACCGGCGCGCGGGTTGGGTGTTGACGGCCGTGCTGGGCCTGACCCTGGCCCTCGCGACACAGCTACCGAATCTCGGCTTCGACGGATCGACGGAGGCGTTCTTCCACGAAGACGATCCGATCCGCGTCACCTACGACGGGTTCCGCAGGCAGTTCGGCAGCGACACGCTGATCCTGATCGCGGTGCGCCCGTCCGAGATCTTCGAGCTGGGCTTCCTCGAGAAGCTACGGGCATTCCACGAGGACCTCGAGGCCGAGGTGCCGATGCTCGTCGAGGTCACCAGCCTGGTGAACGCACGCGAGACCCGGGGCGAGGGGGACCAGCTGATCGTCGGCGACCTGATGGAGGACTGGCCCACATCGGACGCCGACGTGGCCGACCTCGAGCGGCGGGTCATGGCGAACCCGCTGTATCGCGACCAGCTGGTGTCCGCGAACGGCGCGCTCACCACCGTGCTGCTCGAGACGGTGGTCTACTCGGATACCGCAGGGGAGTTCGATCTCGGCGGATTCAACGACGCCGAGCCCGGTGACCCCGACAGCGGCACCTTCCTCACCGGCGACGACACGGGCACGATCGTCACGGCCGTGTACGAGGTGATGGAGCGCCATCGCGGGCCCGACTTCGAGCTCTACGCCAGCGGCGCACCGGTGATGATGGCGGACCTGCAGGGGGAGATGCAGCAGGACATGGTGCTCTTCACCGGGCTGGCGCTGCTCGCAATCACGGTCCTGCTCGCGGCGGCGTTCCGACGCAGCGCCGCGGTGATACTGCCGCTCGTCTGCGTGGTGGCCTCCATGACCATCACGATGTCGGTGATGACGCTGCTCGGCATCGCGATCAAGCCGCCGACGCAGATCCTGCCGTCGTTCCTGCTGGCCGTGGGCGTCGGCGCGTCGGTCCACATCATGGCCATCTTCTACCAGGCCAGGGCCCGGGGCGAAGACAAAGAGCACGCCATAGCCCACGCCCTGGGCCACTCCGGCCTGGCCGTCGCGATGACGAGTCTCACCACCGCCGCCGGCCTGCTGTCGTTCACCGCAGCCGAGCTCCTGCCCATCGCCGAGTTCGGCGTGATGGCGCCGGCCGGGGTGATGGCGTCACTGCTGGTGACACTCGCCATGTTGCCGGCAATGATCGCGCTGTATCCGATGCGAGAGGAGCGACGCCTCGAGGGCGACGCTCCGAAACTCTCCCAGCGCATCATGGTCGCTACCGGCGCCTTCGCGACGCGCAATGCGCGCGCCGTGGTGGCGGCATGGGCCGTGCTCCTGGTCGTGGCACTGGGCTTTGCGTCCCAGGTGCGGCTCAGCCACGCTCCTTTCACGTGGTTCCCGAAGGGCCACCCGACGCGCGACGCGGCCGACGTGCTGAATGACGAGATGAACGGCTCGCTGTTCCTGGAGTTCCTGATCCGGACGGACCGGGAGAACGGCATCCAGGACCCGGAGCTGCTGAAGCGCCTGGAAGCCATCCAGGCCAACGTGGCGGAGATCCGCTCTGCCGACATGTTCGTGGGCAAGACGATCTCCGTCTCGGACGTGGTGCAGGAAATCCACCAGGCACTGAACGAGAACGATCCGGATTATTACGCGGTGCCGGACGATCCACGGCTGGTCGCCCAGGAGCTGTTGCTCTTCGAGAACTCGGGCTCGGACGACCTGGAAGACCTCGTCGATCCACAGTTTTCGACCGCCCGCCTCACGATGAAGTTTCCGTTTCTCGACGCCGTCCAATTCGGGCCCTTCTTCGAGCTGCTGGGCGAAGAGGTCGAGGCGCAGGTGGGCGATCGCGCGGAGATCACCACGACGGGCCTCGGCATGCTGGCTGGAGCGGCGATCGGAGCCGTGGTGAAGACCCTGGTGCGCAGCTACCTGATCGCCTTCGCGATCATCAGTCCGCTGCTGGTGCTGCTGATCGGCAACTTCCGTTTCGGCCTGGCGGCGATCGTCCCGAACCTGGCGCCAATCATCCTCACCGTCGGCGTGATGGGCGCATTCGGGCTGCCGCTCGACGCCTTCACGTTGATGATCGGCAGCATTGCCCTGGGGCTGGCAGTAGATGATACGATCCACTTCATGCACAACTTCCGCCGCTACTTTTCACAGAGTGGCGACGTGGAGAGTGCCGTGCGGCAGACACTGACCACCACCGGCCAGGCGCTGCTGCTCACGACGCTGGTGCTCTCCAGCGGCTTCTTCGTCTACTTCTTCGCAACCCTGGTGGTGCTGCACAACTTCGGCCTGCTGACGGCAATGACAATCCTCGTGGCGCTCCTTGCCGACGTGTTGCTGGCGCCGGCACTCATGGTATTGCTGTCTCGTCCGCAACTGGACACTGCCACGACTTCGATGGAGACCGCTCGATGACCCGCCCTCTTCGCACATGCCTCTGCACACTTCTGCTCGTCGCACCCGTCGCGCCCAGCGCGCCCAGCGTCGCCGACGAGACGGCGCCGACGGGCCGCCAGATCATGGAGTGGGTCGACGCCCGCGACGACGGAGATCATTCGACCCAGGACATGCAGATGCTCCTGATCGACAAGAATGGCGGCCAGCGCAAGCGCACGATGCGCACCTTCGGCATGGACAAGGGCGAGGACAACTGGTCGATCATGTTCTTTCTCGAACCGGCAGACGTGAAGGACACCGGCTTTCTCACCTACGACTACGACGATCCCGAGCGGGACGACGACCAGTGGCTGTATCTTCCGGCGCTGAAGAAGACCAAGCGCATCGCCTCGGGTGACAAGAGCGGCGCCTTCATGGGCTCAGACTTCACCTATTCCGACATGACCGATCGCAACCTCGACAGCTACGACTACAAGTTGCTCCAGGAAAGCGAAGTCGCCGGCCAGAAGGTATGGGTGGTGGAGGCGATCCCTAACAACAAACACGAGATCAAGGAGACCGGCTACACGAAGCAGGTCCTCTTCGTTCGGCAGGACAACTACGTCGTCGTGCGCGCCAAGAGTTGGGTCAAGAAGGGCTCGCGCAACAAGTACTTCGACATCAAGAAGCTCGAGCTGATCGAAGGCATCTGGACCCCGACAGAGATGCACATGACGACCAAGAAGGGGAAGAAGACGCTGCACAAGACGGTCCTGGTGAACGACAACGTCAAGTACGACCAGGAGATGGACGACGACTCCTTCAGCGTGCGCAAACTCGAGCAGGGACTCTAGGCTCGAGGAGGCGCCTCCGTGCGTCGCCGCCACTGCCCGCGGCTTGCCTGGTTCACGGGCTTGGCTCTCGCCGTGTCTCCCGCCGCCGCTTGGGCCGACAGCGTTGACGACTCGCTGGGCGGCTTCGACGAAGACGAGGAACTCGAGATCGACTTCGACACCACCGCCACGGATCAGGCGGACCGCTGGTGGAACGTCGACGGCAGCGTCGGACTTTCGAGCTCGATCAACTGGAACGGGCACCGCTCCGAGACCGGCACGAACTACGAGGGCCTCCAGCGACTGCGAGCACGTCTCAACCTCGAGGGCGACGCGCAGCTCCCCTACGGCTGGAAGTTCCGCGCGTCGCCACACATCTGGTACGACTTCGCCTACCTGATCAACGGCTTCTCGCGGTACACGTCACAGGTCCGCAACGACTACGAGTGGGAATGGGAGTTCCAGGACACCTACCTGGAGGGGCCGCTCCTCGACAACGTCGACCTGAAGATCGGCCGGCAGGTCGTGAAGTGGGGCTACTCGGACAGCGTGCGCGTGCTCGACGTGCTGAACCCGCTGGATCAGCGCGAGCCCGGCCGTGCCGACATCGAGGACCTCGCCCGCTCGGTGGGCATGGGCAAGCTAGACTGGTACGTCGATCGCAACTGGACCGTCACGGCCATCGCAATTCCGGAGATGCGCTTCAGCGACCTGCCGTCATTCGGCAGCGACTTCAACCCCACCCCACCCCCCAAGCCGTCCAGCTCCTCCGACAACCCGCAGGATTTCGAGGACTGGGAGGCCGCGGCCGCGGTTCACGGGATCTTCGAGGGCTGGGACGTCTCGTTTCACTACGCCTACTTCTACGACGACCTCCCGACCGTGCAGGTCGTGGGCGCTTCTCCGACGGGGCCGCTCCTGGAGCACGGGCACAGCCGCCTGCACCTGGTGGGCGCTGGCGGCAACTACGCCCTGGACTCGTGGCTGGTGAAGGGCGAGATCGCCTGGATCGACGGCTTCGAGTTCACCTCTGTGTCCGGCGACCGCTCGCGACTCGACGCGACGCTGGGCATCGAGTACTACGGCATCGCGGAGAACTCCTTCGCCATCGAGGTGGTGGAGCGCCACCTCTTCGACCACACGGGCGCGATTCGCGCCGCGCCGAACTTCACCCGCGAAGACAGAATGGAGTACACGATCCGCTGGACGGCGGATTGGTTCAATGCGCGCCTTACGACGACCGTGCTCGCCATCCTTCTCGGCTACGGCGTACAGGATGGCACGATCCTGCGCGCCGAGGGAGAGTACGAACTGGGTGACGGCCTGGCTCTCACCGCCGGGATCCTGATGTTCCAGTCCGGCGATCTGCCGCCACTCGACAGCTGGGGCCGCAACGACCGCGCCTTCATCGACCTCAAGTACTCGTTCTGAGCCAGCCTCGGGGACGGTGTTGCCTTCTTGCCTTTTTCTCCGAAAAAGGCAAGAAGGCAACACCGTCCCCGCCGACCGCCGAAGCGGCTAGTACGTGCCGCCGAGCTTGCTGTGATCCCAGGAGACGATCTTCTCGGGCTTGATGCGCAGCAACACGCGCTTGGCGGCCGTGGCCTCGATCACCTTGTACATGCCTTCGCGAGCCTCCTGGCTCTCCGCAGCCTCGCCGCCCGTGATGTCGACCAGCGTGTCCTGCACCGCGCGCAAGTCGTCGACGATCTCGCAGGTGCCGCTGATGTGGACCCCGCGCAGTTCGGAGTACTCCTCACCGTCTTCCACCAGCAGGCTGACCTTCGGATCTCGCTGGACGTTCTTGACCTTCTGGCTCTTGCGGAAGGTGGACATGCGCACGCTGCCGTCGTCGTCGATCGCAAACCACATGGGCATGGGGTGCGGGAAGCCCCCGACGCCGTTCGAAACGATGATCAGGGTCTTCTTGGAGCGGATGAAGGTCATCCGCTCCTCGTCCGTCATTGTGATCAACTCGCGGCGGCTCGGCATGGAGATCCTCTCAGTCTGGATACTCGATCTTCACCTTGCTGCTCACGCACACGGCCTGGCACGTGAGCACCCAGCCCTCTTCCAGAAGGTCGGGCTTCAGGCAATCGTTGACACGCATGCTCACCTTGCCCTCGGTGAGCTTGGCCATGCAACAGGAGCAGTAACCCTCTTCGCAGGAGAATGGCGGTTTGAGGCCAGCGCGGCGGGCAGCTTCGAGCACCCGTTCCTCGGCGCGGTAGTCGATCTCGTACTCGTTGCCGTCGAGCACGACGCTGATCTTCTCAGGGGCCACGTGTGCCACTCCGTCGCTGGAGGCCGCAGCATCGGTGCGCTCCGCGTCGGGATCCGGCGGCGACACGAAGCGCTCGATATGGATCTGCTCCGACGGCACGTGCAGCGCGGCCAACGCGCGCTCGACGATGTCCATGAAAATGCCCGGACCGCACAGAAAGAAATCCCCCTCGAGCGCATCGACGGCGTAGTGCTCGACGCGGCGCACGTCGAGGAAGCCATCCCGATCGTCGAGAGAGTGCTGAATCACAAAGCGGTCGGGATGCGCGGCGGCCAACTCCCCGAGTTCCTGCTCGAAGATGATCGAGGCGGCGTCGCGATTCGCGTACACGAGGCGCAGCTTCCGGTCGGTGCTGGCAAGCGCCGTCTTCGCGATGGAGATGCAGGGGGTGATGCCGCTGCCCCCGGCGAAGAGCGTGATGGGACGACGCTTGTCGTTGAGCACGAACAGGCCGGCCGGCGGCACCACCATCAGCGTGTCACCGGCTTTGACTTCGTCAATGAGCCAGTTCGAGACGCGCCCGTCCTCGACACGCTTGACCGTGACCTTGAGCTTCGGATCGCACTCGGGAGAGCTCGAGAGCGAGTAGCTGCGGGTCAGCACCTTGCCGCCCAGCGGCACCTTGAAGCTCAGGAACTGCCCGGCCCGATAGCGGAACCGCTCTTCGTGCTCGGCCGGCACGTCGAAGACCAACGAGCAGGTGTCGTAGGTCTCGCGAATCACTTCCGCGACCGGAACGGCGCAGCAGTTCTCAGTGGCCTTGCGCCAGTCCTCTTCAGAAACGCCGGCTTGAGTGATGTCGAGCATAGGGGCGAGCAGATTAGCGCATCGCGTGACCGGCCTGGAGCGCCGCTCAGGCGTCCCGGAGGTCGAGCACGGCCCCGTTTTCCAGGTCCGCATCGAGCAGCGCCCACAGCTCCCGGGCGACGACGGCGGGCTGGCGCAGGATTCCACCCTCGTGCAGGTCGACGAAGGTCCCCACATCCGGGAAATCGCCCTCCGGCGTGGCACGGATCTCCTCCTGCATGGCGGTAGCCACCACGCCCGGCGCCACCGAGAGCAGGCGAACGCGCCCGCCCCGGCACTCCTGCTCGAGCCCCGCCGTGCGCACCCAGTGATCTGCCGCCGCCTTGCCCGCGCAGTAGGCCGACCAGCCGGCATAAACGTTTTTTGCCGCTCCCGAGCCTACGTTCACGAGGTGGCAACGCGCCTCGCTGCGTGCCGCGGCGCGCAGGAACGCAGCGCCCAGCACCTGGGGCGCCGCGCTGTTGAGCAACACGCTGCGGGCGTAGGCGGCGGGGTCCATCTCGCCGGCAAAACCGATGGGTGTGAGCGTGCCGGCGCAGTGGAAGAAGGCGACGCGCTCTCCCGCGAAGCCCCCGACCTCGCGCTCGAACATCTCCGCCACCAAGGGCCAGCTCGTCGGATTCGCCAGATCCAGCTTCAGCTGCTCACAGCCCTGCGCACCGCGGCGACTCACGTCGATGCGCCGAGCGTCCGACCAGGGACATGCTTCGAGGAGTCCGCGCCCGATGCCGCTGGACCCCCCGGCAACGATGACGAGGGAACCACTCATGCCCCCCAGCCTAACCGATCGCCACACCAGAGCGTGGTACCTTCGCCGGGCCATGGGGGGTTGGCGAAACGCCGCGGCCGGAATCTGCCTGCTGATCGGCAGCTTGGGCTGCACGAGTTCCGCTTGCCAGACCCTCGCGCTGACGAACTCCGCGCACCGGCCTCCGGCCGCCGCCGAGCCCCATACCCTGAAAGTGACCGCCACGGCATACAACTCCCTGCCCGGGCAGGGAAGTGGCGACCCGACCCTCGCCGCCTGGGGCGATCGACTCGAACCGGGCATGAAAGCGATCGCCGTCTCCCGCGACCTGTTGGCCCTGGGCCTCACTCACGGGGCGCAAGTCGAGATCGAAGGCGTCCCCGGGCGCTGGACGGTGCGGGACAAGATGGCGAAGCGTTGGAGGCGCCGGATCGACCTCTACATGGGTAGAGACCGCGACGCCGCGCTGCAGTGGGGACGGCGACCCGTCACCATCCACTGGTATCCCGCAGCACTCTGAGTCGACGCGAAGAACCCGGGCCGGCACCACGAGCTCGCCATCAGCGTGGAGCTTGAGTGCGAAGTACGGCAGCAGCAGCAGCAGCGGCAGCGAAATCAGCGGGGAGCGGCGGCAGCAGCGGACGAGTCGCGGCCCGTCCCGGGTCTGGCTGCTGTATCGGTGCGCCGGCGCGCGCAGTTGAGCCCCGAACCCCCCGCCTCGTCGCGGGTTACCACACAGCCGCAGGCTTGCAGCCGCATGCGAACACGCACTGTCGGCGTCAGCCATCAAGATCGGCCCCGACTGGCCGTTACGTCGAAGGAGACACGTCCCAAGGAGAGCTGCATGCGCGACGGATCCACCCGCAGGATCGACATCAACATGCCCACAGATACGGGCTTCGAAGAATGGCTGACGAACTGGCAGGGCAGCATGATCGTGACCTCCGGTGATGCGGCGGGCACCGAGTACGCGATCGACGCGCCCTCGATTTCGATCGGCCGCGGCGAGGAAGCCACCTGGAGCTTCGCCGACGACAGCATGTCGAACGAGCACGCCGCACTCGAGTTCGCGGACGCGGGCATCCGCTTGCGCGATCTCGGCAGCATGAACGGCTGCCGCGTGAACGGCGCCACCGTGCTGGCCGCCGATCTCAAACACGGCGACCGCATCGAGCTCGGCGGATTGGCCCTCCAGTTCGTGCTGGAACGGCGAGAGCGCGCCCCGCGCACCTACGTGATCGAGTCGGACTGACGCTCTGGGCCGACGTCTCGCGACGCGAGGGCGGGGAGGCAGATGGCCAATACGCGGAAGGCCGACGGACCGAAGACCATCGGCGGCTACGAAGTCGATGGCGAGCTCGGCTCGGGCGGCATGGGTGTGGTGCACCTGGCGCGGCAGCCCGCCCTGGAACGCCGCTGCGTGTTGAAGGCACTGCGCCGCGAGCTGGCGAACGATCGGCGTTGCGCGGAGCGATTTCGCCGCGAGGCGAAGGCCGCGGCATCACTGCAGCACGCCAACGTGGTGGCGGTCTACGACGCGTTCACCTGGCGTGGCACGCCCTACATCGCCCAGGAGTACGTCGAAGGCACCGATCTCGCGAGGGTGCTGGCAGACATGGGTCGCATGGCACCGCACGCCGCGGCGCGCATCGCACTCGAGGTGGCGCGCGGACTCGAAGAGGTCCACGCCCGCGGCATCGTGCATCGCGACCTGAAGCCCGCCAACGTTCTGCTCGGTCGCACCGGAGACGTCAAGATCGCCGACTTCGGCGTCGCCCTCGACGCGACGTCGAGCCAGCTCACCCAGACCGGCCAGGCGGTGGGCACACCGGCATATATGTCACCGGAGCAGCTGCGCGGCGAACGCGTCGACGCGCGCAGCGACCTCTTCGCCTTCGGCGCCACACTCTACGAGGCGCTCGCCGGCTGCGCGCCATTCCAGAACGCCGAGGACGATGAGTCGAGCCTCTTGCGACGCATCGAGCGCGGGCGCATGGCGTCGCTGCGCCGCGTGGCGCCGGATACGCCGCGCTGGCTCGCGCGCCTCGTCGAACGCTGCCTGCGCCCCCGCCCCGGCCGGCGGCCGGCCTCGGCGGCGGAGCTACGCTGCGAACTCGAGCGACGACTGGGTACGCCCGCCCCAGCGGCGCTGCGCCACGAGCTGGCTGGCTGGCTCTGGGACCGGGACGCGTTCGCCCATCTGGGCTCGGCCACGCGCCCGGCGACGCCGGCGGCCCCACGACCGGCGCGACGCTGGGTGGCGGCGTGGGCCGGCGCCGCTGCGCTCACCGGCGGGGGTATCGCGCTTTGGGCGCTCACCAGCCAGCTGGAGATCGCGGTCCGCATCCTCGAGTTCGCCGCCACACACTGACACCCCCTCAGCGCGAGTCCGACGAGAACGACCGCTTCCGACCCGCTCGCGTGCTATCAATGCGCTCCACGCCCACCAGCGAAAGAGCGAGCCGTGCAAGTCGACTTTACCCCCGAGCAACATGCGCTGCGCCAGGAGCTGCGCAGCTATTTCGACACACTCCTCACCCCCGACGTGCGCGCCGGGCTGAGCAGCATGGAGGGCGGCGAGGGCTACAAGACCATCGTCGAACGCATGGGCCGCGACGGCTGGCTGGGCGTCGGCTGGCCGAAGGAATACGGGGGCCAGGGCCGCACCGCCGTCGATCAGCTGATCTGGTTCGAGGAAGCGCGCAAGTCGGGCGCACCCTTCCCCTTCGTCACGCTCAACACCGTCGGCCCGACGCTGATCGCTAAGGGCACCGAAGAGCAGAAGCAGCGCTTCCTGCCCGGCATCCTGGCAGGCACCACACACTTCGCCATCGGTTATACGGAGCCGGATGCGGGCACCGACCTGGCTTCGCTCAAGACCAGCGCGGTGCGCGACGGCGACGACTACGTGGTGAACGGCACCAAGATCTTCACAAGCGGCGCGAATCAGGCCGACTACATCTGGCTCGCCTGCCGCACGAACACCGAAGGCCGCAAACACGACGGCATTTCCATCCTGATCGTCGACACGCAGCTACCGGGCTTCAGCTGGTCGCCGATCGAAACCGTCGGCGGCGGCTTCACCACCATGTCCTACTACGAGAACGTGCGCGTGCCAGCAGACATGATCGTGGCCGGCGAGAACCAGGGATGGAAGCTCATCACATTGCAGCTCAATCACGAGCGCGTCGGCCTCGCGGCATTCGGCTGTCTCGGTGAATCGCTACTCGAGGACGTGGCCGACTGGGCCCGGGCCACGGAAGGCCCCGACGGCGGTTGCGTCGCGGACAGCCCGTGGGTGCAGGTCGCACTCGGCGAGGCCTGCGCCCGCGTCGAAGCGCTCAAGGTGCTGAACTGGCGCATGGCCTGGGGCATCGAGCAGGGCAACATCGACGCCGCGCTGGCTTCGGCAGTGAAGGTCTACGGCACCGAGACCGTGATCGAGATCTACCGGCTGCTGATGGACGTGCTCGGCGTGATCGGGACCTTGCAGGCTGGATCCCCCGGCGCCGTGCTGCAGGGCCGCATCGAGGAATCCTGGCGGGGCGCGCAGATCAACACCTACGGCGGCGGCGTCAACGAGGTACAGCGCTCGTTGGTGGCAACGCTCGGGCTGCGCATGCCGCGGACTGGACGTTGAAGATGGCGGACACCGCGTTCGAGGCAGAGCTCAAGGCGTTCGAGGGCCGCACGGTGGGAGGGCCCCAGGTGGCCCGCGATCCGGTCAACCAACCGATGATCCGCCACTGGTGCGACGCGATCGACGACCAGAACCCGGTCTACACCGAGCCGGAGCTCGCTCAGCAATCGATCCACGGCAGCATCGTGGCGCCGCCCACCATGCTCCAGGCCTGGACCATGCGCGGCCTGCGACCGCCGCCCCAGCCCGAGAGCAGCGAGGCCAACGCGTCCGAAGATGTCCTTGCACTGCTCGACGACGCCGGCTTCACGTCGGTGGTAGCGACCAATTGCGTGCAGGAATACCGCCGCTACTTGCATCCCGGCGACCACTTGAGTGTGACGACGACCTGCGACTCCGTCTCGCCCGAGAAGCAGACTGCGCTCGGAATTGGACACTTCGTGACGCAGCGGCAGACCTACTTCGACGCGGACGGCGAAGAAGTGGCGAGCATGTTGTTCCGCATTCTCAAATTCAAGCCGGGCACGGGCGCTGCAGCGGGCGGCTGAGCTCGCCGCGATGGAGAGTTGAAGTGAATTTCTCGTTCAGCGACGAACAGGAGGCGGTGCGCGACCTTTCGGCGCGCATCTTCGCCGACAACACGAGTCACGAGCGCATTCAGGCGCTCGAGAAGAGCGGCGAGTGGCACGACAGTGCGCTCTGGGCGGAGCTCTCGGAAGCCAACCTCACCGCCATCTCGCTGCCCGAGGCCGTCGGTGGCGGCGGCTGCTCGATCTTCGAGACATGCCTGCTGCTCGAAGAGCAGGGCCGCCATCTGGCTCCGGTGCCGCTGGTGGCGACGCTGCTGCTCGGCGGGCTTGCACTGGCACAGTTCGGCAGCCGCGAGCAGCAGGAGCGCTGGCTGCGACCGGTGGCAGAGAGCGGTGCGATCTTGACCGGCGCACTGCACGAGACGGGCGCCTCGCTTCCGAGCAGGCCGAAGACACGCGCCGAGCGAGACGGCGACGGCTGGCGCATCTCCGGCACCAAGGTTGCCGTACCCGCGGCAGATCTCGCAAAGGTGATGCTGATTCCGGCGCGCACCGACGACGCGGCCGGTGTCTTCCTGGTCGAGCCCACCGCGCCGGGCGTGAGCCTCGAGCGCCAGGTCACCACCAACCGCGAGCCCCAGAGCCAGGTCGTGCTCGACGGCGTCTCGGTGGCGGCGGACGCGCGCCTCGGGGACGCCGCCAGCGACGTCACCGGTTGGATGTTCGATCAAGCCAGCGTGGGGCTGTGCGCGCTGCAGCTCGGCATCGCCGAAGAAGCACTGCGCCGCACGGCGATCTACACGACGGATCGCAAGCAGTTCGGCGTGCCGATCGGCTCCTTCCAGGGGGTGCAGGTGCGCGCCGCAGACGCCTTCATCGACATCGAGGCCATGCGCTCCACGCTCTGGCAGGCGGCCTGGCGCCTCGCAGAGGGCCGGCCCGCGGCGCGCCACGTCTCGGCGGCACGCTGGTGGGCGAGCATCGGAGGCCATCGCGTCACCCACGCGGCCCAGCACCTGCACGGCGGCACCGGCTCGGACGTCGATTACCCGATCCACCGCTTCATGCTGTGGGCGAAGCAGGTAGAGAGCACCCTCGGCGGCGCCACGCCGGAGCTCGCGCGGCTCGGCAAGATCGTGATCGACGAAGCCGGAGAGCGCGCATGAATCGCGAGACACGAGGCTACGACAACGTCGAGGTCGGAGATTGCCTGCCGGAACTCACTCTGCCGCTCACTCCGACGCTGATCATTTCGTGCGCCATCGCGTCGCGCGACTACCAGGACGTGCACCACGATCGCGACCTCGCTGTCGCCCGCGGCTCGAAAGACATCTTCATGAACATCCTCACGACCAACGGCTTCGTGGGGCGCTTCATCACGGATTGGGCGGGCCCGGAAGCGTTGCTGCGCAAGGTCGACATCAAGCTCGGTGCGCCTAACTATGCCGGCGACACCATGACCTTGCGAGGCACCGTGGCCGACAAGGCCGACGGCGTGGTGACCGTCGAGGTGATCGGCCAGAACGAACTCGGACCGCACGTCACCGGCAAGGTCGAAGTGACGCTCCCCGCCGCCGCGAAGTAGAAGACGCAAACGGGGACGCGCTCCCGTTCTTCGCTCGTCGGGTCAGGGCGCGACGATCACTTTTCCGTAGGTCCGGCGGCCGCCGAGCGCGGCCAGGGCATCGGAGAGTTGTTCGAGCGGGTACGTCTTGTAGATGACGGGACGAATCTCGCCCGCTGCGTGGAGGTCGAATAGCGCCTGCAGCGTCTGGGTAATCTTGTGCGGCTCATTGACCGCATGGCCACCCCAGTTGAGACCGGTGACGGCGATGTTCTTCAGCAGGATGCGGTTCGCCTTCACGCTCGGGATCGTGCCGCTGGCAAAGCCGATGACCAGGAGCCGCCCGTTCCAGGCGATGCACTTGAGCGACTTATCGAAGGTGTCGCCACCGACGGAGTCGTAGATGACGTCGGCACCCTTGCCGTCCGTGAGCGCCATGACTCGCTCGACGAAGTCTTCTTCGCGGTAGTCGATCGTATCGTCGGCGCCATTCTGACGCGCGACTTCGAGCTTCTCGGCGCCCCCGGCGGTGGCGATGACCCGTGCGCCGAGGGCCCTGCCGATCTGCAGCGCCGCGATGCCAACGCCTCCCGCCGCCGCGTGCACCAGCAGGTCTTCACCGGGTTGGAGGTCGGCGCGGAAGACGAGCGCCATGTACGAGGTCGGATAGACGACAGGAAGAGAGGCTCCCTCTTCGAAGGACATGCCATCCGGCAACTTGAAGGTTCCGAAGGTCGGCACCACCACACGCTCCGCGAAGCCGCCGAGGCCCGGTGAGCTCAGCACCCGATCGCCGACGTTGAAGCCCTCGACACCCTCCCCGACGGCGCTGACGACACCGGCCACCTCTGCACCCGGCACGAAGGGAAATGCTGGCTTCACCTGGTATTCGCCCTTCGCCATCAGGATGTCGGAGAAATTGCAGCCGGCAGCGCGCACCTCGAGTTCGAGCGTGCCCGGCCGCAGCGGCGGCACGTCGACCTCACTCACTCTGAGCTCGCTGGGATCCATCAGGCGTTCGACAACCACGGCTCGCATCGGGCGCAGACACCTCCGCGGACGAGCCTATCACCCCGCCGGCTCTGCGCCGCACAGAGATGCCTTCGGCTAGACTGGCGCGATGCCTCGAGTCGATGCCGGACGACACCTCAAGCAGCAAGTGTGTGACGCCGTGGATGCCATGCAAGACGATCTGCTGCGCATCTCCCACGCGATCCACGCCAACCCCGAGCTAGCATTCGAGGAGCGCGCCGCGGCGAAGCTATTGGTCGACGCGCTGCGCGGCGCCGGGCTCGAGGTCACGGCCGGCGCGCACGGTCTGGAGACGGCCTTCAGCGCGGAGTTCGGTCCCGACGGGCAGCCCTGCGTGGCGCTGCTGGCCGAGTACGACGCGCTGCCCGGGATCGGCCACGCCTGCGGCCACAATCTGATCGCCAGCGCCGGCGTCGGCGCGGGGCTCGCGCTGGCGGCGCTCGGCGACGACGTGCCTGGGCGGGTACGCGTGCTCGGCACGCCGGCAGAGGAGCACGGCTGCGGCAAGGAGCTGATGGCGCGCCGCGGAGCCTTCGAGGGTGTCGACGCCGCACTCATGATCCACCCGGCCGGCATGAACCTCGCCGGCATGCCGAGCATCGCGATGGCAGAACTCGACGTGGTATTTCACGGCCGGGCCGCCCACGCTTCCGCGATGCCCGAGCGCGGCATCAACGCGCTCGACGCGATGATGCTCGCCTATCACGGCGTGGCGGCGCTGCGCCAGCACATCAAGAAGAACGAGCGCATCCACGGCATCATCACGGACGGGGGCCAGGCGCCGAACGTGGTGCCGGAGCGCACCGCCGGCCGTTTCTACACCCGTGCCGCAAACTTCGAGGCGCTCGAGCCGCTCAAGCGGCGCGTCGGGGCCTGCTTCCGCGCCGGTGCGGAAGCCACCGGCTGCGAGGTCGAGATCCTCTGGGGCAAGGCCGACTACCGGGACATTTTCTTCAACGCGCCCCTGGCCGAGGCATTCCAGACGAACGCCGAAACACTGGGCCGCAAGTTCATCCCGCGCGGCAAGCTGCCGGCAGACCTCGCCGGCAGCAGCGACCTCGGGAACGTCAGCCACCGGGTGCCGTCCATTCATCCCATGCTCGCCTGTTCCCCGCCAAACGTGACGATCCACAACGTGGAGTTCGAGAAGTGGGCCGGCTCGGAGCTGGGTGACGCCGCCGTCCTCGACGGCGCAAAGGCACTGGCCATGACGGCCATCGACTACTTCCTGGACGCCGACCTGCGAGAGCGCACGCACGCAATCTTCAACGCCGGCAGCGGCATGCTGTGAGCGTGCGAGGCGGCGCAGCGCCGTATGCGAAGCTTCAGGCGATCGACGACTCCGTTTTCGTCGCGCCGAGCGCCCAGCTCTACGGGAAGATCTCGATCGGCGAGGGCTCGTCGGTGTGGCACAACGCCGTGGCGCGCGCCGAGTGCCGGGAAATCGAGATCGGCCGCATCGTCAACATCCAGGACTTCGTGATGATCCACGTCGGCTACGAAGCGCCAACCCGCATCGGCGACTTCTGCTCGATCACCCACCACGCCACCGTGCACGGCTGCGTTCTCGGAGACGCCTGTCTCGTCGGGCCCGGTGCCATCATCATGGACGGCGCCGTGATCGGCGCGGGATCGATCGTTGCGGGCGGCGCGGTGGTACCGGAGGGAAAGCAGTTCCCGCGGCACTCGATCCTGGCAGGTGTACCCGCCAAGCAGATCGGCGAGCGCGACAGCTCGCGCGCCAACCGGCTCAACGCGTGGCAGTACCACCGCAACGCGGAGTTCACACGGCGCGGCGACTACCGCTGCTGGGAGGGCGCCGAGTACGCCGCCTGGCTCGAAGCCAAGCAGGCCGAAATCGAGCGCGACGCCGACCTCTAACGCCGGCGCATCCGCCGCGCGGCGTTTGACGTGTGGCTGCGACTGGCGTCGGCCACCGGTGTTCTGCGATACGATAACTCTCCGATCTGATGAAGTTTTTGCCGACGAAGCGGCCGACTTGCCGCTCGGACGGAAGCACAGCCCAGGAGGGTTCGAGGCCTTGAGCGCCAAACAGACCTGTCTCGATCGAGTCGTCGTCGTCACCGGGGCCGGGCGCGGCATCGGGCGCGCCCACGCCCTCGCCCTGGCCGCAGAGGGAGCCCGCGTCGTCGTCAACGATCTGGGCGTCGAGATCGATGGCCGGGGCGCCTCCACCGCTCCGGCCGAAGAGGTCGTCTCCGAAATTGCTGCGAAAGGCGGAGAGGCCATCGCCGTGGCGACGGATGTCGCCACCACCGAGGGTGCGAATGACCTGATCGAGGCGGGCGTCGAGCGTTTCGGTCGAGTCGATGCCGTCATCAACAACGCCGGGATCGACCGACCCGGCATGCTCATCGATCTCTCCACCGAAGACTGGGACGCGGTGATCGACGTGCATCTCAAGGCCCAGTTCCTGGTGCTTCGAGCGGCGGGGCGGCATTGGCGGGAACGCTCTCTTCGGGGTGAGAATGTCCGGGCGGCCCTGGTCAACACGAGCTCGCCCGCTGCGCTGGTGGGCTTTCGCGGAGAGGGGGCGTACAGCGCGGGGAAGGCCGGCGTGCTGGCTCTGACACTGACCGCCGCGGACGAACTCGCCGCCTACGGCGTGACGGTCAATGCCGTCGTGCCGGGCGCGGCCACGCGACTCACCGCCTGGTCGCCCGGCGCACCGGGCCCCGAATCGGTCGCGCCACTCATCGTCTGGCTTGCCTCGCTCGACGCGAGCGATGTCACGGGCCGCATCTTCAGCGCGGCGGGCGGCATCTTCATGCTGCTCCACGGTTGGGAGAGCGGCGCGCCCGTCCTGCTCGGGGAGGGGGGCATCGAGAAGCTCGCCGCGGAGCTGCGAGAGCGCCTGGCTGCGGAGCGGGCCCCGGGCGAAGTCCTGGCGCCCGGGCGCAATCTGGCGCCACGCCCAGGCGCTCCCGGAAATCTCGGTTGAGCGTCGCGAAGAAGAGGGTCGATCACTTGAAGGAGAAGGCAGCATGCGGCTCGCAGGCAAGAGCGCGATCGTAACCGGCTCGACGCACGGGATCGGGCGCGAGATCGCTCTCGCGCTCGCGCGCGAGGGGGCCCGGGTCGTCGTCAACGGGCGCGGACAGGGCCCGGATGGGCCGGGCACGCAAACCGAAGAGGCCGACGCCGTCGTGCGTGAAATCGAGAAGGCCGGCGGCGAAGCATCCGCCTGTGTCGGTCCCGTAAACGACTTCGACTTCGCCGGCGAGATGGTGCAACACTGCGAAGACCGCTTCGGGAGCGTGGACATCCTGATCAACAATGCCGGTGCAGCCGGTGGCCTGTCGATCGACCTGTGCCCGCCCGAGCACTGGCACGAGACCATCGACGTCAACCTCAACGGGACCTACTACTGCTCGCACCACGCGGCGAAGCGAATGAAGAGCCAGCATTGGGGCAGGATCCTCGGCTGCTCGTCTTTCTCGCACACGGGCTTCATCGGGGGCGCGTGCTATCCGGCCGCGAAGGGGGGGATCGCAAGCCTCGCGCGTGCAATGGCTCGAAATCTCGGCATGTACGGCATCACCTCGAACGCATTTTGCCCCGAAGCCCGAACGCGCATGATCAACGCAGGGCAGGAGGGAAGCGCGATTCACGACAGCCACATGGCATCTCTCGAGAAGCGTGGCTTCATCTCGCCCGAGAAGAAGAGGGCCTTGCTCGACCTCCCCGGGCCCGAGGGCATCGCGCCCTTCGTGGTCTATCTCTGCCTGCCCGAAGCGCACTACATCAACGGGCAGGTGTTCAACGTCGAGGGCGGGCGCATCGGATTGGTGCCCGAGCCGCACGAGACGCGAACCCTGGCGAGGGACGTGGAGCGCGACGGCATCTGGAGTGTCGACGCGCTCTGCGAGCTGGTTCCCCAGACGGTCGGATCCGGCCTGGTGAATCCCGTGCCGGAACGCCCGCTCGAGGAGCTCGAGAAGTTGATGGCGGACATCCCGCCGATGTTCTGGTAGCGGTTGCGGCTCGAGAAGTTGATGGCGGACATCCCGCCGATGTTCTGGTAGCGGTTGCGTGCGAGCGTGAGACCCCGACTGCGTCAGTTGCTCCGCCGCTAGCTCCCCGACCTCACGAGGGGCCGTCGGGGGCTGACAACCCGGACCCGCGGGGCGAGAGCCCGCGAAAGAGCAGCGTCACGTTGGCGGCGATCGCCTCGCGACACGCTTTCTCGCTGAGCAGCCCATTCGCCCAGGAGATGCGCGCGCCGCTGGCAGAGTGGAAGAGCGCCCGCGCCGCCCGTCGGCCGCGAGATCGCCCCGCTGGCGCCCGCCCTGCAAGATCTCAGCGATCAGGCCGATGGTGCGATCGTGCAGCGCCAGCACGTGCCTGGCTACTCGCGCGTCGGGGTGCGTGGTGGCGCGCAGCGCGATCACCGTGAGATCGCGCTCCCGGGCCAACAACTCGTGCTGCATCACGAAGAACTCGGTCAGCCGCCCCTCCACCGCGCGCATGCGATCATCGCCGCGACGAAAGCGCGTCCAGGCCTCTTCCTGGAGATCCGCCAGCTCCTGGACCAGCAGCTCCTCCTTGCTCTCGACGTGGCGATAGATCGAGCTCGCACCCATGCCGGCGCGTTCGGCGATCGCGCGCAGCGTTGCGGCATCGAAGCCGCGCTCGCGAAACAGCTCGCTGGCGGCGGCCCGTATGCGCTCGCGGCTGCGCCGGCCGCGCACGAGGCGCCCGTCGTCGCGGCTCAGCTTGCGCCGCGACGACGGCTCTTGCGGCGTCGAAGTCTTCAACGCGAACAGGATCGCATAGGCCCGGCACGGCTCCCACCAATGACGAGGGCCCGACCGTGGCGGCCGGGCCCCCGGACGCCGTCTCCCGGTCTCTGCCTCCCAGCGCGAGACCGGTGCGGCGTTCGCCGCGGTGGGTGCTCCCCCAGTCGGGCACTCCAACCGCAGTCACCGTACTGCCCCGAAAAAAAGCAACTTCCGTGCCGAATCTGGATCTCCAGCACAACCCTGCGGAAGTAATTGGAATTTCGAGTTGGGCCCGGCGAAAAGCCCACAGGCCCGAGAGAACGCGCGTTCCGCAAAATGGGAAAACCCGTTCACAACGCCCCACGGATCCGCCGCTCAGCGCGGAGGGCCTTCGCGGGGCAGCTGACGCAGCTCTTCCGTCGTCAGCTCGAATTGCTCCGGATTCGCGAAGCGCTCCCGAACGCCTTCGAGCGAGTAGTACGAGTAGAGCCCGTCTTCGATGCGCTCGTCGTAAGTCCACGCCATGCGCATCTTGCGCCGACCGTTCTCGCCCAGCTCGACCAGGCCCATCACGCCAAAGATCGAGCAGCTGCCGTACTCCCAGAGGTGGTGATGACCGGCCGGATAGTTGATCGAGCCCAGATTGGCCAGGAACACGGAGGTGTAGAGCGGATCGGCGTCGATCATCTTCCTGGGCAACAGCCCGAAGTAGTCGAGCAGAGCGGCACCCTTCATCAGCAGCTGAATCGCCACGTTGGGCAGCTTCAGCATGAAGTTCACTTCCTTGTCGCTCTGGGTCTGCTTGCCGGCGCGCTGCGGATTGAGCCTGGCGAAGTAACGCTCGACCATTTCGTCGAGGCTCTCGCGATCGGGGTAGAAACGCTCTTTGACGGTGATCATCGGCGAGCCGTCTTCGAGCGCGCGCTTCGCGCTGAACGTGATCCACACGCCGTCGCGCTGCCACAAACGCCCAGCCTTGACGAAGCGGTTGATGCCCGGCCGCAGCTGCATGGCCTGGGAGATCGCGCGCACGAGCAGATGGAAAAGGGTCAGCTGCCGATCCGGCGGCCGCTCGCGGTTCTTCTTCTCGAGATATTCGAGTGACGCCTCGACGTCGATGTCGTGGTACAGGTAGAAGGCGGAGTCGTTGCGACGCGGCGAGATGAACGGCATGAAGCGACGCATCGTTGAGAGCTTCTCGACGGGCTTCGCATCCGGACGCCAGGGAAACATGGCGGACCCTCCATTCGAGGAGGGAGTCTAGCTCTCAAGCACCCTCGCGGGTCTGCGGTGCGGAATCGCGACCCGTGGCGAGGTTCAGCACCTCGCGAGGAAAGGCCGCCACCAGGAACTCGACCACGTCGCGCACCGACACGACGAAGGCCGGCCGGTGCTGATCGTCGACCACCGGCACGTGGCGGAAACCGCCGACGCTCATCTTGTTGAGCGCGTGGGCGACTGTGGATTCCACCGCTAGGCAATCGGGCTCCGGGGTCATCACCTCGCCGATCGGCAGGGTAGCCGGGTTCTTGCCGCGATCGACGATGCGCAGGAGAACGTCGCGCTCGGTGAAGATACCCTGCAGTTTGCTGTCGCGGGTGCCGTCATCGGTGACGATCACACAGCCCCGATGCTCCCGTTGCATGGCGCGCATGGCCACAGTCGCCGTCTCCGAGGCGGGCAGGATGATGGGCTCCCGGGTGGGCACGACCCTCAACGGCTCGCGCACCAGCGACGCATCGAAGTGTCTGGAATCACTTGAAGTTTCGAAGTAGACGTCGTCTCCGAGCTCATCGATCACGACGTGTCCTCCCACTCTCATTATCCTCGATCCTCCTCGCGCAGTCCAATCGGCGTGGCTTCCCCGCGGGCGTGATACGCTCGCTCAATGCACTTTTCCCACTTCCTTCCGCTGCTCGTGCTGGCCGCGTGGCTCGGCGTCGTCGGCTGCGGCGACCTCGGCTCCGATCAGGAGGCCAAGCGCCGCGCCGCCGCCCAGGCGACCCTTGACCAGGCCGCCGAGAGCCTTCGCAACCGCGTCAGCCAGACCTGCGAGCGCTGGAAAGACCACCAGGGCGAGTGCGATTCCGACAGGGTGTACGCGGACGTGCTCGACTGCTGGACCGAAAAGGGGCTGCCACACCTCAAGGCAGCGCTCGGCCGCGGCATCCGCAAGCGCGCCCGAGAACGTCGCGTCGTGATGCACCACAGCTTGTGCATGGAGAAGCACGGCTGGCGACTCATCCCCGGCAGCGGCGGCTATTTTTGATACCGGCTGGCGGGTCGGACTCTCCAGCCGCACGGCGTGGACTAACGATGAGCACATCGAAGCCGGGCGACGCTCGTGCTTCGCGCGCAGACGCGCCCGGAAGGCGCTTCACGAGCCCGGAACGACTCGAGCTGGCCACGGAACAGCTGCATCGGCTGCCCTGCGAAGGCCTTCCGCGCGGAGCGACGCGTCGTGGATCGCGAAGGAAAATGTTTTCCATCCTACGGTGGACATTGGGAAAAACTTTTCCTATTTCAAGGAACACGCGTTCTCTCCGGACATGTCATAATCGCGCAGCATTGGACTCGAACTCCCGTGTAGTTCAACAGTTTTGTGCGGAAAACCCATATCCGGCACGAATTTTGCTAATTTTTAATGCCGACCTCAAGCGGATTGGTGATGAAGAACCCCCTGCTGCTCCTGATGCTCGCGCTGATCGCTCTTTCGTCTGCCACTCCCGCGGCGGCCGTGATGCTCGACGCCGGCAATGCGAACGACACCGCCCCGGCCGACGATCCGGGCTGGGACTACGTCGGTTGGTTGGGTCTCAACGGCGTCTACGTCGGCTACGGCTGGGTGCTGACCGCCAGGCACGTGGCGGTGACCCCCGGCAAGGAGCTGACCCTCGACGGTGTCGCCTACCCGGTGATCCCAGAGTCCCGGGTGGTTTTCGAGCACAGCCCCGGCACCGACGCCGATCTGGCCGCGTTCCGCATCGATCCCTATCCGACGCATCTGCTGCCGCTGCCAATCCGCGCAACGACTCCGGCGGAAGACACCGAGGCGGTCATGATCGGCCGCGGCCGAAACCGGGCCAGCGCAAGCACCTGGGGCCCGGGTGGCTGGAACCTGGACGTCACCGGTCCGAAACGCTGGGGCAAGAATTTCATCGGCGGTGACATCGCGTTCTGGCCCGGCACGTCCACCAGCATCGCGATGGGTTACGGCGCAACATTGACGCAATCACTGGTGCTCGAGTTCAACGATGCGTTGAACCCGGCGACGGATCCGGATCCCGACCCATCACCGCTGCAGCCGCTCTCGGCGGACGAAGCGATCGTCACCGAAGGCGACTCCGGCGGCGGGCTGTTCATCTTCGACGATGCGAGCGACGTCTGGGAGCTCGCGGGCATCGCGTGGCTGGTGACGCGCCTCAACGGCCAGCCGGCCGACACCGCCATCTACGGCAACGATGCGCTCTACGTCGACCTCTCGGCCTACCGCGAAGCGGTGGTCGCCGTGGTGCGCCCGTGCGACGACGGCATCGACAACGACGGCGACGGCAACGCGGATCTCGCCGACGACGGCTGCCTGTGGGCCGGCGACATGTCAGAGCTGCCGGCCTGCTCCGACGGCATCGACAACGACTACGACGGCAACACCGACCTCGCGGACGGTGATTGCGCTGCCGCCGACGGCCAGCTCGAGGAGCCCGACCAGGACGGCGACCTGGTGCCCGACGCCAGCGACAACTGCACGGAACGGGCCAACAGCGACCAGAACGACAAGGACCACGACGGCTACGGCAATCTCTGCGATGCCGATCTCAACAACGATGGTGGCGTGACGGGCGCAGACCTCGGCATCATGATGAGTCATTGGGGCAGCGTCAGCTCCGAGGGCGACGTCGACGGCGACGGCGTCGTGACGGGCATGGACATCGCCCTCATGATGGCGATGTGGGGCCATCGGCCCGGCCCCTCGAGCCTGGCCTGCGCCGGGACGGTGCCCTGCCCGTAGCGGCGCGGGTCGCGCAAGGCTGTGGCGCGCGCGTCACTGCCGTGCCCGCTCGCCGGCGCGCATCGCTGGCGCCCCGGGGAGGAATTGAACCCCCGACCCGCGGCTTAGAAGGCCGCTGCTCTATCCAACTGAGCTACCGGGGCGCGGAACGGGAAGCTAGCAAGTCGCCCCGCGGGCCCGGGGGGCGGTTTCGTTGACACTCCCCAGCGCCGCGGATAGCTTTCGCGATCCTGCGGTGGGCGTAGCTCAGTCGGTTAGAGCACCAGGTTGTGGTCCTGGGGGTCGGGGGTTCGAATCCCCTCGCCCACCCCAGGCTCGCGGCTCCGGCCGCCTGGGGCGGGGCTCTTTGCCCTCGATTGCCGGCTTCCTCTAAGCCCCTGTAAACGCTAAAAAATCTTTTCTTGGGACAGCGCCTGGTGAGCGCTAGAATCGTGTTTGTCCGGTTTCTGGAGACCCCCCACCCATGAATCGCATTCGCGCAGCGCGCCAAGCCCTCGGCTGGACCCAGAACGATCTGGCGTCCAAGGCCGGCATCTCGGCGCGCACCATCCACGCCGTCGAAAAGGGCCGCGCCTGCCGACAGGCGACCAAACGACAGATTCTCACGGCGCTCGGCGTGCCGTGGGAGCTGCGCTTCGACTACTTCCCGCGAGCGCGCGCAGTGCGGCGACCGCCGCACGTGATCGCCGTCCACGAAGAAGCCCGCAGCGCTTAGCCGACGCGGGCGAGCTCGGCCGCGAGGTCGCTGGCTCGCTCGAGCACGCGGTCGACACTGCGCTGCATGAAGCGAGTGAGCTGATCGGCGCTGGCATCGCCGTCCTCGGCTTCGAACGCCGCGCGCTCGGTGACAACACGCGCCTCCTCGATCGCGACCTCCTGCTTCGCCCAGACCTCGCGCAGGCGCGGGAAGCGCACCGCCGGATCCTGGGACACGAGATCCTGTAGGTGCTTGAAGCTCCACCAGGCCGAGTCGGTCTCGGGCGCGGAGCCACCGACGGCGAGCTGCGCGGGCAGGATGCCGTCGAGGTAGAGCGGGAGGTAGAGCGCCGTGCACGGTGTGCCGAACGCGACCCACACCGGCCAGGCCGCCGCACTCGGCTGCACCGGAAGCTCGGCCACCAAGCTCGCCGTCGTCGAGGACACCGGCTCGCTGTGGGCGCAGAGCGTGAAATGGCGTTCGTCGGCGGGTGTGCTGTCGACGGTCGTCCAAGCCGCGCCGCACTCGCCGTGATCGCGAAGTGCCGCGGTGAACGAAGCCACGTCGTGCGCGCCCGCAGCGGCCGAGAGCGCTCGCTCCGCCGCGCGTCGACGCCCTTGCGAGAACTGCGGCGGCACGTGCGGGTTGCCATACGCGGCCGCCACGTCGAGGCGCGTTTCCGGCGAGCACCAGCCCGCAGCGACGGCAAAATGCCCGGCGTCGCGGGAGGCGATCTCCCAGTCATTCCCAATGGAGTAGTGGTTCGAGACAGCCGCGAGAGAGACGCGCCGCGCGGCCCAATGACGATTCGACGTCTCCAGCTGCCAGGCCTCGCAGGCGTCGGCCAGCACGAAGCTGTTGTGGTAGCCGGTGCCATGGGGAGCGAGCGCCGGGCCGCCCTGCCCGTGGGCTTCGAGCAACCCCGCGAGCACCTCGAGCGCCTCCCGTGCCGTGCGACCCCGTTCGAGGCCCAGACGCACCAGGTCCATGCCGATGAGCCCCGGACGCTCCTCGATGGTTTCGTTCGAGAAGACCGCGTGATTGCCGATGGCGACGGCGTGCTCGTTGACGCCGTGCTCGAAGCCCCACACCCACCAGGGCGAGTGGCCCATCACCCGGTAGCTCTCGGCCACCTGCGGGATCTCGATGTGCGTGCAGCGCAGCTGCGATCCGCGGGCGTAGTGCGCCGCCGGAAACTGGACGAAGGGTTGGCACTCCTCGCCCTTGCGATCGCTGTTCTTGCCGTAGAGCGTGCGCCCGGAGGCAGTCTGCGTCGGCGCGGCGACGAGGGAGTCGCACATGGGGGCCACGCTATCACACAGGCGGGCCGACCTTGCGGCGGGCTACCGTGCGCCCATGACGATCGCGCTGGGGCGTCGGCGGGCCAGCGCTGTGACTGCGCTGGTCGCCCTGATCGTGGCCTGCAGCGAGTCGCAGCCGCGAGCGATTCGACCGGTGGCAGCCGCAGGCGCAGTCTCCGACGACTGGCCGCTCCACGGTCTCACTCCCGGCGAAACGCGCTTCAGTCCTCTCGACGCGATCGACCGCGAGACGGTGCCGCGGCTGGGCCTCGCGTGGTCGTACGAGACGGGCTCCCGGCGCGGTCTCGAGGCCACGCCCATCGTCGTCGACGGCGTCCTCTACGCGACCTCCACCTGGAGCAGAGTCTTCGCCCTCGACGCGGCGACCGGCGAAGAGCTCTGGCGCTACGACCCGGGCGTGCCGGGCTGGAAGGCGCGACACGCCTGCTGCGACGTGGTGAACCGCGGCGTGGCGCTGTGGCAGGGACGCGTCTACGTCGGCACGCTCGACGCAAGGCTCATCGCACTCGACGCAAGGACGGGCAAGCCGCTCTGGGACGTGCGCACGGCCGCTCTCGGCGAGCCCTACACCATCACCGGTGCGCCTCGCGTGGTGAAGGGCAAGGTGATCATCGGCAACGGCGGCGCCGATCTCGGCGTACGCGGCTACGTGAGCGCCTACGATGCGGAGACGGGCGCACTCGTCTGGCGCTTCTACACGGTGCCCGGCAGCCGGCAGGGACCGCACGAGCACCCGGAGCTGGCCGCCGCCGCGGAGACCTGGCCCGAGGACGCGCTCTGGGAGACTGGCCTCGGCGCGACGGCGTGGGACTCGCTCGCCTTCGACCGCGATCTCGACCTGCTCTACGTCGGCACGGGCAACGCGAGCGTCTACCCACGCGAGATCCGCAGCCCCGGCGGAGGCGACAACCTCTACGTGGCGTCGATCCTGGCGCTGCGGCCGGACACCGGCGAGCTGGTCTGGCACTACCAGACGACGCCGGGCGAGCAGTGGGACTACACCGCCACGCAGCACATGATCCTCGCGGACCTCGAGATCGAGGGCCGTCTGCGCCAGGTGCTGATGCAGGCGCCGAAGAACGGCTTCTTCTACGTACTCGATCGCGCGACCGGCGAGCTGCTTTCCGCAGAGAACTACGTGCACGTGAGCTGGGCGAGCCACGTCGATTCCGCAACGGGCCGCCCCGTCGAGCGCCCCGAGGCGGCCTGGAACGACACAATGAAGACGGTGGCGCCCAGCATCGTCGGTGGGCACAACTGGCACCCGATGAGCTTCCATCCGGGGACCGGGCTCGTCTACATCCCCGCCATCGAGTCGACCTACCCGTTCACGATGGACCGGGACTTCGTTCCACGGCCCGGCAGATGGAACATGGGCGAAGACCTGCCGGCGCTCACCGCGCTCGGCGAAAATTTCGCCACACTGCGCTTCGTCTCCTGCAACTGGACGCAGCTGCTCGCCTGGGATCCCGTGCGGCAAGAGAAGGCGTGGGCCGTGGCACACGACTCCGGCGTGCCGGGCGGGACGCTCGCAACCGCCGGAGGGCTCGTCTTCCAGGGCAACGGCGAGGGCAGCTTCGCCGCCTACGACGCCGGTAGCGGCAAACGCCTCTGGTCCGTCGAGCTCGGAATCGCGGCCATGGCGCCGCCCGTCAGCTACCGCGTCGGCGACGAGCAATACGTCGCGCTGCTGGCCGGCGTCGGCGGCAGCCAGGGAGGCCACCAGACGCGCTTCACGCACACGAACCAGGGGCGCCTGCTCGCATTCAAGCTCGATGGCGAAGCACCCATGCCGGCCGTCGAGCAACGCCCGCCGGGCCGGGTCGCGCACCCGCGACTCGAAGTGGCTGAAGCGGTCGTCGCCCGGGGCCGCGACGTCTACGCCGACGTCTGCATGTTCTGCCACGGCTTCGCCGCCGAGAGCAGCGGCCTGCACCCCGACCTGCGCTTCGCCTCGGCAGAGGTGCACGAGCAGTGGGACAGCATCGTGCGCGGTGGCGCACGCACCGCAAACGGCATGCCCAGCTTTGCCGACCTGGTGAGCGCCGAGGATGCCCGCGCCGTGCAAGCCTACGTGCTCGAGCGCGCCTGGCACGAGCCGGGCGTCACAGAACGCCTCCTCGGCTGGTTCGTCGAGAACGCCTGCATTCCTGTCAGCTGGATGACGGATTGAGCGGCCGCAAGCAGGCCAACCGCCTCGGGCGGCCCCGGTGGCCCCACGCACCTGTCGCTCGGCCCGATCGAGGTGTGCCCGTTGCAGGCATCGACCCTGTACGCGGCGCTCCTCGAGCACAACCCCCCGCGGCGGGGACCTGGAGCAGGTAGGATGGGCCGCATGGAGGCGCTGCTCGACCCGGAGGAAGAGCGCGCGCTGCTGATCGGCAGCGCGCAGCAGCTCGGCCGCGCGGCGGCGCACCGCCGCACTTCCCCTCCGCGCTGGGGTCGCGACGGGGCCCAGCGATCGCTCCCGGAGCGGGCGGCGGAGTGAGCGAGGACGCCCCCACCTCCCCTTCGACCGAGAAGAAGTTGAGCGCACGCACCTGGTACACGCTCGGCCTGCTGATGGTGATCTACGCGGTGAACCACATCGACCGCCAGGTCATGTACATCCTCGGCGAGCCCGTGCGCGAAGAGCTCGGACTCAGCGACGGACAGATGGGCTGGATTCTGGGTGGTGGCTTCGCACTGTTCTACGCGTTCATGGGGATTCCGATCGGACGGATCGCCGACAGAGCCAACCGCCGCAATCTGATCGCGATCGCACTGGCGCTGTGGAGCGCTTTCACCGTCGCATCCGGCCGCGCCAGCGGCTTCTTGCAGCTCGTGGCGGCGCGCATCGGCGTGGGGATCGGCGAAGCGGGCTGCACGCCGCCCGCGCATTCGATGGTCTCGGACCTCGTGCCGCCCGAGCGGCGCGCGAGTGCGCTCTCCTTCTATGCTCTCGGCATTCCGCTCGGCACGCTGTTCGGCCTCACCGCCGGGGGCTACCTCGCGGACACGCTCGGCTGGCGTTGGGCGTTCTACCTGGTCGGCGCGCCGGGTGTCGCACTCGCGCTGCTCGCGCGACTGACGCTGCACGAGCCGGAGCGTGGCGCCACGGAGCCGGGCGCCGACACCGGAGAGCAGTCCCTCGGCGACGTGTTCGGATTCATCGCCGGGCTGCCCTCCGTGCTGCATTCGCTACTCGGAAACGCGCTCCAGACGCTTCCGCTGGCCGCAGCGGCGGCCTTCAACCCCGCCTACCTTCAGCGCGTGCACGGACTCTCGATCACGGAGACGGGTTTGAGCCTGGGTCTCATCTCGGGACTCGTCGGCGGCGCCTCGGTATTCGCGTCCGGGCGCATCTCGGACCGCCTGAGTCGGCGCGACGAGCGCTGGCTCTTCTGGCTACCGCTCGCCGGCGCACTCGTTTCGATCCCCTTCTCCGCAGTCGCATACACGACGGGTGTGTGGTGGGTCGCTGTGGCGGGCATCGGCGCCGCGACGCTGTTCAATCACCTCTACTCGGCGCTCGGCCACGCGCAGGTGCAGTCGCTCGTGAAGCCGCGCATGCGCGCAATGATGTCGGCCATTGCGTTATTCGGCATGAACCTCGTCGGCTTCGGGGTGGGGCCGCTCGCCGTTGGCTACATCTCCGACGCCTTCGGCGGCGGCGATCAGATCCGGGTCGCACTGCTGGTGCTGGTGCTCGCGTGCATGCCGTGGGCTTGCATCCACTATGGGCTGGCCGCGCGCACCTACCGCGCGGACCTGCTGAGAAAGCGCGAAGCATGAGCGGCGCGCAAGGCAGCGCGGCGTCCCGCTGGGATGGCCCCTATTCGCTCCGCTACACGCTGTGGGTGCGGTGGCTGGTTCTGCTGGTCAGCGCATTCAGCACGCTCGACCGCACGATGGTATCGATCCTGATCGACGAGATCGGTGCGGAGTTCTCACTCAGCGACACCCAGCTCGGCCTGCTGCTCGGCCCGGCGTTCGGCCTCGTCTACGCCTTTCTCACGCTTCCGCTGGCGCGGCTCGCCGACCTCTGGGTCCGGCGCAACATTGTCGCCGCCTCGCTCTTCCTGTGGAGCCTGTTCACGGCGGCGACCTTCTTCGCGAAGAGCTTCGCAGTCCTCTTCGTGACGAGGATGGGCGTCGGCATCGGCGAGGCGGGCGGCACGGCACCCAACGTGTCGCTGCTCTCCGACTACCTGCCACCCCAACACCGTGCGCGCGGCGTGTCTGTCATATCGATCGGCGCAACCCTCGGAATGGGCGTCGGGATGGTGATCGGCGGCAACGTCGCCGAAACCCAGGGATGGCGGGCGGCGTTCTTGTTCGCGGGCATCCCCGGCGTGTTTCTCGCAGCGCTCTACCTGGCGACCGTTCGCGAGCCGAAACGCGGCGCCAGCGAAGCGTCGGACCACGCCGTCGAGCGTCCGACGCTGCGGGAGGTGATGTCGTACCTCATCGCGAGCCGGACCTACCTCGTCATCTTGCTCGCGAACGCCTTCTCCCTATTCGCTGCGATGGGTCGCAACCTGTGGGAGCCCGCGTTCATCATCCGCATCTACGACATGGGGCCCGCCGATGCGGGGCTCTGGTACTTCCTGACCAGTCCGGTGCCCTCCGCGTTCGGCATCTGGCTCGGCGGGCGCCTGGCCGACGGGCTCGGGGTCCGCGACGCCCGCTGGTACCTCTGGATCCCGGCGCTCGGCCAGCTGCTGTCCGTTCCCATCCTGATCGGCTTCCTGCTCTGGCCCGAGACGCACACCATCGCCGGCATCCCGTTTGCATTCGTGCTGAGCTTCTTCGGCTCGATCGTGGGCTCGTTCTTCACTGCACCGTTCATGGCGACGATCCAGGGCCTCTCGAAGCTGCGCATGCGCGCCATCGCCGCCGGCGTCTCGACGTTGATCTCGACGCTGGTCGGACTCTGCGCCGGGCCGCTCCTCGTCGGCATGCTGTCGGACGCCATGCAGGTGCGCTTCGGCGAGGATTCGCTGCGCTACTCGCTGCTGATTCCGACCGCCGCGCCGCTGCTCTCGGTGCTGGTCTGCGTGTTCGGCGCACGACGCGTGGCCGCCGACCTGGCGCGCGCGAAGCTCGGAGGCGGCGACACCTGAAGGCCCGTGAGTTGTATCCTGCGGATTCCCCGGCGACGCCGCACGCCCAGAGGACGAGCCCTGCATGCCCCCCCGACCCACCCGGAGCTTTCGCGAGTCTTTCGACGCGCTGCACGAGACCGCCGTGCGCGAGACGGGGCTCTCCGATTTCGGCGACGAGGCGTACCGCAAGAACCTCGAGTTCCTGCTCGAGTGCTACGACGGCGAAGCGATACTCGGCGACGAGGGCCGAGAGGCGACGCAGCGAACACTGGTCGACTGCCTCGCGGGGCGGCTCTACAGCACACAGCGTCTCGCGCTGCATCCCGAGTGCAGGGACCGGCCCATCGAGCGCCCGCTGTTGATCGCCGGTCTGCCTCGAACCGGCAGCACCGCGCTCCACAAGCTGCTCGCCGCGGACCCCCAATCGCAGGCCCTGGAGTACTGGCTCGGGTGCCAGCCAGATGTTCGGCCCGCTCGCCACGAGTGGTCCGAACACCCGAGCTATCGGGCAACCGTCGCCGCGCTCGACCGGATCTACGCGGGCTCGCCGGAGCTCCGCGCCGCCCACTCGATGCGAGCCGCCGAACCGGACGAATGCCGCCTGCTCTTCATGCAGGACTTCCTGAATGTCACCTTCTCCTTCAACGCCACGATTCCGAGCTACGAGTCGTGGCTCTTCGAGCAGGACCTGCGACCCGCCTACGGCCGCTACCGGGACAACCTGCAGCTCATCGGGGCCAACGACTCCGACAAGCGCTGGGTACTCAAGAACTCGAGCCACCTGCTGGCCCTGCCCGCTCTGGAGAGCACCTTTCCGGACGTCTGTCTCGTGCAGACCCACCGCAACCCCGTCGAGTGGATCAGCTCGATCGCGAGCGTGGTCTACAAGTCGCGGCGGATCTACGAGCCGGAGGTCCGGAAGGAGGACGTGGGCGAGCAGCAGCTGCGTCAGTGGTCCAGCGTGATCGAGCGCAGCCTGACGGATCGCACGAAGCTCTCCTGCCGCATCCTCGACGTTCACTACGACCACTTCGTGAACGACCCGATCGCCAGCGTGCGCCGGATCTACGACCATTTCGACTGGCCGTGGTCGCCTCGGGCGGAGACGTCGATTCGCGAGTGGGGAGACGAGAACCGGCAGCACCAGCACGGCGAGCACCGCTACTCGGCCGAGGAATACGGCCTCTCCGAGGCGCGCATCGCGGATCGCTTTGCCCACTACATCGAGTGGGAGCAGCAGGTCCTGACGTCACTCTGAGTCGGACCACAAGAAGGGGAGGCAGCGAGATGCCCAAGGATGACGAGAGCCAGCAGAGCGTCGAGCGGGTGGTGAGCGGGCAGGTCTGGGCCGACTTCTGCGATGCCCTCAAGCAAGCGGGGGAGATCGTCCTCCGAGAGCGCTCGCCCGACGACCCACTCGATCGCGCCGAGGGCTGGCGCTATCTCTCGCGGCTCACGCGCCTCGCGCTCGAGCAATCCGTCGAGCACGCGGACCCCGAGGCGCCGAGCTTCTACCAGCTCAGCCACGAGACCGCCAAGATCGGCGCCGACAATCCGGATGCCTACTACCAGAACTGCATCATCGACGGGCGCCACGACTACCGCCTGTCGGGCCCCCGCGGCTCCGCCGACTACGTCGGCGTCGGGACCTACTCCGGCGTCTACGGTATCGACAGCGGGATCGAACGCACGGGCTTCATCGACACGAACGAGATCGAGCTCGACCCGGACGGCCGGATGGAGATCGTCTTGAGCGCAAAGCCGAAGCCGGGCAACTGGCTCCCGATGCGCGAGGACACGCGCCTCCTGATCATCCGACAGTTCTGCCAGGACAGGAAGCGCGACGCGGCCACCGATCTCCAGATCGAGTGCCTGAACAGCGACAACAAAGCCGGCATCCTCACGCCGACGAAGATCGCGACGGGCCTCGACGATGCCGCCCGCTTCGTCCACGCCACCGCCTCGATCTTTGCAGATTGGTCCGAGGCCTTCGCTCGCGAGCCCAATAGTGTGTCCGAGCGCTTCACGGGCCTGGGCGACCCCAACAACCGGCTCTGGCACGGCTACTGGTCGCTGCGCGACGGCGAGGCCCTCGTGATCGAAGCCGTGCCGCCCGAGTGCGAGGCCTGGAACTTCGTTCTCAACAACTACTGGGAAGAGTCGCTCGACTACCGCTACCACAACGTCTACATCAACAAGCACACGGCGCACGTCGAGGAGGACGGTCGGATCGCGATCATCGTGTCGCCCAGAGATCCGGGCTGGGGCAACTGGATCGACACCGTCGGCCATCGCCACGGCACTCTGTGCTGGCGCTGGACGCGGGCAATCGACCCGCCGAAGCCGAGCCTGCGTATTGCAGCCTTCGAGGAGATCGCGCGTCGCTGACCCCCGACGGCCGGCCCACGCAGGGAGAAGCTGCGGCGCGCAGTGCGACGGCGGCACTTCGCGTGAGCGAGGCCAATGGCGCATCGAAGCACCGTGCGGGGGCCCGCCGCCTCGGATACCTTCCATCGGCCTCCGCGCGCCGGTAGCTCAGCTGGATAGAGCATCAGGCTTCGAACCTGAGGGTCGGGGGTTCGAGTCCCTCCCGGCGTGCCAGTCTTCCCGTTACACGACGCATGGTTGTAGCAGGCGCGCTCCTCGCGGGCTGAGCCGCTCGGCGCGTGGTGCCGCGGGGGTGCCGTCTGGTGCCGCCGAAATCGAGGAAAGATAAGTCCGTCTCTTCCTCGCGGAGCGCGTGCGCGTAGACCCGCAACGTCAGCTCCGCGCTCGAATGCCCGAGCTGACCGGCGACCCAGCGCACGCTCTTGCCCGATGCGAGGGCGAGGCTTGCGAAGGTGTATAGAAGGCGGACTAGACCGGGGGGGGGCAGCACCGTCCTCGATATTCTCGGCCGTAAGAATCGTCCCCTCAACAATATCGTCCACGTGTGTCCAATTGCGGATCTGCTCTCCGGTACCCCAGACGATAAACGGGTCTTGGGTGATGAATGCACGAGCAATCATGGCGATGACCGCATGATTCTCCACGCCCCGATTTCCGTAGACGCTGAAATATCGGCATGAGGCCGTGGGGATAGGGCATTCAAGCTGCGTTCTTGCTCGACGGCCGAGTATGGGCGTTATGTAAACCTCCTAAGGGCGGCCCGCAGCCGGGGGTTAGGATCGAATGAGGTGATACGGCAGCCTGTTTGCCGGCCAGTGATCCTGGAAATCTGGCCCACCACAGCCCTTTGCTCGGCGATCTTTATCCGATGTCCTCGCGTGGGGCTCAGTCGAGACGCCACGCTGCCTGCTAGTTGGTTGGCGAGCTACGCGTCCGCCAGCCAGCCCTGGTCGAGCGCGTAGCGTACTATCTCGGCGCGACTGCGAATGCCGAGCTTGGCCACGGAGTTGGCCTTGTGGCTCTCGACGGTCTTTACGCTGATGCCGAGCTGGCCGGCGATCTCCCGGTTCGAGTAGCCCTGGGCCACCCTGAGCAGCACCTGGTTCTCGCGCTCGCTGAGCACGTCACCCTCGCGCAAACCACGCAGCTTCTTTTGCGCCAGGAAGCCGGACACCACCTTGCCCGCCACACGCGGATCGAGGTAGGTGTCGCCAGCCATCACGGAGCGAATGGCCTCGACCAGGACCCCGATCGGGGATCGTTTCAGTACGTAGCCCGCGGCGCCCGCGTCCAGCAGTTGACAGAGGTAGGTCGCGTCCGCGTAGGCCGTCAGCACGATGACCCGCGGCGCATCCTCTCGCCCCCGCAACTGCTCCATGACCTGGATCCCGCCCATCTCTGGCATGGAGATGTCGAGTAGCACCAGGTCTGGGCGTAGCGTTTCGATCTGCTCCAGCGCGGTCCGGCCGTTGTCCGCTTCGCCCACCACCACGAGGTTGGTCTCGGCGTTGATCAGCGAGCTCAGGCTCTCCCGAATCATCTGATGATCGTCCGCGAGGAGAATGCGCACGTGCTTCATGCGGCGACCTCGGGATCGCTCTCCGGTCTGATCGCGCTCTCCGGTCCGATCGGGATGGACGCGATGACGGTCGTTCCTTTGCCCGGCGCGGACTCGACCTCGAGCGTGCCGCCCGCCAGCGCCAACCGCTCCCCCATTCCCGCGAGCCCGAGTGAGTCTTCGGCCGCGACGCCGTCCACCGATCGGTTCGGTTCGAAGCCGCAGCCGTCGTCTTCCACCACGAGCCGCACCTGATCCGGCTGGGCCGTGAACACGACACTCACCGCCCGGGCGCCGGCGTGTCTCGCGACGTTGGTGAGAGCTTCCTGTGCAACCCGATACAGAGTGGTCTCCACCTGCCGCGGCATCCGCCGATTCCCCAGCCGGCAGTCGAAGTCGATCTCCAGGTCGGAGCTTGCCTTCCAGTACTCGACCAGGCTGCTGAGTGCACCGTGCAGGCCGAAGTCGTCGAGTGCCGCCGGGCGCAGCTCCCAGGCGATGGCGTGGACGTCGTCGATCAGTTCGTCTGCGATGCCCTGCAGCCGGTCGAGCTGCGGGGTCGCCTGGCTGGCCGGGCCGGGGAGTCGTCGAAGTGTCTCGAACCCGAGCGTCAGGGCGGAGAGCTTCTGCCCCATCTGGTCGTGCAGTTCTCTCGCAACCCGTCCCCGCTCCGCTTCCACGGCCGACATCAGCCGCTCGAGCAGGGTCGAACGTACGGCTTCGGACTTCCGGCGCCGCTGGACCTCGGTCTCCAGCTCGCTACCCGCGGACTGGAGCTGCACCGAGAAACGGACGATCGCGCCCGCTGCGATCAGGGCAGCGAGGACGCTCAGCGCGACGAGGAAGAAGCCGACCGCGCGCATTCGCTCGATGTTTGTGCTGGCTTCGATCGCGGCATCCGCGAGCCTTCGCCGGGTCAGATCCTGGATGCCCTCGTCGAGCACTTCGTCGATTTCGTTTCGCAGGCTGATGAACTCCGTCTCGTACTCGCGCTGCGAATCGTACAAGTCGATGATCTCGTGGATCTCGCGGGCCGTCTGGTGGAGGCGCTGCTCCAATCGATCGGCATGGGCACGTTCGGTCGGGGTCAGAGAAATGGACTTGAACTCCTCCAGGTGATGCCTCACGTCCTGGAGGTTGTCGAGCATGCGCACCCGGTAGCGCTCCCTCGGGGTGTTCAGGTACAGGCCCAGCCAGGTTCCCATTTCGGCAACGTCTCCCTCGATGTCGGACGACAGCCGGAACTTTGCCTCCGCGCCCGCTGAGCCGGGATCCACGGCGGCCTGGATCCGGTCGTCGAGGATCTCATCGATCGTGTCAAATCCCGCCGCAAGTTGGTCGTGCATCACGGCGCGCCGATCCCGCAGATCCATCAGCGTCCTTCCGACCTGGCCAAAGCGCTGGTGGAGCTGATCGATGCGATCCCCGAGCGCCTGCTCCGGCTCACCCTTCGCCAGGCGGTCGTAGTCCGCCTTGAACCGCGCGAAGTCAGCCTCGTCATTGACGACGCGCGCGCGATGAACCGGGTCGCCGGTTTCGAGGTACCGGAGCACGGCGAGGCCGGCCCCGAGCACGTTGATCTCCAGCTCGTGGGCGGCGGCGTTCATCGGCTCTTCCACGGTGAGGATCTGATCGACCCGCGCGGCGACCCCGCGATAGCTGTTGTGCAGCGACCAACCGAGCACCGCCAGCGTTCCCAGGATCCCGATGAATCCGATCGCGACGCCGGCCAGCAGGCTGCGGGCAATCGGCTGGAGCGAGCGGTGCGGGTCCGCGTGCCCTGCGCGGCGAGTGATCCCACCGTTCTCATCGTTCGAATTGGTCATGACACCGAGCCCCCGTCGATTCTATCCCCGGGCGGCGAGCCGCGCGAAGGTTTGTCTGGAGACGTGTGGACCCATGTCGGAACGATCCGGCCTGCGCCCAGGCAGCGCTGCGCCGACGGGAGATCCCGGAGGCGGGGTCAGGGAAATCCCCTAGCTCGATCTACCGGATCTCCCGATGGTGTCGCAGAAGCCAGGCTTTCATCCTATGCCGGCCGCGTCCGACGAGGAGCAGCTCGGGCAGCGGAGAGGTCGATCTGGGATGAACACCAAGCGGCATCGCCTGTGGCTCGTGGCAGCGTTCTGCTGGTTTCTGGTGCTTTCCGTCGGATTGCCGACGAGAATCATGCCGTTCGTGTATCCGTACCTGCTCGCGTGGGCGCTCCCCTATCTGCTCTCTGCCACCGTCCGCAGGCTTCCCGTCTGGCTCGTCGGAGGGTCGGCGTCGGCGCTCTTCGCCGCGGCTGCGGCGCTCGTGGGCTGGCCGATCGACGCCGCCCTTCTTCTTCCGGTCACTGCGATCTTCATCACTCTGGTGTTCGCGAAGGTTCTCGGCGGCCTGGATGACGCTTACGAGAGAGCGGTGCGAACCCCCATGGACGACGCCGGGAGCGAGCCGAACGCCATCGGCAGCGACGACAGCAGCCTGTACGTCGAGCTCCAACGAGCCCGCAGATGCCAGAGCGAGTTGAGCGTGCTGGCGATCGCGCCTGCGGTTTCTGGCGACGCCGAGACGGACGCCCGTGCGAGCCTCGCCGGCCTCCTGTCCGACGAGAACTACGCCCTCGAACTGCTCGTCGCGCGAAACGATCACGCCGTGTTGATGCTTCCCGAGAGCGGTTCCGAGAAGGCCGCGGAGTTCGTCACACGGCTGCGCAGCGCGGCGTGGACGAAGCTCGGGATGGAGCTCCACATCGGTATGTCGAGCTTTCCGGCACAGGAGGCCTCCCTCGAGGGCCTGCTCGACCGCGCCGAGTCGGAGATGAGAGCGCGGGCCAAGAGGGATGACGTCAGCAACCGCGAGGTGCCGCGATGAGTCTGCAGTCGATACGGAGACCGGGGGGCTCGCTGGGCCATCCGCTGGACGAGATCGTCGAGGCGCCGCCGATCACCCCCGTTCGCTCGCGCGATCAGACCACCCGGCAGCAGGAATGGCTCCGCTCCCGAAGTTCGAGGCAACCGCAAGCAGAGCCGATCGCGCTTCACGGGTCGTTTGCTCTCGAGCCGATCCGGCGTGCCCGGGTCGAGCCCCACAAGCCGATCTACGAAGTGTGCAAACGATTTCTCGACCTGGCTTTTTGTCTGGCGGCCCTCCCCATGGTCCTCCCGGTTCTCGGGCTGGCCGCGGCCGCGGTCCGGCTCTCCGACGGAGGACCGGTGCTGTTCTGGCAGGAGCGGACGGGACGCAGCGGCCGACGCTTTCGCATGTGGAAGCTCCGGACGATGGTGGTGAACGCTGAGGAGTTGAAGGGAAATCTCACAGACCTCAATGAACGTGATGGTCCGGATTTCAAGATCGAGCACGACCCGCGAATCACCACCCTGGGGCGATGGCTTCGCCGGACCAGCCTCGACGAGCTTCCGCAGATCTTCAATGTCCTTGGAGGGACGATGAGTCTGGTGGGTCCGCGGCCGACTTCTTTCGCGGCTGAAACCTACACACTGTGGCATACCGAGCGGCTCGAGGTGCCCCCCGGCATTACGGGCCTCTGGCAGATCCAGGGCCGCGGAGGCCTCGACTTCGACGAGCGCGTGCGCCTGGACATCGAGTACGTCCGGCGTCGCTCGATCGCGCTGGATCTGACAATCCTCTTGCGAACCATCGTCCCCGTGCTGAGCGGGCGGGGCGCTTCTTGAGCGTCGGAAAGGTTGCTTGATGATGGAGGCGAAACACCACCGTCTGTGGCTCGCGCTGGCGTTCTGCTGGTTCCTGGTGCTTCCCACCTTTCTGCCGACTAGCGTCGTGCCATTCGTCTACCCGTACGTGCTCGCGTGGGCTCTTCACTTGCAGAACTCGCCCACCGCCCGCCGGCTTCCCCTGTGGCTCGTCGGCGGGTCGGCGGCGGCGATCTTCACCGCGGTTGCTGCGCTGGGTGCGTGGCCGATCAACGCCGCCATTCTGCTCACGGTAGCTGCGATCTTCATCAGTCTGGGAATCGCGAAGGCTCTCGGCGCTTGCGGGGACGCCCTCGAGACGGCCGCGCAATTCCGCATGAACAAGCCCGGAGCGGACCGGAAGACATCGACACCTGTCACGGTAGTCTTCACGCCGAGCTCCAGCGCGCCCGCAGCCACCGGCACGCGTTGAGCGTGGTGGCCATCTCTCCTGCGGATTCCGGCGACGCCGAGGTAGACGATCTCGCGAGCCTCCTTTCCGACGAACTGCGAGCCTACGACCTGCTCGCCGTGAGAGGCAATCACCTGGTATCGATGCTTCCCGAGACCAGCTCCGAGAAGGCCGAGGAGTTCGTGACACGGCTGCGCGCCGTGACGTGGGAGAAGCTCGGGCGGGGGCTCGACATCGGCGTGTCGAGCTTTCCGGCACAGGAGGTCACCCTGGAGGGGCTGATCGACCGCGCCGAATCGGCAATGAGAGCCCACGCCGAGCCTTCGATTGTCAGCGAGAGCCCATCGACATAGGGTTTGGCTTGCATGGCAAAATTTGTCAATTCATGACAATTTGAGCCGATCGCTCCGGCCAACAACGCGGCCAGCCCGCCCCCACCCACTGTGACCAAATCGTGCCCGTATTCCCGCGTATTCCCGCTCAGGATCGCGTAGCTATTTGGATTTCCTCGACCTCCGTTCAGGCTTCAAACCTGAGGGTCGGGGGTTCGAATTCCTCCCGGCGTGCCATTTGATTTCAGATAGCCGTCCGTGTTGTTGCGAGATGGCGTTCAGGTCGGTTTCCGGTCTGGCGTGAGTCGGGCTCGAGACTGCAAACGCCTAACACCTCAGAAATGCGGCGGTCTCCTTCCAGATGTCGCGACTCATCGATCGTTTCTCCATGGTTACAATCGGGTCACAGCGCGTCGCTGATGCCCTGACTCTGCTTCGTCCGCAATACCGCGCAGGCCGATCGATTCTGGGCGACAGACGCCAGCCTCCCCCAACAGCCTCCAAGCCCTTCCCGTTTCTCACGCGGGATCGGGCAGTTGCCCGGTCTCTCCAGAGCGGCCTGCACACCGTTGCATGCGCTCAGAGCCGGAGCGGGTATCTTCCCGCCCCATGGTGGCCAGACCTCAACGGACGATGGCAGTCGTCCTGCTGCTCGCGGCGCTCGCCCAGCCGGGCTGGGCGGTGGCCCATGCACTGGTCCATGATCACTTGGCGCATCACCATGGAACCGCGGCGCATCACGATCAGTCGAAGACGGCGACGGGTTCGCACACAGCCGAGCCTTCCCAATCCAGCTCCGACGCGCGTTCGCATGACCACGACCATGAGCACTTCGACGGCACCCTGCTCCGGCCCAGCTCAGGCATCGACATCTCTTCCACTGCGGCGCTGCCCTCTGCGCCGCCCTACTCGATCGAGCTCCCTCGGCAGAGGGGCCAGGTCATCTGGAAGGGCGCCCCGTCCCGCGCGAGCCCTGAGAACGCTGGTCCATCCCGTCCACGAGCTCCTCCGCACGCCTGATTTCTGAACGGTCGGGCACACGTATTCGCGTGCGTCCTCAACCTCGGAACCAGGACGTGTGTGCGTTTGGCCCTGCCAGCGCACGGGATGAGATCGGACATGATTGTGGAGTCGTTCGGGGACGCGCGCACCATTGGTGCGGCGTGGATCCTGCTGTCTGCCATGCTGCTCGCTCCGGGCACGACGGACGCGCAGGAAGGCGGAGACGCGGCACATCGCCTCACGCTGGTCGAAGCACAAGCACTCGGTCGGACAATAAGTCCGGAGCTTGCGGCCGCGCGTGAGGCCGTAGTGGCTGCGCGCGGGCAGGAGCGCCAGGCCGGCGCCTTCCTCAATCCCTCCGTCGTCTACGTGCACGAGGAGACCTCGCAGAGCGGCGAGACGAATCGCGAGGACATCGCGCTCTTCCAGCAGCCGCTCGAGGTCGCCGGACAGCGAGGGCTTCGCAAAGAGGCGGCGCGGCTCCGGCGCGAGGCGGCCGAGGCCCAGCTATCCGCCGTGGAGCTAGACGTCGACTTCGAGGTGGCTCGGGCCTACGCAACGGCAGCAGCGGCTGACCTCAAAGCGGCGCGATCGACGGAAGCCGCCGACGCATTCGCGCGTGCGCGCGAGACCAGCGCACGGCGTCGGAAGCGCGGCGATGTCTCTGGCTACGAGGACCGACGAACGGCGCTCGAGGCCGCCCGTTATGCCGCGCTGCGCGCTGACGCGGAGCGCGAGCTGCGGACGGCCCGAGCGCACATGAGGAGCCTGATCTTCGCATCGCCGGAAGCGACTTCGGCGCTCCAAGGTCCGTTGGACGATACGCTGGATGAGGGAGCGCTCGGCCCCGATCTCGACCAGCTCAGGCGAGTGGCACTCGATCAGCATCCGGCGATCCGCGCGGCCGAGCTGGCACATCGCTCCGATGAGGCAGGCGCGCGACTCTCCCGCCGCGAGGTCGTCCCCGATCCGACGCTGGGTCTCGGCTACAAGCGCGAGAAGATGGCCGATGTATCGGGAAGCTGGGACGGGTTCACGGCACAGGTAACCGTTCCCGTTCCGCTCTGGGACCGACGTGGGGGCACCGTCGAGGCGGCCGAAGCCGAGGCCCGCAGGTCCGCCGCGGAGCTGCGGCGCGAGCGGCGTCGCGTCGCCTTGGAGGTCGAGCAGAGCTTCTACGAGCTTCAGGCCACCTCGGAGCAACTCGAGGTAATCCGTCCCCAGCTCGGAGCCGAGGCGAAGAGGGCTCTCCAAGCGGCGCGCACCGCCTACGAGGAGGGCGAGATCGCTCTCGTCGAGTGGCTCGACGCGGTGCGCGCCTACTACGAGGCCGAGTCCAGCTATGCGGACCTCCTGGCCGATCACCTCATTCGCCGGGCCGCACTCGAGCGCGCCGTGGGCGGCTCACTCCAGTGAGGACGACGATGTGGAACCGAACCCGACAATCGCAACGAGCGCGAAGCGCGGCGGCGCTCATTCTGATGGCCTTGCTTGCCACGGCCGGATGTCATGACCACGACCACAGAGGTGGGCACGATGCCGCCGAGGAGGAGCTCCCTGGCGGAGGGGCGGTGACACTCTGGACAGCCGAGACGGAACTCTTCATGGAGTATCCTACGCTGCTCGTGGGCGAGCCAGCAAAGCTGCTCGTCCACCTGACGGCACTCGACGACTTCGAACCCCTACGAGCGGGAACACTCACCCTCCGCTTCGATCCGGAAGAGGGTGGCGACCCGGTCGAGGTCTTGCTGGAGGCACCGCGCTCGCCGGGCATCTATGGCCCGGTCGTCACCTTGCCGAGTGCCGGTCGCTGGAATCTCCAGCTCACGATCGAGAGCCCGCAGGTCCAGGAAGTGCTGCTGGTTCCGGGGTTGCTGGCGTACGCGGGTCGTGCGGAACTTCCCGCAGCCGAGCCGGAGCCGGACGATGGAATTTCTTTTCTGAAGGAGCAGCAGTGGCAGACGCCGGGCTTCCGCACCGCTTTTGCGGAGGCCGGCAGCCTGCCGTCCGGCATCGAGGCGCCGGGCGAGATTGCGTCGGCCGCGGGCCGCTACGCCGAGGTCAGCGCTCCCGTCGCGGGCTTGGTGGATCCCGATGGGGCCAGTGTGGCTCCGGCCCCCGGCGAGCGCGTCGAGAAGGGGCAGGTGCTCGCGGTGCTGACGCCCGCGCTCGGCGAGTCGGGGAGCGCGGTCGCCGCCGCGCGCGCCGAGCTGCGCGAGGCCGAGCACGACTACGCCCGGGCCAGGCGGCTGCTCGAAGTAGAGGCCGTTCCCGAAAGGCGCGTAGAGGAGGCCCGCATCCGGCTCGACGCCGCCCGCGAGACCGTGGCCGGTTTCACGGGCGGTGGCGTCGTTGCGGAAGACGGCCGCATCACCCTGTACGCGCCCATCACGGGCGTCGTTGCGCGGCGCGACCTCTCGCCCGGAAGACACGTCACGGCCGGCGACAGACTCTTCTCCATCGTGGACTCGTCGGTGGTCTGGCTCCGGGCACACGTGCCTGCCGCAGAGGCTCCGCGGATCCGCGCCGACGCCGGAGCGAGCTTCACGCTCGAAGGAGGCGGAACTCACCACGAGACGTCCCGCACCGTCGCCGTCGGCAGCATGATCGACCCGGCAACACGCAGCGTCCCCGTCCTCTACGAGGTGGAGAACCCCGACGGTGCGATCAAGATCGGCGCGCATGCCCGCGTCGTCGTTCGCACCGGAGATGTCGCCGAGGGCACGTTGATCCCGGATTCGTCGCTACTCGAGGAGGACGGGCGCCCCATTGCCTACGTCCAGGTGGAGGGCGAGCGCTTCGAACGCCGGGAACTCGTCCCGGGTCCCCGGTCTGCGGGGCAGGCCTTGATCTTTCGCGGAGTGTCGGCTGGAGAGCGCGTCGTCACCGGCGCCGCGTACCAGGTGCGACTCGCGTCGCTTTCCACCGCCGTGCCCGCACACGGTCACGAGCACTAGACGATGTTGAATCGCTTGATCCTCTGGTCGCTGGCGAACCGACTCCTGGTTGTCCTCGGAGCGGTACTGCTGCTCGCCGGCGGGGCCTGGACGGCGCTTCGTCTTCCCGTCGACGTCTTCCCGGATCTCACCGCGCCGACCGTGACGATCCTCGCCGAGGCCCACGGGATGGCGCCGGAGGAGGTCGAGACCCTCGTCACCTTCCCGATCGAGACATCGGTGAATGGCGCCACCGGTGTGCGGCGCGTGCGCTCCTCGACGGCTCAGGGCATCGCGGTCATCTGGGTGGAGTTCGAATGGGGAACGGACATCTTCCGGGCGCGCCAGATCGTGACCGAGAAGATGCAGACGGTCGCGCCCAATCTTCCGCCGGATCTACCGCCTCCGGTGCTCGCCCCGGTGTCTTCAATCATGGGCGAGATCCTGATGATCGGGCTCACCGGTCCGCAGTCACCGCAGGAACTGCGCACTGTCGCGGACTGGACGGTGCGCCGGCGCCTGCTCGCCATCCAGGGCGTGTCGCAGGTCGTGCCGATCGGTGGTGAGGTGAAGGAGTACCAGGTGCTGGCGGACCCCGCGCGAATGCGCGCGACCGGGGTCACGCTCGAGGAGGTGCTGCAGGCGGCAGCGGGATCCAATCGCAACGCCGCCGGCGGCGTCTATCGCGATCGCGGCCAGGAGATCGTGATCCGGGGAATCGGCCGGGTGCGGAGCGTCGAAGACATCGCCCAGACCGTCGTGGCTGTCCATGATGGCGTCCCCGTGCTCCTGGGCCAAGTGTCCGACGTCGCCATCGGCGCCGCGCCGAAGGTGGGCGACGGCTCGGTGAACGCCACGGCGGGCGTCGTGCTCTCGGTACAGAAGCAGCCGGGCGCCAACACCCTCGAGCTGACCGAGCGCATCGAAGCCGAGCTGGCCGATATTCAGCGCACGCTCCCGGCCGGCATGAAACTCCACACCGAGCTCTTCCGACAGTCGAGCTTCATACGCCTGGCGGTGGCCAACGTCGTCGAGGCCCTGCGCGACGGCGCCATCCTGGTGGTGGTCATCCTGTTCCTCTTCCTGGGTGACGTGCGGGCCACCAGCATCTCCGTCCTGGCCATCCCGCTCTCGCTCGCGGTCGCAATCCTGGCCATGGAGCTGCTGGGCATCACCATCAACACCATGACGCTGGGCGGCATGGCGATCGCGATCGGTGCCCTCGTGGACGACGCGATCATCTACGTCGAGAACGTCTTCCGGCGCCTGAAGGAAAACCATCACCGGGAGAACGAAGAGCGGCGGCCCGTGATGCCGCTCATCCACGACGCCTCGCGCGAGATCCTGGGCTCGATCGTCAACGCCACACTCATCATCGTGGTGGTCTTCGTGCCGCTCTTCTTCCTGGGTGGGGTGGAGGGCCGGCTGCTCCGGCCGCTGGGGTTCGCCTATGTCGTGTCGATCGGGGCCTCGCTGCTGGTCGCGGTGACGGTGACCCCGGTTCTCTGCGCGACCCTCCTGCCAGAATCGCGTTCGGTGCAGGAGGCGCGGGACAGCTTCGTGACGCACTGGCTCAAGGCACGCTACGCAGAAGCACTCGAGCGTGTACTGACCCACCCTCGCACTGTCCTTGTCGGTGCGGGCATCGCTCTGGCAGGGTCGCTCACGGTCGTTCCCTTCCTCGGAACCTCCTTTCTCCCCGAGTTCAACGAAGGGGCGCTTACCATTTCAGTGGTGACCGTCCCTGGAACCTCTCTCGACGAGGCGAACGCGCTCGGACACCGCTTGGAGGAGATCCTCCTCGCCGATGCGGCCGTCGAGAACGTCGACCGCCGACAGGGGCGAGCGGAGCTCGACGAGCATGCCCAGGGTGTGAACGCAGCCGAACTCGATGTAACGCTCCAGCCGGATGTGGACAAGGAGGAGACCCTCGCGCGGCTTCGCGAGGCCTTTACGGTCCTACCGGGAACGAACGTCACGATCGGCCAACCGATCAGCCACCGCATCGACCACATGCTCTCCGGCACGCGGGCCAACATCGCGGTCAAGATCTTCGGGCCGGACCTGCGCGAGCTGCGCCGTCTCGGCACGCGCGTGCGCGAAGCCATGGCGGGGATCGAGGGCGTGGCCGACCTCCAGCTCGAGCAGCAGGCCGACGTGCCGCAGCTCCGGATCTACGCCGACCGCACCGCCCTCGCCCGCTTCGGCATGACACCCGGCGACCTCGCCGACGCCGTAGACGTGGCCTTCGGCGGGGAGCCCGTCTCCCAGGTCCTGGAGGGAGGCCGCGCCTTCGACCTGGTCGTGCGGCTACCGCCGGAGCTTCGCTCCAGCGCGGAGTCGATCTCCCGCGTGACCGTCGATACGCGCACCGGCGGCCGCGTGCGGCTCTCCGAGCTGGCCCGGGTGGTGGTGGAGCGCGGGCCGAACACGATCTCGCGAGAGGACGTCCAGCGGAAGATCGTCGTGCAGGCCAACGTCGCGGGACGCGACCTGGGTAGCACGGTGGACGAGATCCGGACACGAGTGGCCGAGTCAGTGACGCTGCCCGCCGACTACCACATCGAGTACGGCGGGCAGTTCGAAAGTCAGGAAGCCGCGACGCGACGCATCGCACTCCTCTCGGCCCTGGCCGTCATTCTGATCTTCCTCGTACTCTTCCGAGAGTTCGGCTCTGCACGCCTGGCCGGTCTCGTGATGGCGAACCTCCCGTTGGCGTTGATCGGCGGCATCCTGGCGGTCCTGCTGACCGACCGCGTCGTGAGCATCGCCTCACTCGTCGGATTCGTGACGCTCTTCGGCATCGCCACGCGCAACGGAGTGCTTCTCGTGGCCCACTACCAGCGCCTGGCCGCGGAGGGCGTGCCCTTCCGCGAGACTGTGGTGCGAGGTTCGCTCGAGCGGCTGGCCCCAATCCTGATGACGGCGCTCACGGCCGGCCTCGCGCTCATCCCCCTCGCCCTCGGCGGCGACGACCCAGGCAAGGAAATCCAGAGCCCGCTCGCCGTAGTCGTTCTCGGCGGGCTCCTCTCCGCTACGGCGCTCAACATGATCGTGCTGCCTGCGCTCTATTGGCTGTTCGGCGGGTCGGCCGCAACGGCCCATCCTGAGGTGTAATGCACGCTGACGCGCTGCGTGCGTGGCGGGCCGGCTGGAGTGATCCGGCCCGCCGCCCGGCGGGTTCACTGTGACCAAATCGTGCCCGTAATCCCGCGCGTTCGCGCTCGGGATCGCGTAGCTATTTGGATTTCCTCGACCTCCGTTCAGGCTTCGAACCTACGGGTCGGGGGTTCAAATCCCTCCCGGCGTGCCACCTCGCTGTCTTCGCTTCCCGATGATTCGTGTCCTTGATCTTCACGTGCCGCGATCGATCATCCTCGGCCACATCTGACGCGAACCGACAGCCCTTGCATTTCGAACTTCCTGCGCCAGTTTCTGGCACCCTCTTGCTCGACCGATCGATCATCGACCTGGCACACCGCCTTCGGCTCTCCGAACACGGGATGACTGGCCTGAGGAGGATCCGGCGTGAATCCGAGAAGGACAGCATTTGCCATCGTCGCCCTGGCCATCCTGCTCATCGTCGCGGCTCGGGTTTACCAACGCCCGTTGGTTCTCGTGAACGCCAGGATCTACCAAGGAGGGGCGATCAGCGGCGCGACGACCGCACTCGTCGTTCGCGGCGGAGAGATCGTCTTTCTGGGCGCCGATGAGAAAGCGCTGGCCCGGAGCCCCTGGGACGCAAAGATCATCGATCTGGGGGAGAGGCTGGTCCTGCCTGGCTTCATCGACGCCCACGTGCACCCGATGTTCGGCGCCATGATGGACGCCGCATGCCCGCTGCAGGAGGTGGAGACCTCCGACCAGCTACGCGACACGCTGGCCCGTTGTCACGCCGACGAGCCTAGCGAGGTCCTGCTTGGGTTCGGCCTCAACCAGTCATTGGTCAAGCTGGACCAGTCGCTCTTCGGGCAGGGCTTCGATGATCAGCCAGTGCTCCTGATCGCGTACGACGTTCACACGGCGTTTCTCAATCGCGCTGGCCTCGAGGCGATGGGCATCACCGCCGCCACACCGAACCCTGACGACGGCTTGATCGAGAAGGACCCAGCGACGGGCGAGCCCACCGGCCTTCTCCTGGACGGTGCCCTGCACAACGTGCTGTTGGCAATGGGCAACCCCAGCGCGCTCGACTCCGTCAGCATGCTGCGCGACTGGGTCCGTCACGCCAACCAGCTCGGATACACCAGCCTGCTCGACGCGGGCGGAGCTGTCGAGGCGGCCGGGTTCTACCAACTCCTCGACCGGCTGGGCCTGCTCGACATTCGCCTGCACTCCGCCTATGTGCTGGTTCCGACCGAACCGGGCGTCGCGCAACTCCAGGCCCTCCTCGACGGACAGGCCTTTCACCCTTCCGACACGAACGCCGCCGCGACGATCAAACTTCTCATCGACGGCGTCATCGAAAGCAACACGGGAGCTCTGGAGGCGGGCTATGGCATCGAGGGTGACCCGCCCCCTCCGTACTTCGCCCCTGAGAAACTCAAAGAACTCGTCGTTGCGGCGGACGCGCAAGGCATCATGGTGCACATGCATGCTACCGGGGATCGGGCGGTCAACCTCGCCATCGATGCCGTGGCCGCTGCAAGAGAGGCCAACGGGAACGGCGGCCCGACCCACACCGTCGCCCATGCCGAGTTGATCGCCCCTGAAGCGATACAGCGATTGGCCCCGCTGAACATGGTGCTCAACACGACTCCTATCTGGATCGCTCCCCCCGATGAGACCTACGAAACCTACGTCCGGTACGTGGGCGAGAAACGGATCCGCTGGTTGCAACCCCTGCGCTCGATCCTCGATTCAGGCGCTTCCTTGTCTTTTGGCAGCGACTATCCCGTCACGAGCAACGATCCCTTCCTTGCCATCGAGACGGCGGTCACTCGCAAGGACGCGATCGGAATGAGTGACCGTGTGTTCGAGCCCGCTCAGCGAATCACTGTCGCGGAGGCGATCGACAGTTTGACCCGCTCCGGCGCCCGGCAGCTGATGCAGGACGGGCGCGTTGGGTCGTTGGAGACCGGCAAGGCTGCCGATCTGATCGTTCTCGGCCAAAACTTGTTCGACGTTCCCGCTGAAGCCATCAGCGAGACCCGTGT
>JAFDDG010000013.1 GCA_019310965.1 Deltaproteobacteria bacterium
CTCTATCATGACTCCAAAACTCTATTTTAGGTAAATTCTGTCGTCTGAAGGCGATCAGCCTAGCGGCAGTTGGCTTCGAAAACCAGATAAATGAGGATTTCTGTAGAAAAATGCCCAAACTTCCGAGGATCTCGTTCCTAAATCGTACATCTTGATTGAAATACTGAGGTTCTGTCTTGAATCGATCGATAAAAACGATGTTTTTGTCGACAAAGTAGGGAGATCGCCTGGCTGGGGAGGATGGAAGTCTCGCTCATCGCCCCAAAAAGCAGCAGCCCGCGACCCTGTCGGATCGCGGGCTGCTGCGGGTCGGTCTCCGGATGAACTCAGCGGCGCTGGAACCCGGGAGCGGCGCCCTCCTGAAGAGGAATGTCCGGCAGCCCCACCTGCTCGAAGAGCGCCGCGCGCTGGTTCCACAGCGTGCGGTTGCCAGGGGCCGCATCGATGTCCTGGGAGAGGCTGTCGATGGCGTCGTACCAGATGCCGGCCTGGGCCAGCACGTGCGGCCGCGAGGCCCCTGGAGCGGCCAACTGATCCTCGAGCTCGGGGCCGGTTGCAATCCGCTCGATGCCGCCGCCCGCCAGGCGGTCGTAGCTGCGGTCGTCCTGGTTGCGGATCAGCTTGATCAGCCAGAAGTACTGGACGTCGGGAGCCAGTTTCAGTCCGTGATCGCTGAGCGCCAGCCGCTGAATGCCGGCGTGCTCCGCCGGCGGCAGGGCCGCCTGCAACAGCGTCTCGCCCGCGGTGATGTCGCGCACCACGAACTCGATGGGTGCGTCGGTCTCCGCGGCGAGATACCAGTAGAGAACGGGCTGTTCCCGCAGCGTCAGGCCCGTCTCCTCCGGCACGAGCACTTCGATGTTCGGATACTCGCCGTTTCCGACGGAGCGGGTCGCGCCACCCAGCCGCGCGGCGGGTGCGCCCATGTTCGGGGGCACGAAGACGGGCATGGCCGCAATCATGATCGGGGCCGAGGGGGGCGCGGTGAGGGCCGTCTCGGTGTCCCCGGCTGCGGAGCCGGCCTTCGGGGCCTCCTGGGAGTCGCTGTGCTCGTCCGCGGATGCGCTGCTCACGAGCAGCCCGCCGAAGAGCAGCGCCACCACCAGTGTTCGCCAAGTCATACGTCGCATCTCGATTCCTCCTGCCGGCCGCTGGCCGCTGTTCACACCCTCGCTCGCGCGCTCGCGCAGCGCTGTGAACTGATTCACTGCCTCCCAACGGGAGCAATCTGACTCATAGAGTAGCGCCACGTCGAGCCGGACGGGGGGCGCGCAGGCCCTGTCTACGGGCCTCGCCCCTTCGTGCAGCTCGAACTCGACTCCGTTGGCTGGGGAGGGCCCCGAGGGGGCCCGTTCCTGGCGCACGGGGGTGCCGATCGCCTGCTCGGGTTTCCCGTGTGGCCGTGCATCCCAGATCGGACCGCGCAGGTCCGGGAACTCTCGTCGCGGCGCGGGGGTGTCGTCGACGCGTGGCTGCAGCGGGCAGTGCATGTGCGAAACGAAGTGTTTTCCCATCTGGGGGGCAGGTGAAACCTCTCGCGCTCCCCGCCATGAGACGCCGTCAGCACGACATCCATTCATGGAAAACCGGGTGCGTTGAGCCCGCGCCCGGGTGCTTCGAGACGCGAAGCAACGTCGGATCGCGCTACACTTCGGCTCCGCAACGGACGTGACCTTGCGGTCCCAGGAGCCTGTCATGCCCATCGAATGGAATCTGACCGTATTGACGGCCCTCGGCGTTGGTTTGCTCGTCGGGGTCGGCCTCGGCTTGTTGTTTCGCGGGCGCTCGGGAGCGGCCGAGCGCGCACGGGCCGAACAGCTCGATGCCGAGCTCGAACAGACCCGGGAGGACCTGGAAGCGCATCGCGACGACGTTGCGCGTCACTTCCAGGAGACGTCGGATCTCTTCCGTGGCGTAACGGAGCAGTACTCGAGGCTCTACGCTCACCTGGCTACCGGTGCGCGCGCTTTCAGCACGGATGCGGTTCCCATGCTAGGCGCACTCGAAACACCGCTGCTGGGGCGCACGGATGGCGCGTCGGCCGAAGCTGCCGCGGGGTCAGAGCTCGAGCCCGAGGCAGAGCCGGCCGCGCCTGCGGTTGCCGAGAAGCAGCCCACTACCGGCGAGAGCGCGGCGCGCGAGCCGGCAGCGGATGCAGCGCCGCGAGTCGACTTGTCTCCCAGTGTCAGATCGAACGGTGGGCTCGGGGCGTCGCCTCTGGCCTGAGGCCGCGGCTCCGGGCGGCTACCACTCTCCGACGTTCTGCATCGAAGCCCAGGGTTCCCGGGGCGGCAATGCATCGCCGGCCTGCAGTAGCTCGATCGAGATCTGATCCGGCGAGCGCACGAAGGCCATGCGCCCGTCCCGCGGCGGGCGGTTGATGGTGACGCCGGCGTCCTGCAAGCGCTGGCACACGGCGTAGACGTCCTCCACCTGGTAGGCCAGGTGACCGAAGTTGCGCCCCCCCGCGTACTCCTGCGGATCCCAGTTGTGGGTGAGCTCGACCTGGCCGGAGGAGTCCCCCGGTGCCGCCAGGAAGGCGAGCGTGAAGCGCCCCGCCTCCACGTCGACCCGGTGCAGGAGCTCGAGGCCGAGCTTGTTGCAGTAGAAATCGAGCGATGCATCGAGGTCCGTGACGCGCACCATCGTGTGCAGGTATTTCATGAGTCCTCCGGGCCGCATTCTACAGGCTGGCAAGGAGTGCGCAGCTGGCCCCGGCGCCTACGAGCAGCGCTCCGTCGAGCACCACGAGTCCGTAGCGCTCGTCGGCGCGGAAGCCGAGCAGGGCCAGCCAGGTGAGGCCGGGAATCGGCAGCAGGCCGCGCGCCGCGCCGGGCGCGAACAGTGCTGCCAACGTCGTGAGGGCCGCCAGGCCGCGCGCCCAGCCGAGGGCCCGGGCGCGCCCAACGCGGGCGGCAGCCGCCTCGTCGTCGCGTACGCTCGATGCCAGCGCGTTGGCGAGAATTGCGAAGAACAACAGTCCCGTCGTCCAGGCGACGTTGCGGGGCGCCGGCGCAAGCAGCCAGGGAAGCCCCACGCTCACCGTCACCCAGGCGGCGGCGACGTAGGGGCCCTTGGCGTACGGCACGTGCTTGAGACGCCGGTGCGCGAGACCGAGTACCGCGGCGGGTGCGAGCAAGACCGCAACGTTCGGACCGAGTGTCCAGGCGAGCCAGGCCGCAGCACCTGCGGCAGCCAGCGTCAGACCGGCAAGCGCGCGTCGCCAGCGCTCGACGAAGCGGGTGCGCCGCGGAGTGGTGTTGCGATCGCGCTCGACGTCGCGGAGCCGGTCCACGTTGTAGACGACCAGCGTGCCGGCAGCGGCGAGGGCGAGCGAGGCAGGCTCGATCTTGCCACCGAGAGCCAGGGTTGCCGCTGCGCACAGTGCCGCTGCAGTGGCGGCCAGCCACAGGCTCGAGTAGACGGTGGTATCGACGAGTGCGCGCCACACGCTCACTGCCTCGCGGGTGTTGGGCCGACTTCGAGTCGCATCACCCAGATGGGACTGCCCGCGAAGCCGGGCAACGGCTCACCGATCACTGCGATGCGTTCGCAATGCACGTCATCGCGCTCGGAGCAGCCGAGCATCGGCAACGTGCCACGCCAATCGACCACGTGGTCGAGGCGTGCAGTGACGGCATAGTCGAGCAGTCGGTCGCTGCGCCGCGCGGCATAGGCGTCGGCGTTCACCACGCCGTCGAGGTTCACCACCGTTCGCCCCGAGAAGTAGCTGTAGATGCCGGCGTTGAACGCCCCGATGCGTGCATCCGGTGCGGTGCGCGTGGCAAGCCAGCGCGCGGCTTCGAGTTGTTGCACCCGATGTTCCGAGGCCACGCGCCAGCGCTCGGCCAGGGGCGGCGCTGCCAGACCCAGCAGCATCGCGCCGCCGATCGCGGCGAGACCGACGATTGCGGCCGGCTGCCGGGCGGGGGAGAGTGCGCGCGCCTGGGCAAGCAGGCCGGCGGCGCAGACACCCAGGCCGGCCGTGCAGAGCCAGCCGGCCGGTGCGAAGTACCATTCGCGGGTCCACCAGCGCACGCCGGCGTGCCACAGCAACGTGAAGGCGACGCCGAGAAGCGGCGGCAGGAGCCGCTTCAGGGCCATCCGGGCAGCCGGCGCCCGCAACGCCGCGACGAGGGCTGCCAGTCCCGCGGCTGCGACGGGCCACACCGGCAGTCCGCGCGGCACCGCATAGAGATGGGGCAGGTCTGCTGCAAACGTTCGCTGGAGCATGAATCGCGAGCGTGCCAGTAGGGCGGAGAGGTCATCACCGTGAGCCGCGATGAAGTCGCTGCGCAGAAGCTCCGGGAGAGCAACGGCGCTCACCTGCACCACGCTTCCGAACTCGAACAGGTTCCAGGCGAGCCAGGGCAGCAGGCACGCGCTCGATACCAGGCCCGCGATGAACGCCGATTTCAGTCCGCGAGAAGCCATGACGAGCCCCGCCAGCACTGCCGCCCAGAGAAATACCGCGTCGGTGCGAGCCAGCATGAGCGCACCGCCGGCGAGCCCGAAGAGGATGGCCGCCCGGCGGTCCTGCGGCGATGCGGCATCGGTCAGGCTCAGGTAGCGATCGGTGACCCACGCCGTCGTGAAGACTGCCAGCGCCGTCTCGAGACCGTTCACGCTCTCCGTGATCGCCGTCGGGTGCACGGCGTGGAACGCAGCGGCGAACAACGCCGCCTGCGGCGAGTGAGTCAGGCGCTCGACCACGCGGTAGAGCAGTGCCACGCTGGCTGCGCCGAGCAGGGCGCCGAGGCTGAGTCCGAGCCGCAGCGCGAGCTCCGCATCGGACGTCAGGGCCTGCAAGCCGGCCAACAACGCCAGCCACAGTGGGTGGAAACCGTTGGTTGCCGTCGAGCCGTCGAGGGAGGCGCCGTTGCCGGCGACCCAGTTGCGTGCGATCTGGAAGTAGTAGAACGCGTCGTCGGAGGTCGCGTAGCGCAGCAGCGTTACGAGATCGCTCCACGCCCACCCGAGGCGCATGAGGAGAGCGAGCGCGAGCAGCGCTATGAGCCATGCTCCGGGATGGCCACTGGCTTCGGTGGCCCGAGGCGCGCTGCGCGCGACGTCGTATCGTCGCTTGCCGGGTCCCTGGCTACCGCTCACGAGGTGGGCGACTCACGGGCGGCTTGCGGAAGGCCGTGGTCAGCACATGCCAGGCGGCGCGGTACATCTCCGAAGAGTCGATCTTGGAGACGCCGCTGCGCCGCTCCTCGAAGACGATCGGCACCTCGGCGATGCGGAATCCCGCCCGGTGCACGCGCCACGCCATTTCTTCGAGAAATGAGTAACCGGAGGCGCGAATGCCGAAGGGGTCGACGGTCTCGAGCACCTCGCGGGCGTAGCAGCGATAGCCAGCGGTGTTGTCGTGGGTGGGCAGACGCAGAAGCAGCCGTGTGTAGAGGTTTGCGAATGCCGAGAGTCCGCGACGGTACCAGGGCCAGTTTACGATGCTGCCGCCAGGCACATAGCGCGAGCCGATCACCAATTCGTTCTCGGCGGCCGCCTCGAGGATCGCGGGCAAGTAGCGCGGGTGGTGGCTGCCGTCGCAGTCCATGGTCAAGACGAAGTCGTAGTCGCGCTCGAGGCCGAAACGAAAGCCGGCGAGATAGGCGCTGCCGAGGCCGAGCTTGTCGGGGCGGCGCAGCAGCTGCAGCCGCGACTCGTCGCGCCCGGCTGCCTCGACCAGGTCGCCGGTGCCGTCCGGGCTGGCATCGTCCACCACCAGGATCTCGAGGGCGGGCGAGGCCGCCAGCACTTCCCGGCTCAAGGGCAGGACGTTCTCGGCCTCGTTGTAGGTGGGCAGGATCACGAGTGCGCGCACGGCGTTCGGAGCATACTCCAAGCGTCGGCCTTCCATGTGCGCTGGCTGGCCGCGACGCTATTCGAAACGGCCGCGCCGTCCCGCGCCGGAAGCGAGGTCGGCGTTCTGCCCCTCAGTAGGTGTCTATTTCGCCGCTGTCGATCTTCTCGAGCAGCCGCGCGAGGCGCTCGGCCACGTCCTCGATTTCGTCGTCTTCGAGGCCGAGCTGCAGCCAGCCGGGCTGCGATCGTGCGCCCTTGCCGGGCTCGGTGTTCGGCCCGTGCGGCATCGGCTGCATGATGCCCGCGGCGTCGGCGCGCAGCTCCGCCAGCACGCCGAGTGCCGTCAGCTGCTCCGGCCCGACCGCGCGCAGGCGCGCGACAGACTCCTTGCGCAGAGCCGGCACGCGGATCTTGTGCCAGTTCGGCACGAAGAAGTTCTTCATCCGCGCGCCGAAGGCCACGCCGTTGTCGATGCTGAAGATCCTTCGTTCCTCTGCAAACTCCGATACCAGGAAGTTCCCCTCGCGGCCGTCCTCGTGTTCGATCAGATAGGTGAGCACGTTGAAGTCAGCCATGTGACGCGCATAGTGCGGGTCGTTCGCGAAGCGTTCCGCATCGAAGAGCGTATCGGGCACGGTGACGTTGTCGATCCAGATGACCAGGGCGCCCATCACGCAGTGGGTGCCGGTGAGGTTCGCGCGCGGCCGCTCTTCGAGCGGCGCATAGACGTCGAAGGGGATGCAGCGGGTGGTGATCGTCGGCACGACGTAGTTCTCGGGATCCAGGAACCACTTCTGGATCTCGTAAGCCGCGATCTCCTTGCGCGGAGTGTTATTCCAGCCGTCTGCGTCGCCCCTCGGGGCCTTCTTCCACTTGACGAAGAGCACGTCTCCGGGGTCACCGAGCCGGATTTTCAGCTTCTTCACCCCCATTACGCCGCCGACGCCGCCGGAGGCTTCGAGGATTTCGAGGCGGTCCTGTGCCAGCCGGGTCTCGAGGATCGGCGGTGGCAGCGGCCAGTGGCGAGCCGGGTCTACGGGTCCTGCCTGCGCGGAGAGGGCGAAGAGGCCGACGAGCCCCAACGCGCCGAAGCGGACGCCCCACCCAATTTGTGCCACGGACTCGCCTCCTTCGTATCGCGATATACCATTGCCGCCGAAAATTGCCCACTCGAAGGAGCCCGATGTCGGACCGCAGCTCGTTGTCGCCGCTCGAGCGATTCCTATGCCTGTTTACGGACGTGCGCGCGGGAGAGGGTGGCACTGCGCTCGCCATGTTCGCCAACGTCTTCCTGATCCTTTGCTCGTACTACCTGATGAAGCCTCTGCGCGAGGGCTGGATCGCGGTGTCGCCGGTGGCGGGGCTCGATGCCTGGCTGGTAAAGGCGCTGATGACGTTCGGCCAGATCCTGATCCTGGTCCCGGTCATCGCCTGGTACTCGCGCATGGTGGACCGCTTGCCTCGCGTTCGGGTGGTGACCCTCGCCACGCTCTTCTGCATGTCGAATATGGTGGTCTTCTGGGTGATCCAGCCGGACTACTTCATCGCCAACCTTCCCTGGAGCGGGATCGCCTTCTACGTCTGGGTGGGAATGTTCAGCGTCTTCGTCGTCGCCCAGTTCTGGGCGTTCGCGGCGGATGTCTTCAGCGACGCCGAAGGGCGGCGGCTGATGCCGATGATCGCCATCGGGGCCACGGCGGGTGCGGCTTCTGGTGCCAAGATCACGGAATTCCTGGTAAAAGGTGGCTTTGCTGAGTTGTTGGCGGGCCTCGGGCTCGAACCGCTGGCCGCCCTGGCGCGTCAAACTCTGCAGACCGAGGCCTTGCTGCTGATCGCGTGCCTGCCCCTGGGGGTGTCCCTCCTCCTCACGCGGCACGTGGACGCGGGAAGGTCGCGCGCTGCGGAGAGCCAGCCGAGCGCGGCACGGGATACTTCCGGAGGGCTGAATATGGTGCTCTCCAGTCGCTTCCTGTTGGCGGTCGCGGGGGTCACGGTGCTGCTCAACTGGGTGAACACAAATGGCGAGAATCTGCTGTTTCGCGTGGTGCAGGAGATGCTGGCAGGAGAGGCCGCCGCGGCCGGCGTCACCGGCGAAGTCGAACTGCTCGAGTTCACGAAGAATGGCACGACGGCGTTCTATGGGAACTTCTTCTCGTGGGTGAACGCGGTCGCGCTGGTCCTGCAGGCCTTGGTGGCGTCGCGGCTGCTCAAGTACGGCGGCTTCGCGCCGCTGCTCCTGCTGCTTCCGGTGGTGGCGCTCACGTCCTACGCCAGCATGGCATTCCTTCCGCTGCTGGCGGTCGTGAAGGGTATGAAGATTGCCGAGAATGCGACCGATTACTCGATCAACAACACGGCCCGGCATGTCTTGTGGCTGCCCGTGGACTCCGATGTCAAGCTCAAGGGCAAGCCCACCATCGATGCGCTCTTCGCGCGCATCGGCGACGGCATGGCGGCGGTTACGGCGCTGGTGGGGGCACAGCTCCTGGCGCTGGCGACGGAGACCTACTTTGCGTTCAACGTATTCCTCATTCTCATCTGGCTGGCGTTCAGCGTGCGCATCGTGAGGGAGCACAAGCGCCTCTCGGAAGCGAGAGCGGAGTCCGCCGGTGAGTAGGGTGCTGCTCGCCGCGCTCGCCGGCGCCGTGGCGCTGGCCGGTTTCGCCTTCGCGGACGAGGCGGGCGAGGGCGAAGCCGTGCTGCTACCCGGCAAGGTGCTGCCGGGGGCCATTCAGGATCCGGTGATCCGCGAGATGCTGGCACTCGACGCCATTGCGCCCTTCGAGGATCTCGCGCCGCTCTGGGATTGGCGCGACCGCGAGCTGCAGTCCGAAGTCGACGCGGCGCTCGCGGAGCTCGATCTCGATGATGATGTGCGGCGCAAGCGCCTGGCCGTGGCCTTGGTGGATGTGACCGATACCAAGCATCCGCGGGTGGCCGCCGTCAACGGCGACATCATGATGTACGCGGCGAGTCTGCCCAAGATCGCCGTGCTGCTGGCGGCCTTCGAGAAGATCGCTCAGGGGAAGATGGAGTACGACGCGGAGACTCGCGCGACCCTGGAGCTGATGATCCAGCGCTCCGACAACGGTGCCACCACCGGGATGATGCACCGCGTCGGCAAGAAGTACATCGCGAGGGTGCTGCTCTCGCCGCGTTACCGGCTCTACGACCCGAAGCACAACGGCGGCCTGTGGGTGGGCAAGGACTACGCGAAGATGGGGTTGTGGAAGCGTGACCCGCTCCACAACCTCTCTCACGGCGCCACGGCGATCCAGGTGGCTCGCTTCTACTATCTGCTGTACACGGAGCAGCTGGTGACGCCGGAGTGGTCCCGGGAGATGAAGGACGTGATGTCCGGCCGCCACATCGACCACAAGTTCGTACGGGCGCTGCGCGAGGTGGCGCCGCGCATGAATCTCTCGCGAAAGTCGGGCTCCTGGCGCACGTTTCACTCGGACAGTGCACTGGTCGAGCGGAAAGGCCGGGCCTACATCGCCGTGGCCCTGTCCAACGATCCAGATGGCTCGAAGTGGATGAAGGACATCATCGTCGAGCTCGACCGCATCGTGCTGGCGAAGAAGTCCTAGACGGCGCGCCGGTCGCGCGGCGAGCCGGCGCTACCGATGCAGCGACTCGATCACGCGGTGGATGTCGTAGCCGAGTTGCTGGTGGAGCGCGGACGAGTCCTTGCGCAGCACGTTCGACAGCACGACGACCGCGTAGCGCAGCTCGGAAGTCTGACCGACGCTCTCGATCACCACCATCGAGTTCATGAAATTGATGCGATTGCCGCGGAATTTTCCGCAGCTGAAACCCTGCTCGGGCTTGCAGCCGTAGAGCGAGCCGGACTTGAAGTAGACCGCGGCGTCATCGAGCTCCGGGTGCGCGGCGTAGCGAATGCGCTTGTCCGTGAGATAGAGGAGCTTCTTGATCTCGCGGCTCGACCACTCGTCGACCAGGGCCCCGCGCTCCATCTGTACGATGAACTGCATCAGCGAGGCCGCGCTGGAGGTGCTGTTGGTGCCGGGAATGCGGCTCTTGCCCTCACGGGTGAAGAAGGAGCCCTGGCGCAGCTGGCTGATGTCGAGACCGTTGCGGCCCGCGGGCGATTGGATCGCGTCGGCGAAGATGCGCGAAAGCTCCTGCTTCGAAGTCTTCGCGAGCCAGGCGTTGGCCTCGGCGTCGGGCACGGGATAGCGCTGGCCGAAGTGCTTCAGCAGAACCAGCTGCTTCATCATGGTGGATGCCGCCGCGTTCGAGCTGGCCGATGCCATCCAGTCCATGAAGGTCCAGAGGGTCGCGCGATCGCCCTCTGCGATCGGGCGACGCTCGACAGAGGAGTCGCCGAAGTCCCAGACCGGCACCTTGTGGCTGTCGGTGCGGATGAAGGCGTCGGCGACGATCTGCGTGTCGCGCAAGAGGTGCCGGCGCGCAGCGATGTCGTCCGGGTAGACGTCCGCCATGGCCTGGAACCACCCCAGCAGCACCATGATCTTCCCGACGCTGCCCGGGTTCTGGGCCTGGTTCGGATTCACCGCGGCGTAGCGCGGTCGCTCGGGATCGGTCCAGTCGAGCACGGCCACGCTGTAGCGCGATGCGTCGGTGCCGATCAGCGCCTTCACGTGCGAGGAGAGCTCCGGGTCGGCGGCCGGGATGCGGAAGTTGCGACCGGTCAGTCCCAGCTTCACGAGCTCGCTGGGCAGCATCTCACCTTCCGTCAGGAAGTCCGGGCGCCCGGAGCTCGTTGCAGCGAGCCGATAGGCCTCGAGTCGCTTGATCCCGGTGGTCGGGTAGCCGTCGAGGGGATAGGCGAACGCCGGGCCCGCCACGAGAAGCAGGACGAGAGTCAGGGCGAGGGTGCGTTGCATGATCGGCTACTCCTTGGGAACGCCATCGAGGTCGACGCGGGCGGCGCCGCGTGAACTGAAGCTGGCGTCGAGTTCTGCGAGATAGGTGTTGCGCTGGGCAGACTTGCTCTCGACCAGCGGGCGAATCTGCAGCAGCGTGAGTTCGCCATCCTTGAATGCAAATTCGACGTCGGCGGGCAGCGAGTTGCCCTCTTCGTCGAGCAGGCTCGGAAAGCGCTCGCCCACGGTGCGGGTGAAGGCGACGAGCTTCGCGATCTCGCCGGGTGTCAGTACGGCGGACGTGCCGCTTGCGGGCAGTTTGACGACGCCCCCGCTGGCGGAGAGCGCCATGCGCCGCGGTGCGGTCGCCTGGGCGAAGAAGCGCACCTCGCCGCTGGGAACGTGGATCTTGAGCGATTCGGCGGCCTGGCCTTCCACGGCCCCGCCGACCCCCTCGTTCACCGCCAGCGTCAGCCAGCTCCGATCGCCGCTGTCGACGTCGGCGGTGACGAGCACGCCGGACTTCTCCGAGGGAAAGCTCTTCTGGATCACCACTGCCGGAAACACGTACTCCGGATTCTCCATGTTGCCCTGGCGCCAGCCGTAAGCGCGCTCGGTGAACGGTGACGCCCAGACGTCCCGGATGGCCTCGAGCACCGCGTCGGTACCCACCACATTGGCCACGGTGAGGTTGAGCCCCGCGCCGGTGAAGCCGGGCAGGTCTTCGACGTTCGTGTCGCTGCGGACGAAGACGCCGAAGCTGCCATCCGGGCCCAGCCGATCGAGTCCGATCTTGAGTCCCTGGCGGAAACCGGCGCCGGGATCCGCGGTCTGGATCCAGTTGCGCAGGCGCATCAGGAACGCCGCGACCTGTGCGTCGTGCTCGGCCTGGGGCAGGGCTTCGAGCCGTGGGTATTCGCCCTTCATCCACTCCCAGGTCGATGGGCCTCCCGGCTCGATCGGCTCGTCGAGCAGCTGCCGAAACACCCCGAAGCTGATCACGAAGCCCGGCGGCACGGCGTCGCCGAAGAAGTGTGCGAGCTCTCCCAGGTTGGCGCCCTTGGGTCCCGAGAGGCGGCCGGAGTCGCTCGCGCGCAGGCTCGAGAGCGGAATCATCTGTGCTCTCAGATCGAGCTTCTCGAGATCTGGGCGGATCACCACACCGCCTTGGGTTGCCTGCTGTCCGAAGATCGCGTCCCAGTTCGCGCTGTGCTCGACCAGCCGTACGACGCCCTGGGGACTCACTGCCAGCACCACCCGCTGGCCATTGTGCCCGTGCAGCGTCGGCACGTGCTCCTCGCCGACCACGACGTTCGGGATGCCGAGGTTGCGGGCCAGCAGCTGGACGTGGGAGAGCGAGCTGCCTTCGCCGCGAGTCAAGATGCCCGACACCCGGGGCAGGTCGTGGGTCGACTCCGGCAGCAGGTAGACTCCGTTACGGCTGAAGCCGCCAACCGGCGTCTCGCCCCCCGGCGGTGCGACCAGTGTGCCGCGGGTGAGGCCCGGGTTGAGGGCGCGCAGACCGGAGCCGATCTTCTTGCCGAAGAGGTCGTGTTCGATGCCGGCGAGTCCATTGGCGTCGCGGTTCAGTGTGTCGATGAGTGCGCTGTAGAAGAGCAGGGGGCTGCCGCGCAGTCGGTCTTGGTTGAACAGGTGCGCCTTGGGGTCGAGATCGGCCCAGTGTGCGATGGTCTCGGAGAAGTTGAACTCGAGCCAGCGGCCGGACCATTCGGGACCCCGTGCCAGGAAGCGCAGCTCCTCCCGGTATTGGTCGACGGTGAGATCCGGCCGGCCGAGCCGCGTCAGGCTCTTCTCGACCCCGTCGACGTGGCGGCGCGTCAGAAAACCGATGCCGTAGAGCGCCCGCGCGGTGTCGCCGATGCGCGCCAGGCGTTGCCCGCGAGTGGCGTCGCCGAGCCCGCGCAGCAGCACTGTCCCCAGGGCATAGGCGTCGTCCTCCAGCGCGAGACTCGTCTCCAGCACGAGCAGCCGTTGCGCCGGCGTGAGTGCCGGGTCGGCGAGTGCGTCGCGCAGCAGTGTCAGCGCCGCGGCAATGGCGGTGAAGCGTGCGTCGTCGTCGCCAGCGCCGGCAATGCGCCGTGCCGCGGCGTCGAGTCGCGCGCCGAGTAGGCCGGCCCGCTTCGCCGCCGCACGCAGGGTCTCGGCGGCGTCGCCGGAGGCGTAGAGCGCGTCGATGTCGGCGGCCAGCTTCTCGTATGCGGTGCGCATGCCGGCGGGGCCCTTGCGGGTCGCGTAGGCGCGCACCGCCGCGGCGTCGTCCGCGTCCGGCGCGTTGTGGATCTTGGCGCGAAGTGGCGTGAAGGCGCCGTCCTTCTCCGCCAGCTCGAGGGCGGCGTGGCGCACCTTCGCCGCGGTGGCGGCATCTCCCCGGGGCAGCGGCAGCAGGCGCGCCACCTCGCGCAAGCGCAGGTAGCGCGGGGCTTCGAGCCAGGCGGCGTCTCCCAACATCGCCAGCAGCAGCGCTTTGGCGCCGGCCTCCTCATCCTCGGCCTGAAGCGCGCCGCGGTAGCTGCGCGCACCGCGGAAGATCCAGCCGTCGTCGATCCGGATCAGGAAGCGTTCCATCAAGATCTGGTCGAGGAGAGCCAGGTCGGCGCCTGCGCCGAGAAACGGGGATGTGTCGATGCGGGCGAAGACGTTGGCGACGGCGTAGCCGCCCGCCCTCAGCGCCTGGGTACGCGCATTCCACTCACCGTGCTGTACGCCGCCGCCGTGGTTGGCGCACGCGTAGGCCTTGGGCGGCAGCACGCTGCCGTCTTGGCAGAACCAGCGAATGCGCTCGAATGGGCCGCGAGGGGACGCTTTCAGCTCTTCGATCCAGCTGCGTAGCTCCGCGGGCGCGGGCGTCTCGGGCTGGGCTGCGTGAGAGAGGCCGGGCAGCAACAGGGCGAGGAGCAGGACTCTTCTTATGGGGGAAGCTTGCATGCGGCAGAGCATAACGCGAGTTCGTTGGCGTCGAGTCCTTTTCGGAGGCGTCGCGGGCGGATATCGTGAGTGTGCGCATGTTACGCAAGCTCGGCATCGAGGCCGGCGAGGGCAGGATCTTCGTCTGGAGTGCGGTGGTTCTGCTCCTGCTGGGTTGGAGCGATGCCACGGTGCAGAACGTCTCCGAGGTGCTCTTCAACAAGCGCCTCGATGTGGTCTATCTGCCGCTCGCGTATCTGGCCAGCTCGCTGGCGATGGTCGCCACGCTGGTGCTATTTGGGCGCATCGCCGACCGCAGCGACCGCTTGCAACTGCTGTCGCGCACGCTTGCTGTCCTGGGGCTCGCCTTGCTGCCTCTCTGGCTGCTGGCGCGGGCGGAAGTGCGTGCGGTCTACCCCCTGCTCGTGCTGGCTTCGGGACAGGTGACCTCGCTCTCGCTGCTCGCGTTTTTCACCGCGATGGGCGAGCTGCTGCACGCGCGCCAGGCGAAGCGACTCTTCGTGTTGATGATGACCGGCGTCACCGTCGGCACGATTCTCGGCAACCGGGCGTCGGGGCCGCTGGGTGCCTGGTTGGGCATCGAAGCGGTACTCCCGCTGTCGGCTGCCGCGCTGTGTTTGGGCGCCCTGGTCGCACTGCCGTTGCGCCGCCTGCGCCCCCGCTTCGACCGCGGGCCAGCCCTGCGCGCCGCGGGTCGCGAGAGCGCGGAGCAGGATCGCGCCGAAGCCGGGTCGTTTGCGGTGTTGTGGCGGAAGAGTCTCTTCTTCCGGTTGATGTTCGTCGTGGTGCTGTGCAGCGGCATGCTCGGTCCGATGCTCTACTTCCAGTTTCAGTTCGTGGCCACCCACGCCACCGCCGAAGGCAGCGGCGGTGCGCAGGAGCTGCTGGCCTTCTACGGTGAAGTGAAGTCGTGGATGTACACCGGGGTGCTGTTCGTGCAGCTCGGTGTCGTGCGGCCCTTGTACCGGCGCTTCGGCGTGCCGCTGTCCGCCGCGTTCTCTCCCGTCATCTATCTGCTCGGCTTTCTGGGGCTGTCGGTGCGCCTGAGTCTCCCGGTGGGCGTCGGCGCCATGGCCGGAACCAAGCTGCAGGGCAAGGCGATCTACGACCCGGCGGTGCGGGTGCTCTACAACCTGTTTCCCGGAGACGCCCGCGCGCGGGCGAGCGCGCTGCTCGACGGGCCGGCCAAACGCGGCGGCGGCGCCATCGGCAATCTGATCGCCATGGCGGCCACGAGTCTGGGCTCTGCGCACTGGGTGGGCTACGTGGCGATTCCCATCGCACTGGTGTGGCTCCTGACTGCGCAGCTGTTGTGGCGCCGCTACCCGCGTCTGTTGCTCGAGGCCTCGGCGGGGCGTTCGGACCATGGGAGCGCCGTCGAGGATCGGGAGTTGCTGGATCGCGCGACGGTGCGTGCGCTGGTGCCGGAGATGTGCTCTGCGGATCTCGCCGGTGCGCGGGTCGCCGTCGATCTCGTTTCCGAAGCCGAGCCGGAGTTCGCGATCGATGCGTTGGCCGAGGCCATCGGGCAGGCGCCGGCGGCCACCCGGCCGCTCGCAGTGGCGGCGCTCGACCGTCTGCTCGAGAGAGCGATCAGCGACCCGCGGCAGAGTCCTGCTGCGGCGCGGCACCTCGAGCAGGTGCTGTTGCAGGCCGGCGATCTCTCCGATCGGGATCGAGCCGATCTCGTGCAGGCCTACGCGAGGCTGCTTTCGGGGACGTCGGCGGTGCCGCTGCTCGAACGCGAGCTGGGCCATCCGGCGCCCGCCGTGCAGCTGGCCGCGCGTGCCGCGTTGGCCCGGTGCGGTGTGGCGGTTGCGGGAGAGCTCGACGCAGCGCTCGCCGAGGCGCTGCACGGTGGCGATGCGCCGGCGCGCCGCACCGCCCGCGAGGAGCTGCGCTCGCTGCTCTTGTGCGAGCGCGCCGATCCGCGCTGGGGGGCGCGCATGGCGCTGCTGACCGAGGCATTTGCCGAGCCCGAAGGCCGGGAGGAGGTGGCCGAGGCGCTGGCCGAAGTCGCTGCGCGACACGGCGAAGCGGCGAGCAGCGCCTGGGAGGCCCTCGAGCAGGCGCGCGATGCCCCGGACCCGACGCTGCGCATGTCGCTGCTGCGCTTCGCCGGGCACGCGGGGCTGCGCGAGCAGACGTCTTGGCTGATCGAGCACCTGGGTTCGGAGCGCGGGGCCTGGGTGGCGGCGGCGCGTGAAGGGCTGCTGGCTCTGGGGCCTCTCAGCTCGAATGCGCTGCTGCGCGAGCTGGCGTACGGCAAGCGCAGCAAACGCGAGGGCATCTTGTCCGTGATGCGCGAGCTCGATCTCCACCCGGAGGCTTTGCGCGCCCTCTACGAGGCGGAGCTCGACGCCGTCGAACGCGATCTGGCGCGGCTGGTGGCCCTGGAAGAACGTCCCGCATTCTCGCTGCTGCGCCGCCACCTGTGCGAGCGCGTGCGCGAGGAACAGCACACGGCCTTGCTGTTCCTGGCGGCGATCCGTCGGGAAGACCGCATCGCAGAGCTCGGCGAGCGGCTGCGGGAGCTGTCTGGCCGCAGACACCAGCACGCCATCGTCGTGGAAGCGCTGGACGCCGTCCTCGCCGAGGACGACAAGCGGCGCCTGATGCAGCTCATCGAAGAGCCCGAGGTGGAGGCCGTCGCTCAGGCCGTCATCTGGCGGCTGGACGTGCCCGACGTCGAGGAGGCGGTGCGCGAGCTGCTGGAAGACCCGGAGGAGCTCACTCGCCGCATCACCAGCGGATTGGCGCTGGCCGCCGGCTTCGACGTGCCCCAAGATGCTGCTGTGGATGCTGTCGAGGTGGTGAAGCACCTGGCCGCGTTGCCGCTCTTCGAGAGGCTGACGACGCGCCAGCTGATGGACCTCAGTGCCGTCGTGCAGGAGCACGGCTTCGCCGCGGGCGCGACCGTGGTGAGCAAGGGCGACGCCGACGATTGCCTGTATCTGGTGGTCGAAGGGGTGGTCCACATCACGCGGGGCGACACGCTGCTGGCGGAGCTCGGGCCGGGTGACTTCTTTGGCGAGATCGCGCTCTTCGAAGGCGTGGCCCGCACGGCCAACGCCGTGACCCGCACCCGGGTGCGTCTGCTGGGGCTCGGACGGCGCGACTTGATCCGCCTGCTCGAGGAGCTGCCGGGCATCGCCATCTCTCTGCTGGAGACCCAATCTCGGCGCGTGCGAGAGCTCACTGACCGCTTGATGGTCTAGAGGCCCTCTCACGCACCCACTGTCGAGGTCGCCGTACTCCGGCCGGGTCTGCGAGGCGTTTCAGTCTGGCCGTTCTGCCAGCGACCGATAGCAGTCGAGATAGGCGTCGATCTGGCCGGCGAGGCTGAACTCACGTGCCACGGTTTGCCGGGCGGCCTGACCCAGGCGCTCGGCGAGTGACGCATCGCTGAGAATTTCGCAGCAGCGCTCTGCCATCGCCTCCGGATCGTCGACGGGCACGAGAAAGCCGTTCTCTCCGTTGCGCAGGATCTCGGGGTGACCGCCCACCGGCGTCGCTACCACCGGCGTGCCCTCGCGCAGCGCCTCCAGGATTGCGTAGGGAAGGCCCTCGTAGGCGGAGGGGACCAGCGCCACCCGAGCCGCGCGGTAATGTGCGGGAAGTGCTGCGGCAGGTTGAGGGCCCAGGTATTCGACCGCTTCGGCGACGCCCAGGCGTTGGAAGAGCGCGTGAAGCTCCGGCGCAGCCTCGCGGTCGAAGCCCGCGATGCGCAGGCGTGCCTCGGGATGGCGGTTCCGCACGTGGGCCAGGACGAAGGGTAGGGTCAGGACGCGCTTGCGGTGCGTGGCCAAACCCGCATAGAAGAGTGCCACCGGCTCCGCCACCGCGTCGGTCGTTTGTGGCGGCGCTACACCGTTGTGGATCACGCGTGCCGCCGCTCCGCGTTCGGCTCCCAGAAGGTCGATGGCGGTCGCGCGGGCGACCGCGTTGACGGCGTCCGCCAGTGCCAGGCCGGCGGCGTCGACGCCGCGGTGGAGCGCACTCGCCATGCGCCGGGTCAGCGATGGCTCGCGGCCGAAGCGCTCGCCCGCGAGCGTGTACGGAGCCTCGGCTGCCGTCATGCGCCGGTTGTCGACGTGGAAGGTCGCAAGGATGCGTGCGCGGCGACCGGGCCAGCAGCGCAAGGCGATCAGCAGCGGCAGGGCTTCGCCGGATTGACAGTGCACCACGTCGCAGGTGGCGGCGCGGCGCGTCCATGCGAGCGTGCCGAAGAACCAGCCGAGGCGCGTCACGGCGATGCGGTGCACGCCGTCGACCGTCGGCCCGCGACCGCGGGTGATCACGCTGGAGTCGACGCCTCGCGCCCGCAGGCCTGCGTGCAGTGCGGCGGCGAATTCGCCGACCCCACCGATGCGCTCGGGGGGGTAGTAGGGGACGAAGTGGATGACGCGCAGTGCTCGTTCCTCCGCGGCTGCAACCTGCCGTCGGCGCGGAACGTATCAGTTTGGCGCACTCCAGAGCAGCAGGGCGGCGTAGGCGCGCCACGGCCGCCAGCACTCGGCCAGCATCTCCGCCCGCTCTGCAGAGACCGGCCCGTCGCCCCGGCCGAGGGCGCGGCGGATGCCGAGATCGCCCGCCGGGAATGCGTCGGGCTCCCCGAGCGCGCGCATGACGATCATCTCCGCGGTCCAGGGACCGATGCCGGGCAGCGCGCGGAGGGCTGCCCGCTCTGCGTCGGGGTTGGCGCAGGGCGCCAGCTGCACGTCGCCCCGGACTGAGGCCCGGGCCAGCGCGCGGATGGCGCCGGCGCGCGCCTCGGGGATGCGCAGTGCCGCCGCATCGGCGTCGACGAGGCCCTGTGGCGGCGGGAAGAGCCAGCCCACGGCTGCGTCGGGCACGCGCAGGGGCTTGCCGTAGGTTTCGACCAGCCGTCCGGCCAGCTTTGTCGCGGCGGCCACGCTCACCTGCTGACCGAGCACCACGCGCACTGCCAGCTCGAAGCCATCGAAGCAGCCGGGTACACGCAGACCCGATGTCCCGGCGAGTCGGCGCGCCAGGCGCGGGTCGCGCCCGAGCTCAGCGGTGATGGCGTGCGGATCGGCTCCGAGATCGAAGCTGGAGCGCAGTCGTTCCGCCACGTCGATCAGCGGAACGTCGCCGGCGATGCGCACTCGTGCCAACAGCTGGGACGCGCTCGAATCGTGGCGGACTTCGGCATGGCCGTGCACGTCGCCCAGGCGCAGGCTGCGGCAGTAGACGCCTTCGGCGACGGACTCGACTCCCGGGATGGCGCGCGGCGCGAGGAATTGCAGCAGCGCCTCCCAGTCGAGGGGTGCGCGGTAGGGGAGACGCAATTCGATCTCGGAGGCTGCAGCGTTTCGCGGTGGCGGTCCACGCCGACCGCGCAGCTCTCTGGGGCGGCGCGCCGAGATGTGTGAGGAAGAGCCGGCGCAGGTGCCGAGGCCCGACACCGAGGCGCTCGGCCAGCTCGGGCACGCCCGCGGCGTCGAGCGCGCCCGCCTCGATGAGCCGCAGCGCCCGGGACACGGTGGCGGACGTGCCGAGCCATGCCGGGGTGCCCGGTGCGGCTTCGGGGCGGCAGCGCAGGCAGGGCCGGAAGCCGGCCGCCTGGGCGGCTGCGGCGCAGGGCACGAAGATGCAGTTCTCCCGTTTCGGCGTGGGGGCGGGGCAGATCGGCCGGCAGTAGATCCCGGTCGAGCATACGGCCGTGAAGAAGCGTCCGTCGAAGCGCGCGTCGCGCGTGCGCAGGGCCCGATAGCAGACGTCGGGTTCGAGGTGCACCGCCCCAGGCTAGCCGGGTTGCGCCGGGAAAGTAGCCAGAATCGGACTTGTGCGTCTCCGGCTCAGTCGGCCGTCAGCACTCGGATCAGGTTGGTGCTGCCGGTGCGTCGACTGACGCCGGCCGTTGCCACGACGACGTCTCCTGGGCGCACGTAGCCGAGCTCGCGTCCGCGCTGGATGCCGAAGCGCAGCATCGCGTCGTCGTTGCGCTCACCGTCGTACAGGATTGCGGTGACGCCCCAGTTGAGCGCCAGGCGCCGCACCACGCGCTCCGACACGCTGATCGAGAGGATCGGGCAGCGTGGCCGGTACTTGGAGATGGCTCGGGAGGTGAATCCGCTCTCGGTGAGGGTCAGGATCGCGGCGGCCTCGAGATGGTTGGCCATGGTGATCGACGCCTGGCTCACCGCCTCGGTCACAACGTGGGTCGGCTCGGAGCGGATCTGTTGCAGGTGCCCGTACTCCCGCAGCGATCCCTCGGCTTCCGTCGCGATGGCCGCCATGGTGCGGACCGCCTCGACGGGGTACATGCCGACGGCGGTCTCGCCGGAGAGCATGACGGCTGACGTACCGTCGAGGATCGCGTTCGCGACATCGGTCACCTCGGCGCGGGTTGGAATGGGCTGGCGCTCCATCGAGTCGAGCATCTGCGTGGCCGTGATCACCGGCTTGCCGTCGCCGACGGTGGCGCGGATGATCTGCTTCTGGACCAGCGGCACTTGCTGCAGCGGCAGATCCACGCCCAGGTCGCCGCGCGCCACCATGGTGCCGTTGGCGGCGCTGACGATCTCACTGAGGTTCTCCACCGCGTCCTTGTTCTCGATCTTGGCAATCACGGGGATCTCGGCGCCGTGGTCCGAGAGCAGTTTGCGGATTCCCTCTACGTCGCGAGCCGTGCGCACGAACGAAGCGGCGATGTAATCGATGTCGTGATCCACGGCGAACAAGAGGTCCTCGCGGTCCTCGACGCTCATCGGTCCGAAGTCGAGGCTGGTGCCGGGCAGGTTCACGCCGCGCCGGTCGCGCAGGTTGCCGCCGCGTAGGACCTCGCACTCGATGCGGTCCTCGACCAGTCGTTTCACGCGCAGCTCGATCACGCCGTCGTCCACCAGAATGGAGGAGCCCTCGTGGATCTGGTCCACCAGGGTGGGTCGCGAAATCGCCACGCCGCTGGCGTCCCCGGGCCGGTCGTCCACGTAGAGGCTGAAGTCCTGGCCGGTGGTGAGCGTCGCGGTGCCGCCCTGCACGCGCCCGGTGCGAATCTCGACCCCCTTCGTGTCGAGCATGATGGCGACATTGGCGCCGGTCTCCGCCGAGGCTTGGCGGATCGCCTCGAGGCGCTTGCGATGCTCTTCGTGGCTGCCGTGTGAGAAATTCAGGCGTGCCACGTTGACTCCGGCGCGGATCATCGCCTTCAGCGTCTCGGTCGAGTCGCAGGAGGGACCGATCGTGGCGACCAACTTGGTCTTGCGCGGTCTCGTGTTCGACATGCTAGGTGCCACCAGCCCCCGATCCAGTGAAACAAACGCCTCCGGGCTCTTCGAAATCTTCGGTCTCGATCTGGAGGGTCGAATGCTCGATCGCGAAGCGATCGTGCAATAGGTCTGCGAGTTCCTGGAGCAGGCTGGCGCCGTCGCCGCCGCGCTCCGCAAGCACGTGACCGGAGAGCGCCACCCGCCCGCTGCTGATGGTCCAGACGTGGAGATCGTGCACGGCCGAAACGCCGGTCACCTCGCGGATCGCGTCCTCCACGCTGCACACGTCCACGTGGGCCGGAGCCCATTCCATCAACACCGCAACCGCCTCGCGCAGCAGTGCCCAGGCCGCGTGAACGATCAGGGCGGCGATCAGCAGCGACGCGGCAGGGTCTGCCCAGGTCCAACCGAAGGCCCAGATCAGCGTAGCGGCGGCGATGGCGCCGACGCTGCCCAGCGCGTCCGACAGCACGTGCAACCAGGCGCCGCGTACGTTCAGGTTGTCGCGGCTGCCGGCGTGCAGGATCCACAGTGCCACCAGGTTGACCGCGAGACCGCCCACGGCGATGCCCAGCATCGGGCCGCCCAGGATCTCGCGCTCTGCGCCGAGGCGCTCGATCGCCTCGCGGAACACGATGACGGCCACCCCCACGAGCAGCAGCCCATTGGCCAGGGCGGCCAGCACTTCCGTGCGATGGTGGCCGTAGGTCTGCTGAGTGCTGGATGGGCGGCGAGCCAACCGGAAGGCCAGCAGGGAGAGCGTGAGGGCGAGGCTGTCGGACAACATGTGCCCGGCGTCGGCCAGCAGCGCCAGCGAGCCCGTCCACCAGCCGCCGATCGCCTCGGCCGCCATGTAGCCAACGGCGAGCAGCAGCGCCCAGCGCAGGCGCTGCTCGTTGGCCTGATCGGCACCGTGATGATGGCCGCCCATGCGCACAGCATGGAGCTTCACCATGGGGGTCGCCAGCGTTCCGCCCCGCAGCGAGCTAACGGCCCACGACGAACGTCAGGCTCTTTGTGAAGCGCAGCCCGTCGCCGCGGAACTCGACTTCATAGGCATAGACGCCGGGCTCCGCCGCGCTCGGCAGCGTGATCTCGGAGTCGACCACCCAGCGACCGGGTTTGATCTCGTAGGCTTCCGTCCGCTCCTGCACGATCGGGTCGCCGCGGAAACGAATGCGCGTCACCAGGCGACCGGTCACCACTGCCGTCGGACGCACCGGGCACAGTACGTAGACCATGCGGTGGTTGAAACGGCTACCGGCCTTGAGCTGGGGCGGGATCAGCTCGTTGGTTTCGAGCTCGAAGAAGGGGAGTTTGCTCCCGTCGCATGCGTACTCGTCCCAGACGATCTCCGGGAAGGTCTCGATGCGTTCGCCCGGATCGCGAAACGACCGCTGCAGGCTCCAGCGCAGGTTTGCGCAACCCGAGAGGGCGAGGGTCAGGCTCAGCGCCGCGGCGATTATCTGCGGATGACCCAACCGCGTGCTCCTTCCTGCACCGTCGTCGCCGCGGGCAGGGCTGGTATGGCCTCGGGCGGCGGAGGTGCGGCTGCCTGCGGCGCTTCCGGTACCGGCTGAGGCGCTTCCGGTACTTCCCCGGCCGGCCGGGCCACGGCGGGTGCTGACGTTCGCGGCGCGCGGGTCGTCTCGACGCGGGTGGGTCGGGCCAGCCAGTTCACGCCGGTAGTGCCCAGTACCGCCAGTGCCACGGCCGTGGCCAGCAGCCACGCGGTGCGTCGCGACACCGGGCGTTCGAGGAATGTCTCGTCCAGGTCGTCGGTGCAGGGTGGATCGAGCTGCGTCGCGCCGAGGCGAGTCGGCACCGTCGCCGGGCGTCCATCGGTGCGCATCACCTGCGTGTCCTGCGGGTGCACGTTGGGGGCACGGGACAGGCCCGCAATCAGCGCTCGCTCGCCCGTGCCCACCGCGACCGGGCAGGCGATTCCGGAAGCCTGCACCAACGCGTCGCGGAACTCGACGGTGCTCGGCCAGCGTTCTTCCTGTCGCTTGGCCAGCGCGCGCAGCACGACGGCTCCGACCTCCTCGCAGAGATCGGGAGCGAACTCCCGCGGGTGCGGCGGTGGCGTCTCCACGTGGTCGCGCATCAGCTGGTAATCGTCGGTGCGCTGGAACGGCACTCGGCCGGTGAGCAGGTCGAAGAGTAGGATGCCCAGCGAGTAGATGTCCGAGCGCGCGTCGACATCGTGACCGCGGACCTGCTCCGGCGACATGTACTGCAGGGTGCCGACCATGTGTCCGTGGCGCGTCATCCGGTCCGAGCCCAGCGCGCGCGCGATGCCGAAGTCCATCACCTTCACCACGCCTTCGTCGCTCAGCATGATGTTCGAGGCCTTCACGTCGCGATGCACGATGTCGCGTTCGTGGGCGTAGCCGACGCCGTCGAGGGCCTGGTAGAAGAGCGGCAGCGCGTCTTGCGTCGAGAGCCTCCCCACTTCTTTCACCAGCGCGGAGAAAGTCCGCCCGGAGACGAATTCGAGCACCATCAGCCAGTGGCCCTCGTGCTCGATGAGGCTGTGGAGTGTGGCGATGTTCGGGTGGTTCAGCTGAGCGAGCGTGCGGGCCTCGGAGCGGAAACGCTGCAGCACCTTGGGCTGCGAGGCCAGGTCCTGGCGCAGCGCTTTGACCGCCACATGGCGCCCCAGCGAGACGTCCTCGGCGCGGAACACCTCGCCGACTCCGCCTTCCCCGACTTGCTCGAGAATCCGGTAGTTGCCCAGCAGCTGGCCGTTCAACAAGCCTCACCCCTCCCACCGAGTCGCGGTGGGTCGCGTACCCCCTCGCTATCGGCTTTCCCGGGGGGGGGCTTGAAGTGCGGGGACGGCGTCCAGGGACGGGCGGCGCTACAGGGCTCCCTGCGATCGGCCGATTTCCCTCGCCATGTGGCTCGACATCGTCGCGTTGGTGGTTCTGGCTCTCTTCGCCGGCGTTGGTGCACTGCGAGGGGGGCTGGCCAGCGGGCTGGCCCTGGCCAGCCTGGGCGTGGCCTACGCAGCTGCGATCACTGCCGCGCCGCGCTTCGCACCGCTCGCCGCGGAGCTGACGGGCGTATCCGAGTGGCTCGGCATGGCGTTGGCCGGAAGCGTTGCGTTTCTCGCGGCCTTCCTGGTGATGAGCCTCGTGGCGAAGTTGCTGCGGCGCGCGACGGCGCCAGCGGAGGGAGAGGGCCGCAGCGCGCGGGACCGGTTCCTGGGCGGCGTATTTGGCGCCGTACGCGGCAGCCTGATCGTGTTGCTGCTCTCATATCTCGCGATCTGGGTCGATGCGCTGCGCACCACCGGCACCGCGCCGGAGCTTCCCGAGCTCGGCTCGTCGGCCGCGGCCAGCGTGACGGAATCGCTGGTGGAGGCGGGTGTCGAGGCCATGACCGACGACACCGCGGGCGGTCGCGTTCTCGCGCACATCGCCGCTCGCCCAGGGCAATCGATCGCGGGCCTCCAGAGTCTGTTCGAGCACCCGGTCATCCATGAGCTGCGCAGTGACGAGCTTTTCTGGTCCTACGTCGAGCACGGCGAAGTCGATGCGGCGCTCGAGCGGCGAGGCGCCGTCGCGTTGGTCTACGACGCGGACGTGCGCCGCCAGCTCGGCGAGCTGGGATTGATCGACGAGGCGGCGGTTTCCGATTCGGCTGTGTTTCGCGCCGCCGCGGTGGACGTATTGCGCCAGGTCGGTCCGCGCCTTCGCGGTCTCAGGGAAGATCCGGAGCTGCAGGCACTGATGCGCGATCCCGAGGTCGTGGCGGCGGTGCAGAGCGGCAATCACATCGCCCTGATGGGTCACCCGGGCTTCCGCGCGGTGGTGGCCAAGGTCATGGAAGGCGAGTAGCGGCGAGCGCCGCTTGTCGCCCCGTGCGGATCACTTGATGCGCGCGATGGGTTCCGCCGGCAGCGGGTCTTCCGCCGCGGACGGGTCGCCATTGTCTGGTGCGACCATGCCGGCCGACATGATCAGCTTGAAGGCGTCTTCGACGGTCAGGTCTGCCTCGATGACCTCGTCTTCGGGGACCAGCAGGTAGAAGCCCGAGGTCGGGTTCGGCGTGGTGGGCAGGAAGCAGTTGATCATCCGCTTCTCCGTCGCGTCCTGCACGACGCCCTGGGCGACTCCGGTGGTGAAGGCCAGCGCGTAGATGCCCTTGCGTGGGTACTCGATCATGACGACGCGGTTGAACTGAGTGCGGCGTCCGGCGCTGAAGATGGCTTCCATCAGCTGCTTCACGCCGGAGTAGATGCTGCGCGCAATGGGCACCCGGCTCAGCAGGCGCTCCCACGCCTTCACGAACTCCGGCCCGAGCAGGTGTCGTGCCAGCACGCCCAGCAGGATGATCACGCAGAACGTGAAGAGCATGCCGAGGATTGGCAGCTGGATCGGCTCGGTGGCGCCGGGGACCAGCAGCTTCAGCACGTGCGGCAGGATCAGGTTGTCGAGCCAGACGACGATCGAGGCGATGGCCCAGATCGTGATTCCGATCGGAGCGAAGAAGACGACGCCGGCGACGAAGTAACGCCGGATTGTTTCACGGAACCAATGGCCGAAGCGACGGATCATGGGTTGGCACGCTCGCTTTCATGCCTCTCATCGACGGATTTGCCGAGGCGTGTGAGGGAGAAGGGCGCGCGCGGGGCAAAACACCCCCGACTCGGGAGAACGGGGTGCCCCGGTCCAGCATATCGGCTGTGACGACGCAGTCGAGCGCAATCACTCTGCAGGCCGGTCGGGCAGGCCCCGGGCGAGCAGCTTCGGCCTGGCACTACGGGGGCGTCTCCTCCATGGGCAGAGCCTAGCAGCACCTGGGCGCGCCCGGGGTCAGCGCAGCAGCAGATCGCAGGCCTCCCGCGCCATCCGCACGAGTCTGGCGAGGAAGCCGAAGCGTTGGACGCTGCGTCGCCCCAGCGACAGCAGCTTGCGCTCGAGCGTGTAGCGGGATAATCCGCGGCCGCCGCGCTTGGGGCCGTCGTGGGGGATCGCGTCGAGATCGGTCTGGAGTGGGGCGCGCTCGTAGCCCCAGGCCGCCAGATCCTCGTCCGTGAGCGCCGCCAGTGCGCGCCGGGCGTGCTCGACCATCGCCGGGTTGCCGGCCATGTCGCCGGTCCAGCGCGCGACCGACGCGGTGGTGGGCCGGGTCTCCTTGTCCACCGAGATCGGGTCGCCCAGACCCTTCGCCGTCTCGGTCTGGCCGGATCTGCCGTACTCGATCATCGAGGGCTCGAAGGCCAGGCCGGTGAACCCACACAGCTCCGAGATGCTGGCCTCCGGGTTTGCGACGAGGTCCTCGTACCGCAGGTGATGCAATGGCACCGGCCGCTCGCGCAAGAAGCGGGCGATGGCGGGTACGTAGCGGCCGAGCAGCGGGGAGAGCCGCGTGGCGGCCTCGAAGTCGCCGTCGAAGAACGAGTGCACCTGCGAGGACCAGATGGCCAGCGGGTTGCGGGTCAGCACCACGTACTTCGCCTGTGGATACAGCCGCGAGATGAAATCGAGGCACAGCGCATAGGCGGGGGTCTTCTCGAGGAGCACGCGGCAGCCGCTCGGCGCGAGCAGTTTCGCGTAGAGAGCGTCGCTGCAGGCACGCAGGGCGGCCAGATAGTCGGCCTCGCCCTCCGGCAGTGCGGCGACCATCTCGCGCAGCCCGCGCTGGGTGATCACCGGGTCGTAGGGCGCCGCGTCGACGCGCTCGTGGTAGCCGAGGTGGGCGAGCGGCGTCAGCAGGTGGAGCTCCGCCGGGGCGTGCACCTCGGAGTGGGTGCCGAGCATGCGGGCCAGCAGGGTCGAACCCGAACGCGGTGCGCTGATGACGAAAAGCAGACGGGTTTCCACTGTCTCCTCGTTGCGGGAACGCTGCCGCATCCCTTCGGCGCCAGGCGCCGTCGCCATGAGCCCCACCACCAGGGCTGCGAGGCCCGCAGTCTACCGGTTGGTCCGGCGCTCGGCCGGCGTCGGGCTCGGGAACCTGCGGTAGGGTCGCCTGCGGTGTCGGATCCCGAGACTCTCACCGAGCGCGTCAAAGGCTTGGCGCTGGCCGTTGGCTTCGACCTCGTGGGCATCGCGCCCGCGGAGCCCAGCCCGCAGACGCAGCGCCTGCGCCCCTGGCTCGCCCACGGCTACGCCGGAGAGATGCACTACCTCGCGCGCCGAGTCGAGGAGCGGGTCGATCCGCGCAAAGTGCTCGATGGGGCGCGCAGCATCGTGGCGCTGGGCTTCGTCTACGACCCGGGTGAGATGGCCGGCGACGCGTCGGCGGAAGCCGGCGGCGCCCGCATGCGCATCGCCCGCTACGTCGGCGGCGACGACTACCACGACGTGTTGATCGAGCGCGTTCGCGCGCTGGAGGACGGCCTCGAGCTGCTGGCCGGGCACCCGGTGGCCACACGCGGCTATGTCGATACGGGGCCGGTGCTGGAGCGCGCGGCGGCGGCTCGGGCGGGGCTCGGCTGGATCGGCAAGAACTCGTGTCTGATCCATCCGGCACTGGGCTCGTACCTCTTTCTCGGTGCGGTGCTGACGGATCTCGCGCTCGAGCCGGATGTGCCGGAGCCCGAGCACTGCGGCAGCTGCCGCGCTTGTCTCGATGCTTGCCCGACCGACGCGTTCGCCGAGCCGTACGTGCTCGATGCGACTCGCTGCATTTCCTACACGACCATCGAGGCGCGAGGGGCTGTGCCCGAGGAGCTGCGCGCAGGACACGGCGAGCGGGGCTTCGGCTGCGATATCTGTCAGGAGGTGTGTCCGTGGAACACTCGCCAGCGCCGCAGCGTACCGGCAGACCCGCACGGGCTGCGCGCGCGGCTGGCGCCGCGGCCCGAGTGGCGCCAGCCGTCGCTGGCGTGGGTGCTCTCGCTGGGCGAGGACGCCTGGCGCGCGGCGACCCGGCGCAGCCCGCTGCGCCGGGCCAAGTATCGCGGGCTGTTGCGCAACGCCCTGATCGTGGCCGGCAACAGTGGGGACCGCTCACTGCTGCCGCTGGTGCAGCGCCACGCGGATGCCGGGGACGCGTTGCTGGCGGAGCACGCGCGCTGGGCGCTCGAGCAGTTGGCGGGCGACTAGAGGCCATCGAGCGACGAGTGCCGGAAAGCCCTCAGCCGCGCCACGGCCTCCGGTCGCGGGCCCGCATTGGACACGCCCTCCCAGGTCGCGTCGATCACGAGCTCGGGGAAGAGTGTCGGAAGCTCACCAGCGGCGAGCAAAAACGCTTCCCGTGTGGGGCCGTAGCCGAACTGTCTGTGGTCCAAGGTGAAGGTTTCGGTGAGCAGCAGCCCGCCCGGGGCCAGGGCCTCGACGATGCGCGGTGCCAGCCGGCGACAGAGAAAGCGAAACACGAGGATTGCGCCGCAACTTCTCGGTTTCAAAGGAAAACCAAACTCGGCTTCGAGATCGGCGCGAACGCATTGGACGGGCAGGCGCGCGCGATGGGCTGCGCCGGCCAACTCGTTCAGGACGTCGGGGTTGCGATCGATCCCGATCACCCGCGTGCCCCAGCCGGCCACGGCCAGCGCGTTGCGGCCGCGGCCGCAGGCGAGATCCACCACCGGGCCGAGGGCAGCGGCCGCTTGTACGAGCGCTCGCGACTGCTCCAGCCAAGGTGACGGGGTCATGTCGCGCGACGGCGCAGCACGTCGACGAGCCGCGCCGGAAAGTCGGTGACCAACCCGTCGACGTCGAGATCGAGCAGCCGCTGCATCTCTCCGGTCTCGTTGATCGTCCAGACGTGAACCTGGATGCCGTGAGCGTGGGCGTGTGTCACGAACTCGCGCGTCACCAGCTCGCCGTCGCCGAAGTGTGCCGGCACTTGCAGCGCCATGGGGCCTGCGGGCGGCGACACGCCGTCGAGGGCGGCTCGCACGAACGCCAGCACATCCGGCGCCGACGCGCCGCGGGCGGTGGGCAGTGCCCGCGCGTCGAGTTCTCGGTGCAGCTCTTCCATGACGCGGCCGCTCTCGGCGGTCAGCAGCGTGCGTTGCGCGGCGCCGGCCTCGGCGATCACGTCGAGCGTGTGCTCGACTGCGCCGGGTCGTTCGGCCTTGAGCTCGAGGTTGAAGCGCGCGTCGGGAAACGCGGCGAGGGCCTCCGCCAGACTCGGGATGCGCAGACCTCGACCGCGGAACGGATACCCTCCGCCCGCCCTGAACCCGTGACCCGCGTCGAGGCGTTCCAATTCCGAGAAGAGGTGGTCAGCTACGAGTCCCGAGCCGTCGGTCATTCGACTGACGTCCGGATCGTGACTCAGCACCGGCACGCCGTCGCGGGTCAGCTGCACGTCGCTTTCGAGAATTGCGGCGCCCTGTTCCAGGCCGCGCTCGAAAGCGACCAGGGTGTTTTCCGGCGCCTCACCCGCGCAGCCGCGATGCCCGATCACCACCGGGCGGGGCAGCGCGAAATAGGGGTGCGTCACGCGGCTACGTTATCATGCGCGCCGCCATGGCCGTGCTCACGCGCGACGCGATCCTCGCCGAGTTGGAGTCCGGTCGTCTACGGATCGAGCCGTGGTCGCCGGATCAGCTGGGCGTGGCCTCGATCGACCTCACCTTGGGCGACGAGATCCGCGTGATCGACGCGGGGCCGGCGCCGATCGAGCTGGTCGAGGACGCGGACTACCGGGACCACACTTTCGTGCAGCCGCTGGATGAGCCGTTTGTGCTGTACCCAGGCGTCACGATTCACGGCATCACCCGGGAGCGGATTACGTTGCCGCCGACGCTGTGCGGGTTTCTCGAGGGGCGCAGCCGTTTCGCGCGTCTCGGCCTGATGATCCACGTGACCTCGGCGTTCGTGCAGCCCGGCGTGTCGAATCGTCAGGTGCTCGAGATGAGCAACGTCTCGAATCATCCGCTGCGGATTCACGCCGGTGTGCGGCTGTGCCAGATCGTGCTGTTGCGCACCGAAGGGGAGGCTGCCTACGCCGGCCGCTTCGCGGAGCAGGAGCGGCTCTAGCGGTGCGCGCCGTGGCTCAACGCGTGTGCTCGGCGCGCGTGACGGTCGCGGGCCAAGAGGTCTCGCGCATGGGCGTGGGCCTGCTGGCGTTGGTGGGCGTCGCGCACGGGGATACCGAGGTCGAGGCGGCGGCGCTGGCGCGCCGCCTGGTTCACTTGCGGGTCTTTCCAGACGCTGGGGGTCGCATGGATCGCTCGCTGCTCGACGTGGGCGGCACCCTCGGCGTGGTCTCGCAGTTCACGCTGCTGGCGGACACGCGCCAGGGGCGGCGCCCTTCGTACCAGGGCGCGGCGCCGGCAGAGCGGGCGGAACCGCTGGTGGCAGCGCTCGCTCGGACTGCCGCCGAGATGGGTGTTCCGGTGGCGAGCGGCCGCTTCGGCGCGGACATGCAGGTCGAGCTGGTGAACGACGGTCCGGTCACGCTGTTGCTCGACACTGGGGGGTGTCCCTGGCTCGTGGGCGAGGCGGCGCAGGTGACGGGCGTCACTTGACCGCGCCGGCACGATCGGCATTCTATGCGAATGGGTGGGAGGTACCTGATGTTTGATCAAAATAGAATCCGATTGGTGATTGTTGCGCTCTGCAGTGCCCTCGCGTTGGCGTCCGTGCCGACGGCTGCGCTTGCGGAGAACGGTGCGTCGAGAGAAGCTGGCATCGGAGTGGCGTCGGCCTTCGGCAGCCTGCTCTACGCGCCGTGCAAGATGGCCTATGCCCTGGGCGGTACCTTGGTCGGTGGGCTCGCCTGGGTGTTTTCGGCCGGAGACACTGACGTGGCCGCTCCGATCTGGAATCGCGCGGTGCGCGGCGACTACGTGCTGACCCCGGAGCACGTGCGCAGAGAGCGGCCGATCGAGTTCATCGGACGCGACAACGAGGTGTCGGTGGCCGCCGGGCCGCCGGATCCGGCGTATCCGCCTCCGGCGAACGATCCGGCCTGGTAGGGCCCCCCGGCGGGCGCCGTCCCGGCGGGCAGGGTGGCGCGGCGCCGGGTGACCGGCGGGACTAGACTTTCGCGTCCATGGCAGAAATGGGATCTCAGGCGTTTCTCGCCTTCGCGGCGGGTCTGCTCTCGGTGTTGTCGCCCTGCGTGCTGCCGTTGATGCCGGCTTATCTGTCGCTGATCTCCGGTATCACCGTCGAGGAGCTGCAGGAGCACGAGGACGACGGCACGCTGCGTGCTCGGGTGATGCGCGCCTGCGGGGGGTTCGTGCTCGGCTTCTCGTTGGTGTTCGTTCTGCTCGGGGTCGGCGCGGTTTCCTTCGGGCGTGTTGTGCGGGGCTTCCACGTCGACGTATTCGGCGTGGAGGTGGGCTTCACCCAGGTGATGGGCTGCATCGTGATCCTGCTCGGCCTGCACCTGGCCGGTCTCACTCCGATCCGCGTGCTGTACCGCGACACCCGCCCGCAGTTCAACCTCAACCACTACGGCTTTCCGGCCGCGTGCTTGGTGGGCGCCGCATTCGCGTTGGGCTGGTCGCCGTGCATCGGCCCCATTCTGGCTTCGATCCTGAGTCTGGCCGCGGTGAAGGAGTCGGCGCTCGAGGGGGCTGCGTTGCTGACGCTGTACTCGGCCGGGCTCGCGGTGCCGTTTCTGCTCGCGGGCTGGAGCATCGAGGCTTTCTTTGCGGGCTTCGCGCGCATCAAGCAGCACTTCAGGAAGCTGGAAATCGGGTCCGGTATCATTCTCGTGGGGGTGGGTATGCTCTTGCTGACGGATCGCCTCTCGTGGCTCAACAGCCGTTTCTCGTTCATGAACGAATGGGTGAACGCTGTGGAAAAGACGCTGCAGTGAAGCCTGGCTGGCCGGGGCTCGTGCTCCTCGTCTCGTTGCTGGCCTGCAGTCCGGAGCAGCCGTCGCACCCACTGGCCGCGGGTGCTGGCGAGGCCGGCGATGCGGAGGCGCGGGAGACCGTCGATTTCACGCTGGGCGACCTCAACGGCATGTCGGCAAACCTCTCGGATCATCGCGGCAAGACCGTGGTCGTGGATTTCTGGGCGACCTGGTGCCCGCCGTGCCTCTTCCAGGTGCCAGAGCTCAACAAGCTCAGGGCGGCGCACGCGGAAACGGGGGACCTCGCCGTGATCGGCGTCTCCGTCGACATCGAGGGCGCCGCCGTGGTGGGACCCTGGGTCGAGGAGCAGGGGGTCGAGTACACGATCCTGCTCGGCGACGAGCAGCTGGCTCGGGAGTTTGGTGTCGTGGGCTTCCCGACCCTGGCCGTGGTGCGGCCGGACGGCTCGGTCCACTCGCTCCATGTGGGTCTCGTCGAGCACGACGAGCTCGAGGAGCTGGTGGCCGCGGCACAGGCGCTCTGAGCCGGGTCGGGTGCTGCTGCGGCGCGCCCCGCCCCCACTCAAGCCGGCCCCGCGGCGGGACGAAAAACGTCGCTGAGGGGGAAGGTTTTGCTCCGCGACAACGACAGCCAGTTTCGTGTTCGCGCCGAATACCAGCGCGAGCTCGAGCCCGGCGACACGGTCTTCGACCAGGGCGATCCCGGCGATCATCTCTACGTCATCCAGGCGGGCGAGGTCGAGCTGGCCCGGGAGGGTGCCGCCGGCCAGCGCGTGGTGGCGCGGCTCGGCGCCGGCGACTTCTTCGGCGAGCTCTCGGTGGTCATGGGGCAACCGCACAGCACGCGAGCCGTGGCGGTGAAGACGACGCGGTTGCTCGAACTCGACGGCGCGACCCTCGAGTCCATGTGCCTGGCCCAGCCCGAGATTGCCATCCGCATGATCCGCATCCTGGTGTCCAGGCTGATCGAAGCCGAGCGGCGCCTCTCGATGCTCGGGGTCGACGATCTGCTGCGTCCGGTGGTGCGTGCCGTGCTGTGCTTTGCAGAGCCCGAGAGCGCCCGGGACGGCGAGGGGTTCTCGGTCCGTACGACGCTGCGGGGCCTTGCCGATCAGGCCGGGCTTTCCATGCTGGAGGCGCACCGCGCGCTGCACCAGCTCTTCGACCGCAAGCTGATGCGGCTGGCGGATGATCGGCTGCAGATCCCCGATCTGGAGGCGCTCTCCGCGGCGCTCGAGCCCGCAGACTAGCCAGCAGACTTCGGGTACTGTGGGCAACCGGGGGACCTCGGTTGCGACGCCTGCTGGGCCTTTACCTTGTGCTTTTCGGAGCCTTGTCGCCGCTCGCCGCCGCGCAGGCGCCGGGGCAGCCGCCGGCGGAGGCTTCGGGGCCTCCATTCGAGGTCGAGGCGGGCTCGATGGAGTACGAGTCCCGCCGCAAGCTCTACGTTGCCCGCGCGGATGCCGACGGCCGCGTCGTGCTCCGCCAGAAAGAGCGCACGCTCAGCGCCAGCTGGGTGGCGTACAGCCGCATCACCCGACGCGGCGTCGCCAGTGGTGACGTCGTGATCTCGGACGGGCGCGACGAGCTGCATGCCGCATTCGTCGAATTCGACATCGACACGCTGGAAGGCGTGATGTTCGATGCCGAGATGGCGGCGGAGAGCACGCCGATGGAGCTGCGCGGTGCCGAGATCGCGAAGACCGGCGAGCACACCTACACGTTCCGCCAAGGGCGCTTCACCGCGTGCCGCTGCCCCGATCCGGAGGCGACCGAGCCGTGGCAGCTGGCGGCCGAGCGGGCCGACCTCGAGATCGACGGTTATGGAACCGCGCGCAACACCACCGTCGAGGTGCTTGGCGTACCGGTGTTGTGGCTGCCGTGGATGGTCTACCCGCTCAGGACCGAGCGGCAATCGGGGCTACTCTTCCCAGAGTTTGCCTACTCGGCCCGCAGCGGCACCGAGATCGGGCTGCCGATTTTCTGGGCCGTCGGTGACCCGGTGAACGTCACTCTCACACCGCGCTGGCTGTCGGATCGCGGTGCGAAGGGCGACATCGAGGTCGAGTACGTGCTGGGTGAGGCATCCGACGGCAGTTTCTCCGGCGCCGGGCTCTACGACGAGGATGTGTCGAGCAACAGCCTGAAGACGCCCTTCGACAAGGGCCGCTGGGCGACGTGGGGGGAGCACGACGTGTTCCTGCCGGCGGGTGCGCGCTTCAAGGCGGACTATGCCTTCGCCTCCGACAACGCCTACCCGAACGATTTCGACGAACTCTCTCGCGCGCGTCACGACCGCTTCCTGACCGCCCAGGCGTTCGTCACGGCGCAGACCGGCCAGGCGGGGGTCGCCGGCGGGACGCTCGGCGCCGAGTACCGCGACGACCTGCAGAACCCGGACGACACGGATCGCGATCGTTTCGTGTTGCAGCGCCTGCCAACGGCGCAGGTGCAGACGCTGCCGGCGCAGCTGCCGTTCGCGCGATGGCTCGTGCCCGCCCTCGACGTGCGCTACGCCTGGTTTCAGCAGCGGGATCGTCCCGACAGTTACTACGACACGGACCCGGCGCTGCTGGTGACGAGCAACGGGCGCTTCCTCGACACCGGCATCGACGGTCTGCCGACGACGGTCTCGGGCGGTGCCAAGGTGGAGCAGGGCGAGGACGGGACCGGGGCCGGCCTGGACCCGAACGAAGACAACTTCCTGTTGCACGGTGGCACCGAGGGCGACGGCATCTTCCAGGAAGGTGAGCTGATCGCGGACGAGGGCCACCGGGTGGTCTTCATGCCGCGCATCGGCGCGCCGCTGCGCATCGCCGACAGCGTCGAGCTGTATCCCGAGGTGGGCTGGCACGAGACCTTCTACCAGAGTCGCGCCCAGGGCTCCGAGCGCCGCGGCATTCTCACCGGCCGCGTCGAGGCCAGCATGCGCCTGCGCGGGGAGATTGCCGGCGCCCTGCACCTGCTCGAGCCGAAGCTCGGTTGGGCGCTCGTCGACGCGCCGAGCCAGCGCGGCGATCCGCTTTTCGTGCCGGGCACCGCCGTCCCGCAAACGCGACTGCGCGACCTTCAGCTCGATAGTGTGACCCGCGATTGGGCGGATCGCATCGACGATTACCACGCGGTGACCCTGGGCCTGGGCAACCGATTCTATCGGCGCGGTGGCGGCGAAGGCGCGGAGCTACTCGCCGACTTTGTGGTGCAGGCGCGCTACGACATCGAGAATTCGCGCTTTGGCAGCCTCTTCCTCGACGGGCGCGCATATCCGTTCGACAAGGTCTGGACGCGCTTCGGGCTGGGGCTCGACACCGATGCGGGTCAGCTCGAGGAGGCGCTCTTCGAAATCGGTTGGAGCGACCGGCGCGGCGATGGCTTGCGCTTCGGATATCGCTATCTGCGAGAGGTGCCCGCGGTGTTCGAGGCCTTCCCGGATGCAAATCGGCGCTTCAAAAAATTCGACGGCACCACCGATGAGATCAATCAGCTCGACGCAAGGTTGCGCATCCAGCTGAGCCGCGGCTGGGCGATTGGCTACCGCTTCGCCTATTCGATCGAGCGCGCGTTGATGCTCGGCAGCCGTGGCTACGTCGAGTACCTCTCCCGCTGCGACTGCTGGGGTCTGGCAGTGGAACTCACCGGCATTCGTAGCCGGGGGATCGGGATCAACATCCGTTACTATCTGCAGGGTCTGGGTGACGATCCGCGGAGCCTTCGCGACGCGGACACCGCCCGCCGGACTTCGCTTGACGCTTTTGGAGGCGTTTGATAACAAGCCGAAACACAAGGCTTTTTCGAACGCGGGGGACGCCCCGCCCGAGGCCACAGTGCTTTCCCCGTCCCAAGATGTATTCGAGGAGCTCGCGCAGCGGGGCAATCTCGTTCCGGTCGTGCGGGAGGTGGTGGTCGACCTCGACACGCCGCTCTCGCTCTTCCGGCGGCTCGACGATGGCCACACGGCTTTTCTGTTCGAATCCGTCGAGGGTGGTGAGCGCTGGGCGCGGTTCAGCTTCATCGGCGTCGGGTCGCGAGCGGTCTTCCGGGCGCGGGGTGGCAGCGTCGAGTGGAGCGAAGACGGCGACACCGAGCGCTTCGAGGTCGACGGCGATCCGCTCGAGATCCTGCGCGACAAGTTGGCCGAGCTGCGCGTGGCGCAGCCCGAGGGCATGGCCTTGCCGCCCTTCGTCGGCGGTGCGGTCGGCATGGTCGCATACGACTGGGTGCGCTTCGTAGAGCAGCTGCCGGACGACAACCCGGACGAGGCGCGGCTGCCAGATCTGTGGTTCTCGTTGCCGGAGACGGTGGTTGCCTTCGACAATCACCGCCAGGTGGCCCTCGTGGTGCGTCACGTACGCGTGACCCCGGGTGCAGACGCCTCGGCGCTCTACCGCGCAGCTTGCGCCGACCTCGAGCGCGTGGTGCAGCAGATCCGGACGCCCCTGACGGAGGCGCCCGGGGACGAAGTCGTGCGGGCGCCCATGGATCTGCAGCGCAGCATGTCTCAGGAGGCATACCGGGAGATCGTCAAGCGCGCGAAGGAGTACATCGAAGCCGGCGATGTCTTCCAGGTGGTGCTGTCGCAGCAGTACCGTATCCCGCTGCAGGTGGATCCGTTCACGATCTACCGCCATTTGCGCCGCATCAATCCGAGTCCCTATCTCTTCTTCGTGCGCTGTGAGGGGCCGGTGCTGATTGGCTCGTCGCCGGAAATTCACGTGCGTCTCGAAGACGGGCGCATCGACCTGCGGCCCATCGCCGGCACCCGACCGCGCGGGCGAACGCCGGAAGAGGATCGCGCCCTCGAGGAAGAGCTGCGGGCGGATCCCAAGGAGAATGCCGAGCACCTGATGTTGGTGGATCTGGGACGCAACGATGTGGGCCGCGTCGCAGAGATCGGATCGGTCAACGTCAACGAGTACGGCATCGTCGAGCGCTATTCGCACGTGATGCATCTGGTGTCGAACGTGCAGGGGCGGCTGCGCCAGGGCTGCGACTGGCTCGATGTGCTGCGCGCGACGTTTCCGGCCGGCACGCTCTCCGGCGCGCCCAAGGTGCGCGCGATGGAGATCATCGATGAGCTCGAAACCTTGCGACGCGGATTCTACGGTGGCTGCATCGGCTACGTCGACTATTCGGGAAATATGGATACGGCCATCGCAATTCGCACGATGCTGGTGAAGGATGGCGAGCTCTTCCTGCGTACCGGCGCCGGAGTCGTGGCGGACTCCGACCCCGAGCTCGAGTTCCAGGAGTGCGAGAACAAGGCGCGAGCGTTGGTTCAGGCCATCGATATGGCGCGTGAGGGCATCGACTGAGCACCCCCGTTATGCGTCTGCTCATGCTCGATAACTACGATTCCTTTACGTACAACCTCGTCCAATACCTGGGCGAGCTGGGCGCGGACGTCGACGTGCATCGCAACGATGTGGCGGACGTCGAGACGCTTCTTTCGAGCGATCCGGACGGCGTCGTCGTCTCGCCGGGACCGGGTGAGCCCGGAGCGGCGGGTGTGTCGGTTGCGCTGGTGCAGGAGTGCGCGCGGCGCGGCAAGCCGTTGCTCGGCGTCTGCCTCGGGCACCAGGCGATCGGCATGGCCTTCGGCGGGCGCATCGTGCGGGCCCGCTCGATCATGCACGGCAAAGTATCGGCCATCGAGCACTCGGGGGTTGGAGTATTCGCAGGCGTCGACTCGCCGTTCGAGGCCACCCGTTATCACTCCTTGGTGATCGAGCCCGCCAGCTGTCCCGCTGTGCTCGAGGTCACGGCCCGAACCGCTGATGGCGAGATCATGGGGGTGCGGCATCGGGAGGCGCCGCTCGAGGGCGTGCAGTTTCACCCGGAATCGATTCTGACCGCGGTGGGCAAGCAGCTGCTCGGAAACTTCCTGTCGGGCTGCGGCCGGAGCCGCGCGGCGTGAGCTTGCGCGAGGCGATCGAGACCGCGGCGCGGCGTGAGGATGTGCCGCCGGCCGTGCTCGAAGCGGCGTTTGCGAGCATCGTTGCCGGGGAGGCCACCCCCGCGCAGATCGCCGGGCTGCTGGTGGCGCTGCGCACCAAGGGCGAGAGTGTGGCCGAGATCGCCGCGGCGGCCCGAGCGCTGCGCGCGGTGGCCGTGACAGCGTCGTGCCCCGACCCTCGCGCCATCGACACCTGCGGCACTGGTGGCGACGGGGCCGACACGTTCAACATTTCGACGGCTGCGGCCTTCGTGGTGGCCGGCGCCGGTTTGCCGGTCGCCAAGCACGGCAACCGCGCGGCGAGCAGCCGCGCCGGCAGCGCCGATGTGCTCGAGGCCCTCGGCGTGGTCGTGGAGCTGCCGGTGGAGCGGTCCGCCGAGATCCTCAGCGAGGTGGGCATTGCCTTCTTCTACGCACGCGTGGCCCATCCGGCCATGCGATACGTTGCTCCCGTGCGCCAGGAACTCGGGGTGCGAACGTTGATGAACTGTCTCGGGCCGCTGCTCAACCCCGTCGGCGTGCGTCGCCAGCTGATCGGCGTTTATTCCGAGGAGCTGGTGGAGCCGTTGGCCGGTGCTCTGGGTGACCTGGGAGCGGAACGCGCATTGGTCGTGCACGGCTCCGACGGTCTGGATGAGCTGACGACGACGGGGCCGAGTGTGGCGGCGCTCGCGGAGGCCGGCGCGGTGCGGCGCTTCGATGTGGATCCGTCGCAGCTCGGTATTCCGATCGCCACCTCCGGCGCGCTGCGCGGCGGCGACGCCGAGGCGAATGCGGCGATCGTGCGTGCGGTGTTCGAGGGTGTGCCCGGCGCGCGCCGCGACGTGGTGATCCTGAACGCGGCTGCTGCGCTGTGGGTCGGGGATGCGGCTGCGGATCTCGACGCCGGGCTCGAGTTGGCGCGCCGTAGCATTGACGAGGGCGCTGCCCGGGCGAAGCTCGAGGCGCTGGTCAAGGTGAGCAGGGCGTGACGATTCTCGACGAGATCCTGTTGCGCAAGCGCAAGGAGGTGGCAGCCGCGAAGCGCGTGCTGGAGCCGGACGCGATGGCGCGGCGTGCCGAGGAGAGTGTCGCGGCGCCGCGCGGATTTCGGGCGGCGTTGGCCAGCGGCGAGCCCCCGCGGGTGATCGCAGAGATCAAGCGCCGCTCTCCGAGCAAGGGCGAGATCCGGCCGAGCTTCGAGCCGGTCGAGTGTGCCCGAGCGTATCTCGACGGCGGGGCCGCGGCGATCTCGGTGCTTACGGACGAGCACTACTTCGGAGGCCACCTCGACTACCTCGAGAAGGTGCGTTCAGCGGTGCCGCTGCCTTTGCTGCGCAAGGATTTCGTCGTCGACGCCTATCAAATCGACGAGGCGCGAGCGCGGGGAGCGGATGCGGTGCTGCTGATCGTCGCCGCATTTGTGGGCGTCGATCGGGTCGAGCGGCTCGCTGCGCTGCGCTCTCGAGCGGCCGCCCTCGGCCTCGACGCGCTGGTCGAGGTGCACGACGAGGCGGAGTTCGACGTGGCGCTTGCGAGCGGTGCGGATCTGGTGGGTGTCAACAACCGCGACCTGCGAAGTTTCGAGGTCGATCTGGCGGTGACGGAGCGGGTCGCAGCCCGGGCTCCCGCGGGGATCCTGCTGGTCGCGGAGAGCGGCATTGCCACCGCGGAAGACGTGGCGCGACTCGAGGCCTGCGGCGCCGGTGCATTTCTCATTGGGGAGTCGCTCATGCGAGAATCGGACGTGGCCGCCGCGCTGTGCCGGCTTCGGAGGAGACAGTGAAAGTACGTATCAAGATCTGCGGGATCGTTCACCCCGACGATGCGCGCGCCGCCGTGGATGCCGGTGTGGATCTCATCGGGTTAAACTTCGTGCCGAGCAGCCCGCGTTGCCTCGAACTGAAAGTCGCCGAGGAGATCGCCACCGCCGTCGAAGGCCAAATCGAGCGCGTTGCGGTGTTCCAGAATGCGCCGTCGGAGGACATCACCCGGGTGTTGCGCCGGGTCGACCTGGAGCGCGTGCAGCTGCACGGTGACGAGACCGAGGAGGAGTGCGAGGAGGTGGATCTGCCGGTCATCAAGGCGCTGCGCGGCGCAGACCTCAACGCCGCGGAGGCGTACCCGGGAACTCTGCTGCTGCTCGACAACCCCACCGAGGGCGGCGGCAGCGGCAAGGCCTGGAACTGGGGCGACGCGTCCACGCTGATCGAGAGTGGCTACGACGTGATCCTCGCCGGGGGGCTCGGGCCGGACACGGTCGGCGAGGCCCTGGAGGACGTCGGCGACGTGTTGCCCTGGGGCGTCGATGTGGCCACCGGCGTCGAATCCGAAGGCCGCCGCAAGGACCCGGCAAAGATCGCAGCCTTCATCCGCGCGGTGAGGGCGGCCGCCGGCGCGTAGTACGCGCCGGGTCCGACGATTCGCGTTCGGCGCGCTAGGGTTCTCGCTGCATGAAGAGCGAAGCAGACGCGCGTGGGCGGTTTGGCGAGTACGGGGGCCGGTTCGTTCCCGAGACGCTGATCGCCGCCCTCGACGAGCTGTGCGAGGCCTACCCGCGCATCAGTAGGCAGCCTGACTTTCGCTCCGAGCTCGACGGGTTGCTGACCCACTACGCCGGCCGGCCCACGCCGCTGACCCTCGCCTCGCGGGTGACCGAAGACCTCGGCGGTGGGCGGGTGTACCTGAAGCGCGAGGATCTGGCGCACACCGGCGCCCACAAGATCAACAACGTGCTCGGCCAATGCCTGCTGGCGCGCCACATGGGCAAGCCGCGGGTGATTGCGGAGACCGGCGCCGGCCAGCATGGCGTCGCGGCGGCGACCGCCTGCGCGCTGTTCGGACAAGAGTGCGTCGTGTACATGGGCGCCGAGGACGTGGATCGCCAGGCCCTCAACGTGTTTCGCATGGAGCTGCTCGGCGCCGAGGTGCGCCCGGTGCACAGCGGTTCGAAGACGCTGAAGGATGCCACCAACGAGGCGCTGCGGGATTGGGTGACGAATGTCCGCGACACCTACTACTGCATCGGTTCCGTGGTCGGCCCGCATCCCTATCCGACGCTGGTGCGAGACTTTCAGCGCGTCATCGGCGTCGAGGCGCGACGCCAGATTCTCGAGGCCGAGGGCCGCCTGCCGGATGTTCTGATCGCCTGCGTGGGCGGAGGCTCGAACGCGATCGGGCTCTTCCACCCGTTCCTCGAAGATGAGCAGGTGCGAATGATTGGTGTCGAGGCCGCCGGCGAGGGGCTCGAATCCGGACGCCACGGTGCCGCTGTCTCCGCTGGTGAGCCCGGCGTGCTGCACGGCATGCGGACGCGCCTGCTGTTCGATGACGATGGCCAGATCTTTCCCGCGCATTCGATCTCCGCCGGGCTCGATTATCCCGGGGTGGGGCCGGAGCATTCCTACCTGGCCGATGTCGGGCGAGCGGAATACGCATCCGCCAGCGACGAAGAAGCCCTCGCTGCCTTCCAGTACCTCTCGCACATGGAAGGCATCATTCCCGCCCTCGAGTCCGCGCACGCCGTGGCGCACTTGCGCAAGCTGGCGCCGCAGCTCGGCCGCGACGCCAGCATCGTCGTCAACCTGTCGGGACGCGGCGACAAGGACGCGCCCCAGGTGCGCGACCTCCTGAAGGCGCGCGCCGGCGAATCTGCGGCCCATTGAGATGAGTCGCCTGGACGCCTGTTTTGCCGGTCTCCGAGAGCGTGGCGAATGCGCGCTGATCCCGTTCGTCACCGCTGGCGATCCGGACATGCAGACGACGGCCCAGCTGGTGCCGGCGTTGGCCGAAGCCGGCGCCGACGTGATCGAGATCGGCGTACCGTTCTCGGATCCGATGGCGGAGGGCCCGACGATCCAGCGCTCGAGCGAGCGCGCGCTGGCGGGGGGAGCGACCCTGCGGCGCGTGTTCGAGATGATCGCCGACCTGCGGGCTCATGTGGCGACTCCCATCGTGCTGATGGGCTATGCGAATGTCTTCCTGTGCAACGGAGAGGCGTCGTTCGCAGAAGCCGCGGCCGCCGCCGGCGTCGACGGTGTCATCTGCGTGGACCTGCCGCCAGAAGAGGGCGAGAGCTACCGCGCGGCCTTGGCCGCCGCTGGCGTCGATTCCATCCTGCTGGCCTCTCCGACTACGAGCTCCGAACGCCTGGCGATGCTCGCCGAGCAGACTCGGGGTTTCCTCTACTACGTGTCGCTGACCGGTGTGACTGGTGCGCGCAGCGAGCTGGCCGCGGGCATCGAGGCACCGGTGCGTCGTGCCCGGGAAGACCACGGTGTGCCGGTCTGTGTGGGTTTCGGTGTTTCGAAGCCCGAGCACGCCGCGCGCATCGCTGCATTCGCCGATGGCGTCGTGGTTGGCAGCGCCTTGGTGGAGCGCGTGGCGGCGGCGCCATCCCGCGACACTGCCGTCGATGCGGCGGTGCGCTTCGTGGCCGAGCTCAAGGAGGCGCTGCGCCCCCGGTGAGCTCGGCGAAGAGCAGGCGCAGCGCGGCTTCGGTGGCTTCGATGCTGCCGGAGTTGTCGATGACGTGATCGGCGAGATCGCGCTTCTCGTCGATGGGCATCTGTGCGGCGACGCGGCGCTCCGCCTCTTCCCGGGAGCAGGTGTCGCGGGCGACGGTTCGCTCGATCTGGATCTCTCTGGGCACCCACACCAGGACGGTGGCGTCGAAGTCCAGGCGCGATGCGCCGGTGCTGCCGGTCCGCCGTCCTTCGAAGAGCAGGGGGATGTCGAGCACGATCAGGGGCGCCTCGCTCGCCACGGCGGCAGCCAGACGCCGCGCCATCTCGGCGCCAACGGCGGGGTGGACGACCTGCCCGAGCTGGGCGCGCGCTGCTTCGTCGCTGAAGACGATGGCGCCGAGTGCCTCTCGATCGAGGCTCCCGTCGTCCCGAATCAGCTTCTCGCCGAACGCCTCGGCGATCTCGCGCAGCAGCGGCTGGCCCGCCGCCTGTAGCTCGTGGACGATCGCGTCCGCGTCGATCAGCGTCGCGCCGAGCTGTACGAAGAGCGCGGCGACTGTGGACTTCCCCGAGCCGATGCCGCCCGAAAGACCGATGATTCGCGCATGCGCCACGGACCGCGAGGCTAGGCGAGCTGCTCGTCCTCGTCCATGACGACGCAGTTCTTGCCCTCGGCCTTGGCGCGATAGAGCGCGCGGTCGGTGGCGACGAAGAACGCCTTTCGATTGCCCTGGTAGCGGGCCACTCCGATCGAGACCGAGACCCGCACCGGACGCATCGATTCGTCGACGATGAACGATGCCTCGACGACAGCGGTGCGGACCTTCTCGGCGAGCCCGTAGGCACCGGAGAGGTCGGTATTTGCTGCGAGCACGACGAACTCCTCGCCGCCGTAACGCGCCAGCAGATCGCTCTCGCGGATCGTATCGCTCATGGTCTGGGCGAGGCCCGTCAGCAGTTCGTCGCCCGCCGCGTGGCCAAAGCGGTCGTTGAGCCCTTTGAAGTCGTCGATGTCGATCAGCAGCATCGTCAGTGGCTCACCGGTTCGGCTGACGCGCTTGAGCTCCCGGGTGAGGTGATCCTGGAAGAAGCGGTGGTTGTGGAGACGGGTGAGTCCGTCGGTGATCGAGAGCTGTTCGAATGTTTCCTTGGCTTGTTGGAGCTCCATGTTGCGTTCCGTCAGCCGCTCGTTCGCGGTTTCGATCTGGCTCTGGTAGCCGCGCAGCCGGCGCATCATGTCGTTGAACGTGCGCGTGAGCAGGCCGAGTTCGTCCGTCCGCGAGAGCTCCGGAACCTCGTGATCGAACTGGCCCTGGGCAATGCGTCGCGCGGCCTCGGAGAGCGTTTCGATGGGGTGCAGCGCCGCGGTGGTGATCTTGTACCCGAGCAGGCCGAAAAAGAGGATCACCGCGAGGTCGGCGGCAAAGACGCGGGCCACCACGGCCATCACCGGCGCGAAGGCCCGCTGGAACGGGTCTTCCACCACCAATCGCCAGCCGTTGGCGAGATCCCGCGACGCGCCCATGACACGCACCCCGTCGGCGTCGTGGTAGTCGTGCATGCCCGCCGGGTGGGAGAGGACCTCTGCTGTGGCGCGGCTCGGAGCCACTGCGTCGTGGCCCAGGGCCGCGGCCAGGATCGCCCCCTGCGGGTCGATCAGCAGCATGCGCGCAGCGCCGTCGCGTTCGAGGTCGAGCAGTGCCCTCAGCGCGCGCCGGTCGGCCTCGCCGAGCGGCGCGTCGGGGCGCCGGGCTTCCTGCCAGGCGGCGATGCTGACCGCGCCGTGTTCGAGACTGCGGGGGAGTCGCCGGGCGAGCTCCTGGTGCAGGTGGGCATAGGTGGTCTGGATCGCGATCCAGCTCACGAGCATCGCCGTGGCCGACGTGCACAGGCAGACGCAGGCGATGATCTTCCTCGCCAGGCTGCCCAGCGGGGTTCGAGAGACCGGATACGTTTCGACCATGCCCGCGCGAATGCTCCGAGGCTTCTCATCGTCCATTTGGGCTCGGGTCTTGACGCCCCACCCCTCGGGAAAAATGGAAAAAAGAGCGTAATTCCGGTCCTTTGGGGGGGGTAGTCCCGTCGATCGGGCGCTGCGCCGCGCCATGCGGATAACCCCCCGCCATTCAATGCGAAATCGCTTCGGGCGGTTTGCGGCCCGAATGGCCCTCCAGTATCTTGCGCAAGCGTTTTCAGGGGGTTAGCGGAGTTCTCTCGTCCCGATTTCGTCGTTTGGCGGCGGACGCGGGTCGCGGCGCAGAGGGGTGTGCGACACGTGCGAGTCGGTGTGGTGCGATGACTGAGTCCGGACAGTCCAGACGTTCCAGCACGCCGGCGGCGGCAGCCGGCCTGGCGGATCTGCGCGATCGCATCGATTCGATCGATTCGGAGATCCTGGCTCGTCTGAACGAGCGTGCTCGGGTGGTTCAGGAGGTGGGCCGCCACAAGCAGGCCAGCGGCAGCGCGGTCTATTCGGCCGGGCGCGAGCAGGAGATCGTGGCGCGGCTCGCCGCGGAGAACTCGGGGCCTTTTCCGGACCACGCAATTGCGCCGGTGTTCCGTGAGATCGTCTCCGCGACTCGTGCGCTCGAGGAGGTGCTGCGAGTCGCCTATCTCGGCCCCGAAGGCACCTTCTCCCATCTGGCCGCCACCCAGCAGTTCGGTGCCTCGGCGGAGCTGGTGTCGCAGGCCTCCATCGCCGATGTGTTCGGCGCGGTGGCGCGCGGTCAGGCACACCTCGGCGTGATCCCGGTCGAGAACACGACGGATGGCATCGTCACCCAGAGCTATGACCTGCTGCCGGACTTCGAAGGCACGCTGTGCGGCGAGCTGTTGTTGAGGGTGAGCCACGACCTGTTCTCGCTGAGTGGGCGGCGCGTCGACGTGAAGCGCGTGATCTCGCACCCGCAGCCGCTGGCCCAGTGTCGCGGGTGGCTCGACCGCAACCTTCCCGATGCCGAGCGCCTCGCGGCGGCGAGCACGACGGCCGCCGCGCGCATGGCGTCGGAGGATGAGAGCGCTGCCGCAATCTGCGGGCGCACGGCCGGCCTCGCCACCGGTTTGCGCGCCATCGAGACGGCCATCGAGGATCGGAGCGACAACACCACGCGGTTCTTGCTGCTCGGCAATCAGCCGCCGGAGCCCAGCGGCAACGATCTCACGTCGCTGGTCTTCACTCTGCGGCGAGACGAGAGCGGAGCACTCCACCGCCTGCTCGAGCCATTCGCCCGCACCGGCGTCAACCTGACATCGCTTCAACTGCGACCGATCAAGGGCAAGCCGTGGGAGTACGTCTTCTTCCTCGACATCGAGGGGCATCCCGGACAGCCTGAGGTGCGGGAGGCCTTGTCCGCCGCGTCCAGTGTTGCGAACTCTCACCGCGTGCTCGGTTCGTTTCCGCGCGCGACGCCCGGGACGAAGTAAGCGTGGCGCTGCGCGATCTCATCAAGCCGCACGTCCGGGCGCTCGAGCCGTACCAGCCCGGCAAGCCCATCGAGGAGCTGGAGCGCGAGCTCGGCATTTCGGGTTCGGTGAAGCTCGCCTCGAACGAGAGCCCGCTGGGGCCGTCCCCCAAGGCCATCGCAGCGCTTCAGAAATCCTTCGCGAACATCCACCGCTATCCGGATGGCGCGAGCTTTGCGTTGCGTCGCAAGCTCGCCGAGCGCCTCGGCGTGCCGGGCGAGCAGCTCGTGTTCGGCGCGGGCGCCGATGAGGTGCTGGAGCTATTGGCGAAGGTGCTGCTCGGGCCGGGCGACGAGTGCGTCTACGCCTGGCCCTCCTTCGCCATGTATCCAATCGTCGTGCAGGGCATGGGGGCCACGTCCGTGCGCGTGCCGCTGGATCGCGATTACGTCCATGACCTGCCGGCCATGGCCGCGGCCGTGAACGAGCGCACGAAGCTCCTCTTCGTGTGCAATCCGAACAATCCGACCGGCACTGCGGTGGGCGCCGAGGCCTTCGACGCGTTCATGGGGTCGCTGCCCGAGGACCTGGTGGTGGCCGTCGACGAGGCCTATGTCGACTTTGCGCGGCGCCCGGATTTCCCGGACGCGCTGGCCTGGGTGCGCCGGCGTCCCGGCACGATCGTGATGCGCACGTTCTCGAAGATCTTCGGCCTTGCCGGCCTACGCATCGGCTACGGCGCGGCAGACCCGGAGCTCGCCGACTATCTGCAGCGCGCGCGCCACCCGTTCAACGTCAACCGGCTGGCCGAGGTGGCCGCCGCCGCCGCACTCGACGATCGCGAGTTCGTGGAGCGCGTCACCGGCTCGAACGTTCGGGGGCTCGATTACCTGAGTCGCGAGTTGCGCGGCCTGGGCATCCAGGTGTGGCCCTCCGAGGCCAACTTCGTGCTGGCGCGCACGGGGGCGGGCACCTACGAGCGCCTGCTGCAGGACGGCGTGATCGTGCGGCCGATGGCGGGCTTCGGTCTGCCGGACTGCGTGCGCATCAGCGTCGGGGTTCCGGAAGAAAACGAGCGGCTGGTGAAGGCGCTGCGACGCATCCGGGAGGGCGGGGCGTGACGCCGGTCTTCGAGCGCATGGTGGTGGTGGGGCTCGGCCTGTTGGGTGGCTCGGTCGCCGCAGCCGCGAAACAGCGTGGCGCCGTGAACCGCGTCGTCGGCGCCACTCGTCGCGAGGAGGTGCGCCGTGCCGCACTCGCGAAGGGCGTGTGCGATGAGGTAGCCGAGCTCGAGCTGGCCGTGCGCGGCGCTGACCTGCTGGTCCTGGCCACACCGGTGTCGGCCATGGGGCCGACGTTGCGTCGCGTGGCCGGTGGGCTCGAGCCGGGCTGCGTGGTTACCGATGTGGGCAGCGTGAAGGCGCCGCTTTGTGACACGTTGCCGGGTCTGCTGCCGCGGGGGGTTCCCTATGTCGGCTCGCACCCGATGGCCGGGAGCCATGCTCGCGGCTTCGAACACGCCGACCCGGCCCTCTTTGTGGGTCGACCCTGCGTGGTGATGACGGACGCTGCAGCCGCGCCGCGTCAACGCATCGCCGACTTCTGGCGCGCCCTCGGTGCCGACGTGTTGGAGCGTGACCCGGCCAGCCACGACGCCGAAGTGGCTTGGGTGAGCCATCTGCCGCACCTGCTGGCCTACGCCTTTGCGGGAGGTCTGGGTGCCGCGCCGCCCGGCGCCGCGGAAGTGCGCAGCAGCGGCTTCGAAGATTTTACGCGGATCGCGCGCAGTGATCCCGAGATGTGGTCCGAGATCCTCACTGGCAACCGCAAGGCGCTTGCCGCGCCGGTACAAGCGGTGCGCCGGCGCCTGGCCGAGCTCGTCGAGGCCATCGAGGCGGACGACACGGAGGCGTTGGAGCGTCTCCTGGCGGAGGCGCGCGACGCCCTCGCCACCGGGGGAGGCCGACGGTCGGTCGCTCCCAAAGACGCCGAACTCCCGACGACCGCAAGGCCGGGCGGGACCCGAGAAAGCAAACACGACTCATGAGCGAAAGTTTTGCGGAATTGTTCGAACAGACTGCCACCACCGTCAAAGAGGGTGAGGTGGTCCACGGCAAGGTGCTTGCCATAGACGAAGACAACGTCACGATCGATGTCGGATTCAAGTCCGAAGGCGTCGTGGCGACGTGGGAATTCATGGACGAGGGAGGAACGGTTCTCGTCGATGTGGGTGACGAGGTCGGCGTCCTGGTCGAGGAGACCGAGGACCAGAACGGCCGCATCGTCCTGTCGAAGGAAAAGGCCGACCGCTTGCTCGTCTGGGACAAAATCGGCAATGCCTACGAGGCAGACCAGCCCGTCGAGGGGACGGTGGTTTCGCGGGTGAAGGGCGGTCTGGCCGTCGACATCGGAGTGAAGGCATTTCTGCCCGGCTCCCAGGTCGATCTGCGGCCGGTCCGAAACCTCGAGGCCGTGGTCGGACAGAAACTCAAGTTCAAGATCATCAAGTTCAACAAGCGTCGCGGCAATATCGTGCTCTCGCGACGGGCGCTGCTCGAGACCGAGCGTCAGAAGCTGCGCGCCGACACCCTCGAGATCTTGGCACCCGGCCAGATCGTCGATGGCGTGATCAAGAATCTCACGGACTACGGTGCCTTCATCGACCTGGGCGGCATCGACGGGCTGCTGCACGTGACCGACATGTCCTGGGGACGGGTGAATCACCCGAGCGAGCTGTTTCACGTTGGCGACGAGATCAAGGTGAAGGTGCTCAAGTTCGATGCGGAGACTGAACGCGTCTCGCTGGGCCTGAAACAGATCCAGCCGGATCCGTGGGTCGATGCTGCCATGCGTTACCCGATCGGCAAGCGTCTGATGGGCAAGGTCGTCTCGCTGGCCGAGTACGGTGCGTTCATCGAGCTCGAGCCCGGCATCGAGGGTCTGATCCACGTCTCGGAGATGTCGTGGACCAAGCGCATCAAGCACCCCTCGAAGGTGGTCGCCGTGGGCGACGAGGCCGAGGCGGTGGTGCTCGACGTCGACGAGCGCGAGCGCAAGATCTCGCTGGGCATGAAGCAGATCGAGCCCAACCCGTGGACCGTGATCGAGCAGACCTACCCGGTGGGCACCAAGGTCCAGGGGCCGGTTCGCAACATCACGAACTTCGGCGTCTTTGTCGGCCTCGAAGAGGGCATCGACGGCCTCGTGCACGTCTCCGACATCTCGTGGACGGAGCAGATCAAGCACCCGAGCGAGAAGTTCAACAAGGGCGACGAGGTCGAGGCTGTGGTGCTCAAGATCGACAAGGAGAACGAGAAGTTCTCCCTGGGCATCAAGCAGCTCACCGACAACCCGTGGGATGAAATTCGCAACAAGTACCCGGTTGGCGAGGAGGTGACCGGCGAGGTCACGAGCGTGGCCGACTTCGGTGCGTTCGTGAAGCTCGAAGAGGGCATCGAGGGGCTGATCTACAGCTCGGAACTCTCGGGCGAGCGGGTCGACAACCCGAGCGAGGTCGTGCAACCGGGCCAATCGGTCACGGCGCTCGTGACCAAGGTCGACCCCATGGAGCAGAAGATCGCCCTCTCGATTCGCGCGCTCACCGACAGGGAGCAACGCACGGCACTCAAGAAGTTGGCGGTCCAGCAATCGACGAGCCAGAAGGCGACCCTGGGTGACCTGCTCTCCCAGAAACTCGCCGAAAAGGCAGATGGGGGGGACGAGGAATGACGAAGAGCGGCCTCATCGAGGCGGTCGCCGAGCGCACGCCGCACATCTCCAAGAAGGATACGGAGATCGTGGTCAACACGATCTTCGATTCCATGACCGCAGCCCTCAAGCAGGGCGAACGGATCGAGATTCGCGGCTTCGGCAGCTTCCAGGTGAAGGTGCGGGAGGCCCGGGAGGGTCGTAACCCGAAGACCGGCGAGCCGGTGCACATCTCGGCGAAGCGCACGCCCTTCTTCAAGGTGGGCAAGGAGCTCAAGGAAATGGTCGACGGCGTGCCGCTCGAGGCGGTGCAGCCGGAGACGGACCCGTCCTGACCGGGTCGGGGGCGTGATGCGCTGGTTTCGTCGCATCCTGTGGGGTGGTTTGATCGTTGGGCTCGTGTTCGGGTCGCACTATTTCGTGCAGAACAACGAGCAGGCGGTGACCCTCGACTTTGCGGTGCTCCATTTCGAGGCCGTGGCGTTGTGGATGGTGCTGCTCTGCGCTTTCACAGCGGGATTCGGGGTCGCGGCGGCGGCGGCGATGCTGCGCGGCGCTCGCCTGCGATTCGAATCCCGGCGCTACCGCAAGGAGGCGCGCAAGCTCGAGGCCGAAGTGCACGAGCTGCGCACGTTGCCGCTGGCGACGCCGGGCGACGGCAGCGCGTCGCTCCCCGATGCGACGTCCAGCGACGGCCTGTCGAGGGGCACCTAGGTCGATGGGTTGGCTGACGCGGGCGTTCGGGGGGGACGCGCGCGCGCCGCGCGACGTCGATGCCGCCCTGCGCGGCGCGCTGCTCGCGACGCTTTCGCGTGATTGGGAGCAGGCCGAGCACCTGCTGATCTCCGCCTGCCGCCTGGACTCACGCGCGGTCGAGCCCTATCTGGCGTTGGCGCGGTTGCTGCGCTCGCGCGGCGAGATCGGCCGCGCGATCCGGATCCACCAGAACCTGCTGCTGCGCTTGGAAAGCGACTCGGCAGAGGGGCGCCGTGCGCTGGCCGGGCTGGCGGCGGATTTCCACGAAGGCGGCTTCCTGCGCCGCGCGATTGCGGCGTACGAGGACGTGTTGGCTGGCGAGTCGAAGCACGAGCCGGCGCTGCGGGCGCTGGCACAGCTGCACGCCGAGGCACGGGAGTTCGAACGCGCCATCGAGATGGAGCGGCGGCTGGCGAAGCTCGAAGGACGCGCCCCGGGCCCGGCCGAGGCCGTATTGCGCGTCCAGATGGCGGAAGCTGCGCAGGCCGAGGGGCGCAGCGACGTCGCGCGCCGGGCGCTCAGGCAGGCCTTGCGCAGGGACAAGCGCTGCGCGCCGGCTTGGCTTTTGCTGGGTGCCGTCGAAGCCGAGCGGGATCGCCCGAAGGCTGCCCTGGCGGCCTGGAAACGCGTGCCGGAGTTCGATCCGCAGGCCGGCGCATCGGTGTATCCCCAGCTCGAGGCGACCTTTGCGACGCTGGGCAAGGCCCGCGATTTCGAGGTGTTCCTGCGCAAGCGCCTGGAGGGCGCTCCGGGGGATGCAGTGGCGCGGGTTGCGTTGGCTCGGCACCTCGGCGCCCGAGGTGACCTCGAGGAGGCGCTCGGCGAGCTGCGCCGCGTGCTTTCCCGGGATCCCGACGACCGCGAGGCGCGCATCTGTCTGGGGCGCCTGCTGCTCGCGGGCAATCGCGACTCCGAGGCGGTGAAAGAGTACGCCGAGCTACTCGACGCCCTCGATCGGCGGGGTCCCGCGCTCGACCTGGAGGAGGTCGAGTGAAGCCGAAGTCGGCCCTCGAGACGCCCATGATGCGCCAGTTCCTGGCCATCAAGGCCGAGCACCCGGATGCGATCGTCTTCTACCGCATGGGCGATTTCTACGAGATGTTCCTGGGCGATGCGGAGCTGGCCGCACCGCTGCTCGATATCACGCTCACCACCCGGGACAAGGGCAAGCCGGATCCGGTGCCGATGTGCGGCGTGCCGGTGCACGCCGCCGATGTGCACATCGAGAAGCTGGCCGCCCTCGGCCACCGGGTCGCCATCTGCGAGCAGGTCGAGGACGCCAAGGCGGCGGGAGGGCGCCGCCTGGTGAAACGTCAGGTGGTCGAGGTGGTGACTCCGGGGCTGGCCGCAGACCCGAGCGGCATCGACGCGCGGCAAGAGCTTGCGCTGGCGGCGCTGAAGCTGTCCGACGCGGCGGACGGGGAGTTCGGGCTGGCGAGCCTCGATGCCTCGACCGGCGACTTCCGCGCGACGCGCGAGCGGCCCGCGTCGGGTGAGACCCTGCCGGTGGCGCTCGTCGAAGAGCTCCGCCGCATCGGACCGCGCGAGCTTCTGATCGTGGCGCAGCTGGATGCCGGCCTGCGTGAGAGCCTGGCGGCGTTGCTGCCCAACACGGCGCTCACCGAGGTGGCGGCGGAGACTTTTTCGCCCTCGGACGCGCCCGTGCATCCCGACGGGCTGGCGCCTGCGGACAGCGACGCCGGCAGTCGGGCGGCTGCGGCGTTGCTGCAGTATCTCGCCGCGCATCAGCCGTTCGCGCTCGGCCAGATCGCGCGCCTGCGTCACTACGCCCTGCACGAGACCATGGTGCTCGACGCTGCGACGGCAGCCCACCTGGAGCTCTTTCGAAACTCCGAAGACGGTGGGCGTGCGCGCACACTGCTCGCGCGCATCGATGAGACCGTGACGCCGCTCGGCGGTCGGCGGCTGGCTCGTTGGCTCGCCTACCCACTGCTCGATCCCGATGCGATCTCCGAGCGCCAGGAGGCCGTGGCGTACTTCTTCGAGCGCGATCGTCCGCGGCTGCACTTGCGTCGGGCGCTCGCACCGGTGCGCGACCTGGAACGCATCCTGGCGAAGACATCGCGGCCCGGCGCGACGCCGCGGGACCTCGCCGGCTTGCGAGATTCCCTGGAGGCGCTGCCCGGCGTCGCGGCCGCCCTGGCCGGAGACGACGGCGGGCTCCTGAGCGGCGCTGCCCCGCCGCTCGTGCGTGCGCCCGCGGCCGTGCCGGAAGTGGCGCGTCTTCTGCGGGAGGCGCTCATCGACGAGCCGCCGGCGCTGGCCAAGGGGTCCCGCGGCGCAAACGAGACAGGCTATGTGCGCGACGGTTACCACAGCGAGCTCGACGGCCTGCGCGAAGCCATGCGCAAGGGGCGAGAGTGGATCGCCGGGCTCGAGACTCAGGAGCGCCAGCGCACTGGGATACCGACGCTCAAGATTCGTTTCCATCCGGTGCACGGCTATGCCCTCGAGGTGACCAAGTCGCAGCTGTCGCGGGTGCCGGAGGACTACGAACGCAAGCAGACGCTGGCGAATGCGGAACGCTTCACCACCGGCGAGCTGCGCGAGACGGAGCAGCGCGTCCTGGGAGCCGGCGAGCGGGCGGCGGCGCTCGAGCGCAAGCTCTTCGAGGAGGTGCGGGTGCACGCACTCGACCACGCTGGAGCCATTGGCGCCGCGGCCGATGTCGTCGCCGAGCTGGATACGCTGGCGGCGTTGGCGGAGGTGGCACGCAACGGCGCCTGGGTGCGGCCCATCGTCGACGCGGGGCTGCGGCTAGAGATCTGCGCTGGCCGCCATCCTGTGGTGGAGCCGATGCTCACCGGCACCGGGGAGGAGTTCGTTCCGAACGATGCGCGACTCGATCCGGACGCCACCGCCATCGTCGTTTTGACGGGGCCCAATATGTCCGGCAAGAGCACCTACCTGCGCCAGGTGGCGCTGCTGGTGTTGTTGGCGCAGATCGGCAGCTACGTGCCAGCGGAGAGCGCATCGATCGGTGTCGTCGATCGCGTGTTCACGCGGGTCGGGGCCAGCGACCGGCTGGCCCGCGGCGAATCGACCTTCATGGTCGAGATGCGCGAGACCGCCGAGATTCTGGCGTTCGCTTCGCAACGCAGTCTCGTGATCCTCGACGAGATCGGCCGGGGCACCAGCACCTTCGACGGGCTCTCGATTGCCTGGGCGGTTGCGGAATATCTGCACGACACGCCCGGGTTGCGTCCGCGTACGCTCTTTGCCACGCACTATCACGAGCTGACGGATCTGGCTCGCACCAAGCCTCACGTGGGCAACGGTCACTTCGAGGCGCGGGAGTGGGGCGATCAGGTGATCTTCCTGCGACGACTGGCACCGGGTGGTGCCAGTCGCTCCTATGGGATCCAGGTGGGCCGGCTCGCGGGGTTGCCGCCGGCGGTGGTCGAGAGAGCTGGCGAGATCCTCGCCAATCTGGAGGGAGAGGAACTCGACGCGTCCGGGCGGCCGCGGTTGGCGGCGTGCGGCGAGGGCCCGCGGGCGGAGGCTGGGGATCAGCTCGGACTCTTTGCCCCGCCGAATGCGGCGGCCGAGGAAGTCGCTGAAGCGTTGCGGACGGTCGACCCGGAACGCACGACTCCCCTCGAGGCGCTCGAGCTGGTGGCGCGACTGGCTGCGCGGCTACGGGAGGATGCGTGAAGCTGCGTCTGACATTGCTGTTGATGTGTGCCCTCGGGCTCCTCGGGGTCGAGCGGCCGCCGGGGCTGGGCGATGTGGTCGATGTGCGCCACTGGTCGTACGACGACTACACGCGGGTCGTGGTCGAGTTCGACCGGCCGGTGCAGACCGAGGGGCTGCAGCGGCTGGCCGCCGACCCGGGCGCCGATCGGCCGGAGCGCCTCTATCTCGATCTCGAGGGCATCTGGGTCGGCCGCTCCTACTCCGAGGGCGTGGCTGTGGGCGACGGCCTGCTCCAGGCGATTCGCCTCGGGCAGAACACCCTGCGGCGCGTGCGCCTGGTGATCGATCTCGAACGCTACAGTCACCACCGGGTCCTCACGCTCGCGCACCCACACCGGATCGTCGTCGACGTCTACGGCAAGCGCGGTGGTGCGGAGGCAGAGATCGGTGCCGCCGGGCTGCCCGCCGGGCTGCGGCCGATTCGAACCGTTGTCGTGGATCCGGGTCACGGCGGTCGTGACCCCGGGGCCATCGGCATCGGCAGGCTGCAGGAGAAGAAGGTGACGCTGCGGGTCGCGAAGGCGCTGGGCAGGGCGCTCGAGGGGTACGGCTTCCAGGTGGTCTACACGCGTCAGGACGATCGCACGCTGACGCTCGAGGAGCGCACCGCGTTCGCGGAGTCTGCCGAGGGCGATCTCTTCATCTCCGTGCACGCGAACGCCGCGCCGCGTCGCTCGGTCCATGGCGTCGAGACCTACTACCTGGATCAGAACCACGAGCGCCACGCCCTGAATCTGGCGGCGCGGGAAAACGGCATCCCTCGTGGGCAGGTGAACGTGCTGCAGGAGACCCTCGCCAAGCTCCACATGGAGGAGCTCTCGCCGCGTTCGCACCAGCTCGCACAGGCGGTGCAGAAGCGCCTGGTGACGGGCTTGCCCCGAAAACTGCGCCCCGAGGATCTGGGCGTGAAGAAGGGGCCCTTCTACGTTCTCTTCCTCTCGAATATGCCGGCCATCCTCGTCGAGGTGGGCTTTCTCACCAACAAGAGCGAGGCGAAGCGGCTGCGCGACACGGACTACCTCGATCGGCTCGGAGCTCAGCTCGCCGCAGGCGTTAACGCCTACAGTGACGAGCAGAAGACGCGGCTCGCCGCCGGTGGCCCGCGATGAACGCTGCGCCGAACATCGACAGATTCTTGGCGCACGGCCCCGACGCTGCGGCGGAGGATGTCTCGGCCCGGGTGCGTGACTACCTGTCGGCATCCAGCGAATTTCTCGAGCACGTGCACCGCGGCGGCGCGAGTGGTGCCGCCGTCAACGCGTTCCACTCGGACCTGATGGATCGGCTGGTGCGGCGGCTCTTCGATCTGGCAGAGGAGTTCTACTTCGCCGACGGCGGCGACGAGGCAGCGGGGCTGTGCATTCTCGCCGCCGGAGGTTACGCCCGGCGGGAGATGAACATCCACTCGGATGTCGACTTGCTGTTCCTCTACCGCGACAAGGTCTCGAACCACGTTGCCGCGGTGGCGGAGCGGGTGCAGGTATGGCTGTGGGATGCCAACCTGGCGGTGGGGGCGGCGACGCGCACCATCGAAGACACGATCTCGTTGGCGCGCAAGGACACGACTGTCGCCACGTCCATCCTGGCGTCGCGCTTCCTGGCGGGCAGCGGGCTGCTCTTCTACGAGTTCCAGGAGCGGGTGCGGTCGAAGCTCTTCTCGAATCCCGGGCGTTTCATCGACGAGCAGCTCGAGGCGCAGCTCGAGCGGTACGCGCATTTCGGCGATTCGCTCTACCTCCTGCAGCCGAATCTCAAGGACGGCGCCGGTGCGCTGCGTGATTACCACCTGGCGTGGTGGGTGATGCAGGTGACTCACGTGCGCGCCGGTGGGGCAGACGATTTTCTGCATCTGGGGCTCTTGACGGAGTCGGAGGTCGGCGAGCTGCGCGCGGCCCTCGACTTTCTGTGGCGCACGCGAAACGAGCTGCACCTGATGACCGGGCGCAAGACGGATCAGTTGAGCTTCGAGATCCAGGAGCAGCTGGCCAAGAGCTTCGGATACGCCGGCGATGGCCCGGAACTGCCAGTCGAACGTTTCATGTCCGACTACTATCGCCACGCGCGCGCGATCCAGACCTACTCGTCTCTGGTGGTGGAACAGTGCCGCCAGCGCATCTCCCGGCCGCGCCGACGCAGGGTCCGGCAGGTTGCCCGCGGCTTCCGGATCGCCGACGGCCAGCTCGAGGTGCCGCACGTGAGGCTGCTGCGCGAGGATCCGGTACGGCTGCTCGAGGCGTTTTCCGTCGCGCAGGATGAGGATGTGCGGCTCACGCGCAAGGCGCGGCGCCTGATTCGCGAGCATCTCCACCTGGTCGACGATGCCTACCGCCACGACGCGCGCGCTCGAGCGATCTTTCTGAGAATTCTCGAATCGCCGCGTCGCGTGATGCGTTCGTTGATCGGGATGAACGAAGTGGGGCTGTTGGGCGCGTTCCTGCCCGAGTGGCAACACGTCGTGTGCCGCTGGCAGCACGTCATGTACCACACCTATACGATCGACGTGCACATGATCTTCCTGGTGGAAGAGCTGCGGCGGCTGTGGCTGGGGGAGTACGAGAGCGAGGCGCCCGAGCTGTGCAAGATGATGCGCGCCTGCGACGATCGTGCGGTGCTCTTCCTGGGCTGCCTGATGCACGATATCGGCAAGGGCTTGGGTGGCAACCACAGTGTGGAGGGCGTGGCGCGGGCCGGACCGTGTCTCCAGCGGCTGGGGCTGTCGCAGGAGCGCATCGATCGGATTCTCTTCCTGGTGGAGCATCACCTCCTGATGTCGCATCTGGCGCAGCGTCGGGATCTGTCGGATCCGCGTCTGATTCTGGAATTCGCCCAGACCGTCGGAGATCGCACCAACCTGCGAAACCTCTACCTGCTCACCTTCGCCGACATACGCGCCTCCTCGATGAAGGCCTGGACGAGTTGGAAGGGCGATCTCCTGCGGGAGCTATTCGAGCAGACGGCGGAGTTGCTGGAGACCGGCGGCCCGGATCCGGGCCGGGCGCTCGCACTCGTCGGTCGCAGGGTGGAGGCGCGGCGCGAAGCTGCGGAGGCGATGCTTCGCAAGCAGGGGATCGACGATGCGCGGATACACGGGTACTTCGACACTCTCCCGCAACGCTACTTTACGGCGCACTCTCCGAAGCAGATCGAGCGGCACGCCGGAGTGCTACTCGGGCTCGAGCCGGAGCAGGCCTTCCGCACCGCACGGCGGGAGATGCGTGGCGGTTTCACCGAGTTCATTCTCTGTACGAAAGACGTCCACGGTCTGTACTCGAACGTGGCCGGCACCCTGACTGCATACGACATCAATATTCTCGGGGCGCACGTGTACTCGACCCGCGACGGGCATGCGCTCGAGGTCTACCGGGTTTCGACGCCGGCCGGTGGAGAAGGCGAGCGGCGTCTGGTGTGGGACGAGATCGAAGCCTCGCTGGCGAGGGTGCTGGCAGGGGATCTCGATGTGGCGGATCTACTGGTACGGCGGGGCCGGCGCGTCGGTGCGGAGGCGGCCCATCTGCCGAGTCCTTCGAGCGTCTCCACTACGAACGAGGAATCGGAGTTCTACACCATCGTGGACGTGTCGGCGGACGATCGGCTCGGGCTGCTACACGACCTCACTCGTACGATTGCCGAGCACGGCTTCGAAATCTACATCTCGAAGGCGTCGCAGAGCCGCGATCAGGTGACCGACACGTTCTACCTGAAGGATGCGCACGGCAAGAAGGTCGCGGACGGACCGGCCCTGGAGACGTTGCGATGCGACCTGCTGGCCGCCGCACAGCCGAGCGAGGACGGGAGTGGCCGCTAGGCGCACTGGCGCCGCCCCGTGGCCCGAGGCGGTCGACCGCTTTCTCACCTTCGTCCGGGTGGAGCGGGGGCTTGCGCCGAAGACCGTGGAGGCGTACGCCAGCGATCTGGCGAAGCTGCTGGCCCACTTCGATGATTGCGGGGTTCGGGAGCTGCGTCAGGTGCGCCGCGAGCATCTCACGGGCTTTCTCGAGGGATTGGAGCGCCGCGGCCTCGGAGCACGGAGCCGGGCGCGCGCCTTGG